>NZ_QUHY01000013.1:0-104590 GCF_003479865.1 Blautia sp. AM47-4
AAAAGGTGCGTTCAAAAAAAGAAGATTTCCAATTCTTTCTCAAAATGGTTCTGTTTGTCGTGGCACTCTCCCTTATCCTGCTTTCACTTTTGGGGACGGTAGCTCATGCGACGGGGCTTGTGGACGATACCATAAACGCAGAAAATCTTTACTCAAAATATCCCCTTTCCAACTACCAGCTTGATTTTTATGTGGATAATAGCTGGTCGTGGTTGCCGTGGAACTGGCTGGACGGGATTGGAAAATCGGTGCAGTACGGGCTTTACTGCATTACCAACTTTGTCTGGACGATAAGCCTTTATTTAAGCAATGCTACGGGCTATGTGGTGCAGGAAGCCTATAAGCTGGACTTCATTAACGATATGGCAGACAGTATCGGAAAGAGCATACAGACCCTTGCAGGCGTAACACAGAACGGCTTTTCTTCTATGGGCTTTTATGTTGGTTTCCTGCTTCTCATTATCTTAGTGGTGGGACTTTATGTTGCCTATACGGGACTTATCAAACGGGAAACCAGCAAGGCACTTCACGCCGTTATCAACTTTGTAGTGGTGTTCGTACTGTCCGCTTCGTTTATCGCCTATGCTCCCGATTACATCAAGAAGATAAATGAATTTTCATCAGACATCAGTACCGCTTCACTTGATTTGGGAACAAAAATCATGCTCCCCAACTCTGACAGCGAGGGCAAGGACAGCGTAGACTTGATACGGGACAGCTTATTTTCTATTCAAGTGGAACAGCCGTGGCTACTTCTGCAATTTGGAAACAGCAACGCAGAGGAAATCGGGGCAGACCGTGTAGAAGCTCTCGTATCGGCAAGCCCAGAGGACGAGGACGGCAAGACCAGAGAGGAAGTCGTGAAAACAGAAATTGAGGACAACGACAACAACAATCTGACGATACCGCAGGTCGTAAACCGTTTAGGCATGGTGTTCTTCCTGCTGTTCTTCAATTTAGGGATAACGATATTTGTATTCTTGCTTACGGGCATGATGTTGTTCAGCCAGATACTTTTTATTATATTCGCTATGTTTTTACCTATCAGCTTTCTACTTTCCATGATACCGAGCTATGAAAGCATGGCAAAACAGGCAATCGTGAGGGTGTTTAATACCATTATGACACGGGCAGGAATAACGCTCATTGTAACGGTGGCGTTCAGCATTTCCAGTATGTTTTATAACATTTCCACGGACTATCCGTTCTTCATGGTGGCGTTCTTGCAGATAGTATGTTTCGCTGGTATCTACATGAAGCTGGGCGATTTAATGAGTATGTTCTCTTTGAACGCTAATGACAGTCAAAGCATGGGACGAAGAATTTTCCGCAGACCGTATCTGTTTATGCGACATGGGGCTAGGCGTATGGAACACCGTATTGCAAGGGCGGTAAGTGCTGGCGGTATTTCGGGCGGTGTCACTGGTGCGGTGGCTGGAAGTGCCGTTGCTAATAAACGAGCGGAAAGAAAAAATACAGCTTCAAAAGAAAATCGGGGCAATACCACTTCCAGCATGGGACAGCGTGCAGGCTCAAAGGTTGGTGCTGTCTTAGATACGAAAAATAAAGTAAAAGACAAGGCAAACGCTGTCAAAGAGAATATCAAGGATATGCCAACACAGACCGCTTATGCGGTATATTCCGCAAAGGAAAAAGCAAAGCCCAGCGTGTCTGACTTCAAGCGTGGTATGGTGCAGGAACAGCAGTCCAGACAAACGGGACGATTGGAAAAGCAGACACAGCATAGACAAAATATTGCCGATAAGCGTATGGAGCTTCAAAAGGCACAAGAAGCAAGGCAGGCACAGCGAAAGGCTGACGGATCAGCGACAACGGGAGCTACCCGTCCCCATGAGCGACCAGCCACGGCTTCAACCATTCCAAAGCCGAGTATGGAAAAGACGCAGGAAGTCAAACGCCCTGCCACAGCGACCACTTCAAAAACAAGTGAGCCAGTCAAGACAAGTGTTATCAAAGAGCGTCCGCTATCTTCTGGTGCTTCTGATAGAAAAGCGACCCAGTCTGTACAGCCAGTACATAGGCAGAATGTAGAAAAAGTGGTATCGCAGGAAACACGCCAGAACTACAAAGCAGAGCGTACTACAAAGACACAGACCTTTGAACAATCAAAGCGTACAACAGAACATACCGAAAAGAACCGTAGTCTTGTAATGAAGAAAGGACAGAAGAAAAAATGAAACTGAAACATATCGCTATCATTGGCAGTCTGTTTCCTATCCTCTTTTCTCTGGTGCTTTTCTTTGGTGTCTTGATTAGTGCGGACAGCGACGACGAGAACAGTAACTTTTCTTCTGGCATTACGGGTATGAACTTATCCGCAGAAGTCTTGAAACATCAGCCTATGGTGGAAAAATATGCCAGAGAATACGGCATTTCCGAGTATGTCAATGTGCTACTGGCTATCATTCAAGTAGAAAGTGGCGGTACGGCAGAAGATGTTATGCAGAGTTCAGAAAGTCTGGGACTACCGCCCAACTCTTTAGATACAGAAAGCTCAATCAAGCAGGGGTGTAAATATTTTGCGTCCCTGCTTTCTTCCTGCAAAAATCAAGGTATCGACGATTTGAATGTAGCGATACAGTCCTATAACTATGGCGGTGGTTATGTGGGATATGTGGCAGGAAAAGGAAAGAAACATACCTACAATCTTGCAGAGAGCTTCGCCCGTGAGAAATCGGGCGGAAAGAAAGTAACCTACACCAACCCGATAGCTGTTGCGAAGAACGGGGGCTGGCGGTATGGCTATGGAAATATGTTCTATGTGGAATTAGTCAATCAATATCTGACTGTGGCACATTTTGATAATGCGACGGCACAAGCGATTATGAATGAAGCGTTGAAATATCAAGGCTGGAAGTATGTGTATGGTGGCAGTAACCCGAACACTTCCTTTGATTGTAGCGGACTTGTGCAATGGTGCTATGGAAAAGCTGGTATCTCCTTACCGAGAACAGCACAAGCACAGTATGACGCTACCCAACATCTTCCACTCTCGCAGGCAAAGGCTGGGGACTTGGTGTTTTTCCATTCTACCTATAACGCTGGTACTTATGTAACGCACGTTGCAATTTATGTAGGGAATAACCAGATATATCATGCAGGCGACCCGATAGGATATGCAGACCTAAGTAGTAGTTACTGGCAACAGCACTTAATCGGTGCAGGACGAGTAAAACAATAGAAAGGACTTGAAAATATGATTAAGAAGAATAAGAAACAGACAGAAACTATCAAAGAACCTAAAGAAAAAAAGGTACATACTGTCAAGGTAGGCACACATAAGAAAACCGTGATTGCGTTGTGGGTGGTGCTTATCACAAGCGTGAGTTTTGGGGTGTATAAGAATTTTACAGCTATCGACCAACACACCACCCACGAAAAAGAAATCATTGAACTTCGATTGCATGACACCAACGGGATAGAAAATTTCGTGAAGAACTTTGCGAAGTCCTACTACACATGGAATAACAGTAAAGAAGCGATTGAAGCAAGGACGCAGGCAATCAGCGGTTATCTGACAAAGGAATTGCAGGACTTGAATGTGGATACCATTAGAACGGATATACCGACCAGCTCCACAGTTACAGATGTGCTTGTGTGGAATATTGAGCAGTCGGGGACGGACACTTTTTCTGCTACCTACGAAGTAGATCAGCAGATAAAAGAGGGAGAACAGACAAGAAATGTCAAGGCAACCTATACCGTAAAAGTCCATGTAGACGCTGACGGGGATATGGTAATCGTTCAGAACCCTACCCTTGCACCAGCAATCGAAAAATCAGACTATGAACCAAAGACACCAGAAGCAGACGCAAGCGTGGACGCTGATACCGTCAATGACGCTACCGCATTTCTGGAAACATTCTTTAAGCTCTATCCGACAGCGACGGAAAAAGAGCTTGCTTACTATGTAACGGGAAATGCACTTGAACCTATCGGCAGGGACTACTTTTATTCTGAATTGGTAAACCCTCTCTTTACAAAGGACGGGGACAATGTGAAAGTCAAGGTAGCTGTGAAATTCCTTGATAATCAGACAAAAGCGACGCAGGTGTCGCAGTATGAGCTTGTATTACATAAAGATATCAACTGGAAGATTGTTGGGTAAATGATATAAAAAGACCGTAGCCTGTAATATAACACTCTTATGTGATATACAAGCTACGGTTTTGTCATTGATTATTTATAGGTAAGGAAATAGTTGTAGAAAAGCCTTTATTTAATGCACTTGAAATGGAAACTGTTCCTTTATGAATAGAAATGATTTCTTTCACAAGAAGAAGTCCTAGACCATGTCGTAAATCTAACCTATTATCTGTACTTTGCAAATAATGAGGTGTCGAGTGTATTTTTTGTAGTTCTTTTTCGGAAATGCCTTTTCCATTATCGCTGATTACTAATTCTAAATTATTTCTTTTTATTTCTAATCCAACTGAAATTATACAGCCGTTTTCATTATGATTAATACTGTTAGAAATAATATTTTGTATTGCTCGACATAGCAATCTTTCGTCGCCTATAATAGTGATTTGTTCTGTATTATGGTTTAAATTCAATTCAAATTCAAACTTATTATTTATATTGCTGTTTAGATATTCAGCCACAATTTCTCGTATCATTTACATAAATGAACTGGTTTTTCTTGATGTGGTTGCACATTATAATTTAATTGGCTTACAAGGTTTAAATCTTGAACCAAATTTTTGATTTTTATACTTTGAATTTTGATAATATTAGCTTGTTTTCTAGCATTTTCCTCAACATTTAATGAAGAAGATATTCTATCTGCATATCCCATAATCATGGAAAGGGGTGTTCGTATATCGTGTGAAACGCCACTTATCCAGTTTGCTCTTGCTTGATTTTGTTTTTTTAATTGCAATGACGTTTCGTTGATACGATTTCCAATTTCTTCCAATTCTCCATTTATATTAAGTGTAACCGTTTCGCCGTGTGATAGTTTATCTATTCCATTGAGTATAGGGGAAATTTTTAACATCACATTTCGTTTTGATAAGTAGTACACAATAAATAGAATGGCAATATTTGATACTAACATAATCAAAAGAAGAAAGGGTGTTTTCTGTATTGCTGATAAGGGAAGATAGTTCGTCATAAATTTTGAATAGCTGTTCTTTGGATAACCTAATACTAATAAATCATTTCCTTGTTTCCATGTAAATACGGGATAATCTTTAATATACCCCTTAGAAAAGGTAGCAACATCTTGTAATGAATAGTTTAATGGTATTTCTTTTGGTAGATTGTATTGCCATACGACATTACCATTATTATTTATTACAATTCCCCAGATATTGTTTGTAATTAAATCTTTTTGACACTTATTACTTAATATGTATTCTCCATTTTGAATAGTAAGGTTATTAGATACTTTTTCTATTGTTTGTACAGGATTATCTTTGCTTATACTATTAACAGTACCGTTAAAAGTTAGAAAGAAAATCAGTAAATCAAAAACCACGATAAAAACTACTACTGATAAGTATATAAAAAAATGTTTACTGATAAATTTTCCAAAATTACGCATTATGATAACCTGCTTTCCACATTTATTTTATATCCCAATCCTTTAACCGTTATTAGTGATTTCGGCTTTGAGGGATTGAGTTCAATTTTTTCTCTTATCCGTCGAATATGAGCAAGTAGAGAATTTCCATATCCAAATGGGTTGTCGCCCCATACAGCTTCACAAAGAGCGTCTATTGTCACAATATGATTAGCGTTTCGTACAAGTGTTTCTAAAATATCATGCTCTTTTGCAGTAAGAGGTAAAACTTCATCATTCTTTATAACCTGTGCATTAGCTAAATCAATTTTACAATCATGTAATTCTATAAGAGGGCTATCTTCCTTATAACATCTGCGTAATACAGCATTTAGACGAAATATAAGTTCTTTTGGCATAAATGGTTTCGTTATGTAATCGTCAGCACCTAACCCAAAACCAGAATATTTATCTTGTATATCATCTTTTGCAGTCAAAAATATTACTGGAATATTCGTGAAACTTCTTAGTGTGTCCATAAGTTCAAAACCGTTTCCGTCTGGAAGCATAACATCTAATATTGCTATATCTGGTCTTTCCTGTTGGCAGATTTCCAAAGCTGATTTTACACAATCAGCAGTAACAATATTATAAAAATTTTCATCTTCTAATATGGTAATAAGCATACTTCTTAAACATTCTTCATCATCAACTATCAATATTTTTTTGGTTTTTAAGTATGTATCATTCATTTTTTGTCACGCCCTCTTTATATTTTTCTTTATCCTATTATAACATTTTGAAAAAGGTTGAACAGTCATTTTCTCATTTGTAAGGTAAATGTAAGGTAGAGAGAATGTTGCTGTAATGTAGGTGTTTTATATTATAAGTAACAAGAAAGGAGTTCAGAATTATGAAAAACATGATTGAAACTAAAAATTTGACAAAAACATACAACGAGTTACCGCAGTAGACCATGTATCTTTAAACATTAAGAAAGGCAGTATTTACGGATTTCTTGGTCCAAATGGTGCTGGAAAATCTACAACTATGAAAATGCTTTTGGGCTTGACTGCACCTACTGATGGAGAATTTCAAATTGATAACATGACTTTTCCAAATGACCGTGTTCAGATTTTGAAAAATGTCGGTTCATTTATTGAGTCTCCGTCATTCTATCCGAATTTAACAGGCAGAGAAAATCTTGATATTATTCGTAGAATTTTAGGACTTCCTGCGTCAAGTGTTGATGAAGCATTAGAATTAGTAGGATTATCTGAATTTGGCAATCGCTTGGCAAAAAAATATTCTTTAGGAATGAAACAACGTTTAGGACTTGCTTCTGCTTTGCTTGGCGAACCACCAGTTTTAATTTTAGATGAACCAACAAATGGATTAGATCCTGCTGGCATTCACGAAATTCGCAACCTTATTAAATCACTTCCAAAAAGATATGACTGCACGGTTCTGATTTCATCACATATGTTATCAGAAATTGAGTTACTGGCTGACAACATTGGTATTTTAAATCACGGGAAATTACTATTTGAAGGAAGTCTTGATGATTTGAAATTGACGGCACATCAAGCTGGTTTTGAAAATGATAATTTAGAAGAAATGTTTTTAGCTATGATTGATGAGGATAACGCCAACAGAAAGCAGAGGTTAAAATTATGAGAAATTTAACCGTAGAATTAAAAAAATGTAAACGTACTGGGATATTAGAAGTGTTACCGATTGTTGGACTTCTTGGTGCATTATATGCTTTTGCAAATTTTATAGTTCGTAAAGAAGTTTTGTTAAATTTATCACTTCCACCTATGGACGTTTTGTTGACACAGCTTTATGGAATGATTATGGTTCTTAATATGTTTGGCATTATCGTAGCAACAACTTTAACATATAATATGGAGTTTCAAGGAAATGCAATTAAAAAGATGTATATGCTTCCTTTTAAGACATCATCTATTTTCAAAAATAAATTTTACATATTATTTGTTTTGCTTACTTTTTGTATCGTCTTGCAAAATGGAGCATTGTGTATTATTGGAAATATCTTTTTACCCAACGGAACTTTTGAGTTACTAACACTTGTCAAATATACAGGATATTGCTTTGTATCATCTTTACCTGTATTGGCATTTATGCTTTTGGTGTCATCACGATGTGAAAATATATGGTTTACATTAGGTATTGGAGTAGCAGGTTTTTTTAGCGGTATGGCAATGTCCCTTTCAGATATATCACTATTTCTTGTCAATCCATTTGTACTGATGATGAAACCTGCGGTAGCTTCAACAGCAAGTATTGATACAGGTATTTTAATATTGGGAGTTTTTGAAACAATCATATTCTTTATGATTGGCTGGTATCTTTGCAAAATAAAGCATTATGAATAAAAGGGGGGCAATCGTATGTCAATTATTGAATTGTTAAAAATAGAATTTATGAAAGTAAAAAGGTCTATGATTTTACCTTTGCTTTTAATTCCGCCTATCTTAGTTGTGATTTCTGGCGTATCTAGTATTAGTATGTATATGACGCCAGAATATACAGACGCTTGGTCGGCAATGTTCATTCAAAGTGCATTACTTTTTGGATATTATTTACTTCCATTTTCAATGGTAATTGTTTGCGTTATGATTTCCAACAGAGAAACAAAGAATAATGGTATATTAAAAATGCTTGCTTTGCCCATCAGTAAAGGAAAACTTGCATTGACAAAGTTCTTGGTATTATTGAGCTTTTTAGCAATTGAGTTGCTTATCTTTTTCAGTTCATTCATTATTGCGGGCGTTATCGCTACTAAAATAATGAATGTAACAGAAACTATCCCTGTTTTTTATTTACTAACATGGACATTAAAATTGTTTGCAACAATGATTCCAGCTATTGCTTGTATGTGGGCGATTACTGTACTATTTGAAAAACCACTATTGTCTATGGGATTAAATTTACTCTTAATAATTCCGGGGGTTTTAATTGCTAATACGCCTTTATGGTTAGTGTACCCTTATTGTTATAGTGGTTATGTCGTATCAGACGCATTACATACTGTAACAACGACGGGAACAGGAAGTACAATATCGCTATTTCCTTTTATACCGTGTGCTGTAATCATATCAGCCCTTGCACTATATGTTTCTATTAAATGCTTTGGACGAAAAGAAATGAGGTAATATAAAATGAAAAAAAATAAATTAAGTGTTATTACATTTATCATTTCGCTGTTACCATTTATCACGTTATTGATTTCTCTTTTTACAGAAGAAATTACAGGAGGACTTCAAACGGGATTGATTGTATTAAATGTAATCTCGATATTATCTGGTTTTGTTCTTTCGGTTTCGTTAGTAAAAAATCCCAAACGACGAGATGTATTTTCAATCGTCGCTTTATGTGTTAGTGCTTTTTTCGGTTTTCTTATGTTTGGTATTTTAGCTTTTGGCTTAATAGCCACTTTTATGTAAAAAATGTTTATGAAAAATATATAGATTAAAGGTTATTTGAAATATGATAGGTCTAAAAAAACGAGATATTAAAAAAGCTTTGAAAGCAGGTGCAAAGGCTGGCGGTGTTTCATTGGCTGATATACGGGCTGATATTGAAGCAACGATTGATGAAGCCATGAACAGCCCAGACCCAGAGGTGCAGGCAAATTTCAAAAAATATTTTGGTAATAAACGCCCTACCCCAGAAGAATATATTTACAAGATTACCAAAAAGACAAAGATTTGAAAAAAGGCTTGCTCCATACATATTGTATGATCTGCAAGCCTTAATCTATTTCAGAGGAAATTTAACAGTAAAAGTAGCACCGCCACCAGCAGTATCATTGATAGTTATTGTGCCGTTCAGCATTTGGGTTAATTCTTTGGCGATACTTAGTCCCAGTCCAAAATTTGATTTGTTCGTATGGGACTTGTCGCCACTATAAAAGCGGTCAAAAATATACTGCTTATCTTCATCAGAAATGCCTTGTCCGTGGTCTGCCACAGAAAAAGCAATATTCTTTTCGGTGGCGATTACTTCTATCTCTATCAAAGAATTATTCTTGGAATGTTGAATGGCATTATCCATAAAGACACACAAGATTTGAAACAGTCTGTCTTTGTCAGTAAGCATGGCAGGATAACTTTCTTCGGATAAATGTAGTTTTAGTTCTAAATTCTGCTTCATGCAGACTGGTTCGTAGGTTTCATATAACGTAATGAGCAAGGTATCTACATTGATTGTGCTTTTATGCAATGTCCATGTTTTTGCGTCAGAAGAAGCTAAAAGTAACATATCTTTGACTAAACGGGATAACCGCATACATTCAAAATCTATGGTCTGTACGGCTTGCCTTGCCTGTTCGTTTAAGGGAACATTATCAAGAAGCATATCCGTGTTGGAAATCATAACAGCAAGTGGAGATTTTAATTCATGGGACGCTGTTGCAACAAAATCTTTTTGGCTTTGCAATATTCGTTCTGTTGGGGCAAAAGACTTTTTCAGCAGATAACGGGTTAGTATGATAACAACGATACAAGCCAAAAGCCAGATAAGAAGATATATCGGTAATGTCTTTTGTAAAATATCCGTCAAGCCAGCTGTCTGATAAAGAAAAGTCCCATGATATACGGTATCATTTGCTGTCATAATTGTAGCAGGAATAACAAAATAAGTATCGTGATGTTTTCCTTTTATTTCCAGAAAACCGCCTTGTGAAGTTGTGGTGCTTTCTGTTTGTGATAATGGCTGTGTAGAAATCTGTTTTTCTACATCATGCAACAACTTGTCCGCAGAAGTTGGAAATGGAAAATCACTTTGATAAACGGTATTCCCTTTTGTATCGCTAATCAAGGAAAAAATATGATAACTTTCTTCGTAGGCTTTGAGTGCTTTATCCATATCCGAAGAATCACTTTCCGCTTGATAAATCAGCAAGGTTGTTAATCTTTGAAACAAGGTACTTTCGTTGATTTTCTCCGTATAAACCGTATTCGCAACAACAAAGAAAATCACAAGGGTAATAATCAGCATAACAGAACTTGCAAACAGAATATGAAGTTTTCGGTATAAATTATTTAACATGTTTCTTTCTCCAGTTTGTACCCTGCCCCGTAGACCGTTGTTATTTTACAGGAACTTTTTAACTCTTTTAGGCGTTTTCGCAGAAAAGAAATGTAACTGTCTACATTGCCAGTTTCTACCTCGGAAGAACTGCCCCAGATTTTAAGGATTAGCTGTTCACGGGAAAATAGTGTTTCTGGGTTCTGCATAAATACAAAAGTCAATTCGGTTTCCTTTGAAGTTAATAAAATAGAATTGACGGGTGTAGATAAGGTTCGGCTGTCTTTATCAAAAGTTAAATCTCCATATTGTAATTTAGACGATAACTGGATATTGGCAGGTCGCCTTGTCAATGCCCGAACCCTTGCAAGCAATTCTTTGATATGAAATGGCTTTACTAAGTAATCATCAGCACCGCCGTCTAAACCCTCCACCCGATTATCAAGGTACTCATGGCTGTAATGATAAGGATAGGAATAGATATTCCTTTTCTACGCATAGATTTTATGATTGTTAAGCCGTCAATAATCGGTAGCATACGGTCTACAATGGCAATGTCATAAGCATAGTCTGTATTTAAGGCATACAGCATAGCGGTTTCCCCGTCATTGCAACAATCAACCATATAGTTTTCTTTTTCCAGCGAATTTTTTATATTTTTACATAATTCTAAATCATCTTCCAGAAGAAGTATTTTCATAATGTATCAATCCTTTTCTATATAAATTATAGACAGTATAACAGAAAAGTCTGTAAAAATCCTCTAAAAAATGATGATGATTTTCTTACTTTTTTACAGGATTTTTAGAATGGTTTGCTTTTACAATAGGGGCATATCGAACAAGAAAGGTGGAATACAAAAATGAAAAAGACAAACATCAGTAAATTCATAGCAGTTGGATTATGTATCTGTGCATTGACGGGGTGTGGTGCAAGTCCAGATGAGAAACCAGATACGTCTAATCCTATTGTCAATTCTAATACGAATGAAGAAAATGCAAATGGTTCTTCAGAAAATAAAGGAAACGACATATTAGATTCTGCTAATTTGATAGGAAGTGTTTTGGAATTTACAGACAATGGTTGCTTGGTAAATCAAGCAAAAGATATTGAGGGGGGAGCTGGGATAAAAATAGAAGCACCGGGAATGGAAAAAAAAGAGAATGCTGTTTCTGTAACCTATAACCCAGATTGTGAATTTGTCATTGCCACAGTAAATGCACAGTCTGGTGTTACAAATGTAACAACGGGTTCTATATCCGATGTGAAAAAGCAATCTGAAGTATATCTCTATGGAGAGTTTGCAGACACAAATCATTTCAATGCAACAAAGGTTGTCATAGCCCATTGGGAATAGAGGTGTGAAGTATGAAGTTTTATCAACTTGGTTTTCGCTATTTACAGCGAAAAAAAGGGAAAACCATTCTTCTGTTGATTGTTTTGATACTTGTAAACAGTATGATTTTAGGTACAAGCATGATTTTAAGGACTACAAATGAGTCCAAACAAGCCATGCAGGAAAAGACAAACTCTAAGATTGTGGCTGAAATTACAAGTAAGGACAGCAAGATAACAGAGAATGAAGTAAACAAGATTGAAACGCTAGAAGATGTTTCGTCTATCAACCGCATTGGTAGACAAGAGGTATTTCCGAATAATTTTGCTCCCGTTACGCTCAATACTTCTACGAATGAGGAAAATTTGAAAATAGCACTGCTTTCCTATGATGATTTGGAAAAGGACAGCCCTTTTTCAGAAATGCAGTACCGCTTAGCTTCTGGCGATTATATCAAGCGTGAGAAAAAGGGTGCTGTTATCAATGCGAACCTTGCAAATCAGAATGGGCTAAAGGTTGGAGATACGATTGAACTAAGTACAGAAAACGGAACAAAAGTATCTGTTCAGATTATTGGAATTTTCATGTCCGCAGGAAATGTGGAAAAAGACCAGCCAACAGAAACTACGGCAGTCAATCGAATAGAAAATCAAGTCTTTATTGACAACAGCACTTATAAAGAATTGTTCAAAGAAGCTGAATTTGAAAAAATCTGCATTTACTCAAAAAGACCAGAAAAATTAGATGTGCTGGAAACCAGCCTGCAAAAAATATTCGGAAATGATGTAGCACTTAGCACGTCTGATACCCTTTATCAACAGATGTCTGCTCCATTAGAGCAAATCAGTAAGGTGGCAAATCTTATGCTGGTACTTACATTGGTAACTGGTACTGTTGTTGTTTCCCTGCTGTTATGTATGTGGATGCGGACAAGGCAAAAAGAGGTGGCAATCTTTATGAGCTCGGCAAGACAAAAAGTGAAATTTTCCTGCAAACTTTATTAGAAGCAGGCAGTGTATTTACACTTTCGGTTTTAGGAGCAACAGCCATTGGTAAATTGTTCTCGGGCGTTTTGCAAAACGTCATTACCGGTTCAGAAACAGTAACAGAAAATCTGAAAGTGGTTTTGCAGATACAAGATATTGGAATGTTGTTCCTTTTAGGCGGTGCAGTTATTTTGGTGGCATTGTGCTGTTCCATTCTTCCGATATTACGAGCAAACCCAAAAGATATATTAGCAAAAATGGAGGGATAGTACATGAATTTTTTTGGATTGGCAAGGCGTTCTGTGTTCAGAAAGCCCGTAAAAAGTATTCTCTTATTGTTGATTGTTTTTGCAATCAGTACCTTGCTTCTTGCAGGTGTGGCGAGCAAAAATGCCAGTATTGAGGTGCAGGACAAAACCAGACAAGCCATAGGTGCAGGCTTTCTTTTAGAAAGAAATGCAGAGTACCGAACAAAGCGAGTTCGTGAATACTCAGAAAAGATTGGTAATGATAAGGAAGGTAGTTTTGGTGGCTACCATCAGGAAAAAGAGATTATCAATGGTGTGGAGACTTGGACAGGCTGGACAACAAATGAATTTGAAAGCTTAGATATAAAAGACATTGAGAAATTGGCAAAAGCAAAAGGAATTGCTGATTACAATATTACAACAGTAACAACTCCCGTAAACCCTGTAAATTTCAAAAGGATTGAAGATAAAGATGTAGACCAGAATGCAGATGTTGGCGGTGTAAGTTTAATTGGAAACAAAGATATGAAACTAGACAGAAATGTTTTATCTGGAAACCTGCATATCAAAGAGGGACGAATGATAACCCCAGAGGATAAAGATATGTGTGTCATTTCAGAGGAACTGGCAAAGCAAAATAATCTGAAAATCGGCGATAAGATTTCTTTTAATGATTACCACGATACTGAAAATTCAAAGGTATCAGAAGCTGAGATTGTTGGAATTTATCAAGTGGATCAAAAGATGTCCCCACTTATGCAGGGAGATACTTACCGTTCGGAAAATGTAATATTTACAGATTTGAGATTTCCAGAAAAGGCAGAGGGTGAAACAAGTCCATTATATGAAAGAGCCTATTTCAAAGTGGAAGATGTGGAAGCTTACGACGAAGTAAAAGAAAATCTGCAAAAAGTAGACATCAATTGGGAGCAATATGATTTGATTGACAATAACGGAAATTCCGAAACCATGTCCTCAAACTTCAATGATTTAGCAAAAGTAAGCGAAATGATGATATTGGTAATCTCTGTTGCAAGTTTTGTTATCCTTGTTTTAGTATTTCTTTTCTGGTTGAAAAATCGGGTGCAGGAAGTCGGTATTTTCTTATCTCTCGGTGTTCCGAAATTTAGAATTATCGGACAAATTTGGAGCGAAGCGATTATGATTGCTGTTCTTTCCCTTATGTTATCCTTTGCTGTCGCTCCTGCCGTTTCCAAAGCAACTGCAAATTATCTGGTATCACAGCAGGTTCAGCAAATGCAGGAGGAAGAAAAGAATAATGAGGGAAAAGTATCCACAGAATACGTTGCACCAAAGCAGGACGTGCAGAGTATCAGCGTAGAGGTTACACCAGAAATGTATCTACTGGACGGTGTAAGTGTTCTTGTGTTGATAACGGCTTCTGTTCTGGTATCTGGAATTGTAATACTAAAGAGAAACCCGAAAGATATTTTATCGGAAATGAGTTAGGAGGACGACGAAAATGTTAGAAGTAAAGAATGTAAGCTATGCTTACAAAACAAAAAAAGATAAAACCATTTTGAATAATGTATCTGCTACTTTCGAGGAGGGTATCTTCTATACCATTGTCGGTCCGAGTGGTGCAGGAAAAACAACACTCTTATCGTTGTTAGCAGGCTTAGACACAGCGGTAAAAGGGACTGTACTTTGCAATGGCGAGGACATTACAAAAAAAGGGCTGAATTACCACAGAAAGCATAATATCTCATTGGTATTTCAAAATTATAATCTGATTGATTATTTGACAACGGTTGAAAATGTCAAATTAGGTGGTAGTGGAAATGCTGAAAAATTATTGGAAGAAGTCGGCATTGGAAAAGAATACTGGCAGAGAAATGTATTGCAACTATCTGGTGGACAACAACAGCGTGTGGCGATTGCAAGAGCTTTAGCCAGCGACGCTCATGTACTTTTGGCAGATGAACCGACGGGAAATCTTGATGAAACTACCGCTGATGAAATCATTGCTTTGCTGAAAAAGACTGCACATGAATTAGGAAAATGTGTTGTTGTCGTTACACATAGTAAGCATTTGGCAGAAGAAGCCGACGAAATCTTAGAAATTAAAAACGGTGCAATTTCTTTTCTGTCTGAATAAACAAGAATAGTGCCGTAAAGGAGCTGTCATTATGGAATATTTTAGATATACCTCGACACAATCAATTTGACCCTAACGGCATTTTTATAAGAACTAAATACAATACAGTTTCAAAGGCTCGTACAGACTATATGTTTTGTGCGGGCTTTTTTCATGCCAGAAAAAAATTTTTTAAGTTTTTTTTGATTTTTGGTTACGCTGTACCCCACTTTCAACGCGGTATATATGAAAAGGGGCAGACACCTCTTTTCGACTAGCGAAAGGAGGTGAGGAAAATGAAACCGTCAGAACTACAAGAAAAAACCTGTCATCAATTCGATTGTGCTATTAAAACAGTTATACGTCATAGAGCGATTGACTTCTATCGAGCGATACGTCGTTCAGAGAAAAAAGAAATGCCATTCGCCGAAATTATGGACGACCTCTTAAATTCCATAGGTACAGAAGATACATATTCTACGGATTATGTTGCAGTATTTGAAGTCTGTGGAGAAAAAGTATCAATCGAAGATGAACAACTGGCTCGTGCATTGAAAGCTATTGAAGAACGAAAGCGTAATATCGTTTTACAGTATTTTTTCATTGGGGACACGGACACTTACATTGGGAAAATGCTTGACTGTTCCAGAGCGAATGTAACGAAGTGCAGAATACAAGCACTAGACAAGTTAAAGCAACTGATTGAGGAGGAAAAAGAAAAATGCCAAAAGAGCTGACACCGACTTTCACGGTTATTTCCAAAGCCTGCGACGGCGACGAAACAGCAATTTCAAAAATCTTGGAATTTTATGACCCATATATCAATCAGTGCTGTATGCGTCCGTTTTACGACGATAACAACAACTTACGTCTTGCGGTAGATTTGGAAATGAAAGGTTTTATCAAAGAAGCGATTATTCGTAAAATCTTAAACTTTGATATTAAACGCTTCTAATTCATATTGGGATTGATTATGCCCGTCTGGTCTTTGACAACTGAATAAAGCAGACAGATACGTTTGTGAGATAGCAAGCCACGGGGACTGTACGCCATGACCTTTCCAAAAGAAAGCGAGCGACCCACGCAGTGATCCGAGAGCGACTGTTGGAATAGTCGTTTTGCCACGACCTATCCTCACAGAATAATGATACGTCCGCATGGTGCGGTTCTGCCCACAAGAATGGGAATAGTTGAGATACTAACGGAGCTTTCCAAAGCCGTTTGTCTGCTTGTAAAAAAATGACACACAGTAAAGGGGGTGCATAGATTATGAACAATACTGATGTGCCTATCTGGGAAAAATATACGCTGACGATTGAAGAAGCGTCTAAATACTTCCGTATTGGCGAAAAGAAATTGCGTAAATTAGCCGAAGAAAATCTTGACGCTGGCTGGGTTATCGTGAACGGTAATCGTATTCAGATTAAGCGAAAACAATTTGAAAAAATCATAGATACATTGGACGAAATCTAATGTCATTGAGCCGTAGATATGGTATAATATTAGTAGCGTATCACGGCTCATTCCATGACGGAAAGGAGCTTTACACTATGTCTAATGTGAAACGAAAAGACAGTAAAAATCGCAATTTGCGTAATGGAGAGAGCCAGCGAAAAGACGGAAGATACGTTTATAAATATACCGATATATACGGAAAGCCACAATTTATCTATTCTTGGAAACTTGTACCGACAGACAAGACACCTGCTGGAAAGCGTGATGATATATCGTTGAGGGAAAAAGAAGCACAGATAAAAAAAGACCTTAACGACGGTATCGACACAGTCGGCGGTAAAATGACAGTCTGCCAGCTCTACGACAAGAAGAACAGTCAAAGAAAGAACATCAAAAGGGCTACTGAAAAAGGACGACAGTATCTTATGAACGCTTTGAAAAATGACCCATTAGGTATGAGGGCGATTGATACGGTTAAGCAGTCGGACGCTAAAGAATGGGCTATCAGAATGAGCGAAAAAGGATATGCCTATAAAACGATTGATAACTATAAACGTTCCTTGAAAGCGTCATTTTACATGGCAATACAAGACGACTGTATCAGAAAGAACCCATTTGAATTTAAGTTAAGTGATGTTCTGGAAGATGATACCGAACAGAAAGTTATCCTTACACCAGAGCAGGAAGAACACCTGCTTGCCTTTATGGAAAAGGACAAGATTTACAGTAAGTATTATGATGAGGTTGTGCTTCTGCTGGAAACGGGACTTCGTATTTCTGAATTTTGCGGACTGACGACGCATATTGATATGCAGAACAGAATACTCAATATAGACCACCAGTTATTGAAAGATAGCGAAATGGGCTACTATATTGAAACACCAAAGACCAAAAACGGAAAACGGGAACTTCCATTGACAGAACGGGCTTATCAAGCAATCCAAAGAATACTAAAGAACAGAGGAAAGGCACAACCGCTGATTGTAGGTGGTTACAGCAATTTCCTATTCCTAAATCGTGAGGGCTTGCCTAAAGTTGCAGGAAACTATGAGGGCATGGTGCGAGGACTGATTAAGAAGTATAACAAGTATCACACGGACAAGTTACCGAACATCACGCCACATTCATTCAGACATACTTATTGTACGAATATGGCAAACAGAGGAATGAACCCAAACACTCTGCAATATCTCATGGGACACGCTAACATAACCATGACACTTGGCTATTATGCACACGGCACATTTCAATCTGCAAAAGCAGAACTGGAAAGGCTGGCTTGTTAATATCGGAGCTTATATTTACTACTCATTTACTACTTTTGGTTGCATTTTCATGCTGGTAAATGCCAGCTTATGCAAGGTATCTTCCGAAAAGAAAATACCGATAAAGCCCTAAAATACGGGATATATCGGCATTTACCAACTTATGAAAAGATAATCAGAAATTTAGTAAGTTTTTGATTGAAAAACTGGTAAAATTAGTAAGGTTACAGAACCGAAAAGAAAACTGGGGGATGAAAAATGCGAAACTGGTTTCGCGGACTGAAACTGAACCAAAAATTTACCGTAACAACGTTGATCTTTATTTTTATTCCGCTTTTTGGCATGATGTGCTTTGGGTTTAGGAGTATCAAAAAGAATGCCATAGATCATGGGGTAAATGAAGCAGTAACGGCAATAGATCTTACCTGTGCGGAGGTGAATGCAAAAGCGAATGCCTGCTCAATGGTTGTAGATACGCTGCAGGAGTATGAACCGTTGGAAAAATATCTTCTTCATCTCAGGAGGGGAGAGGAGATCTCGGAGAGCTATTATCAGCAATTTCGAAACAACAGCATCAGCATAATCGATAAAATGCAGGAGGCAATGCCAGATCTGTACCAGATCCATATTTTTGCCATGGCAGATGGTTTTCTGGAGCAGCAGCCGATCCTGTACCAGAAGGAAAAGATGAAAAACTGCGCCTGGTACCGAAGCTATCAGGGCGGAGGACAGTGGTTTTTTGACATACAGGAAAAAAATATTATCTCCGGTACAAAAAAAGAAGGTTCCCATTTGATGACTTATGTACGGGAACTGCGGGATCAAAGCGGAGGAAGGCTTGGCGTGATCGAGGTATCCATGCGTATGGCAGACATATTTCCCGAAATTTATCGATCCGGTGACAGCAGCTGGGCCTGCTTTGTTGATGAAAATTGGAATTTATATGACTGCGGAAAAACAGCGGCAGCCTGCAAATGGCAGTCCTATCGGGGGCTGATTCTGTTCCGGGCAGGAATCCGTGACAGAAAAGAGAGTCAGCAGAGCGCGGTGATTGACCGGAAAAACGTTGCAATTGTGCTTCGGAAAGTCGATAAACTCAATGGAATGTTTGTAACACTGACCAATTTGGATGATGCAACCGGAAACATGATCAAACAGCAGCAGAGAATGCTGCTTGAATTTGCCGGCTTCGGGCTGCTTCTGATTGTGGTGGTCAATCTGATTGTGCGTGGCCTGCTGAAGGAGTTTTATGACGTCCTGTGTGAGATGCGTCAGATTGACAATGGAACAACAAAGATAAAGGTTTGTTACAGCGCAGAAGAGATGCGGGAAATGAGCTATGGTATCAACGGAATGCTGGAGAGAATTCAGAAACAGAACGAGGAAAGCATCAAAAGGGAGGCAGCGCTGAAAGATACGGCAATCCGGGCAATGCAGAACCAGATTAACGCTCATTTTATTTATAATGTTCTGGAATCCATTAAGATGATGGCTGAGATTAATGAAGAGTATACGATTTCCGATGCGGTAACAGCACTTGGTGAAATGCTGCACTACAATATGCGCTGGAATAAATTTCTGGTAACCGTTCAGGATGAGATGAATTATATTCAGAACTATGTGGAACTGATGAATCTGCGGTATGATTTCACAATTACATTATCTGTTCAGATACCGGAAAATTTGTATCGGCAGGATATCCCCAAGATGTCTCTTCAGCCGATTGTGGAAAATGCAATCACACATGGAATTGAGGAGCTGGATGCAGACGCCGTCATTGAAATCAAAGGAATAGAGCATGAAAAGAGCTTTGAGATTGAAATCACAGATTCCGGAATAGGCATGTCAGAAAAGCAGCTTGCAATTCTGAGACGTAAACTAAGAATGCGCCTGAATTCAGATACACAGCCGAAACATGGAATCGGGCTTCGGAATGTACAGGACAGAATCCACATTCAATTTGGAACAGAGTATGGACTGTCAGTTTATACAAAAGAGCATTGCTATACGAAGGTGAGCATTCATCTTCCCATCACGAGGGGGAAATATTCTCCGATGGATCAAGAGGGTGACGAGAAAGAGGAAGAAAAAGAAAATGAATACACTGCTGGTTGTAGAAGATGAAAAATTGATTCGACAGGGAATCGTGGCGATGATCCGGCGAAGCAGCGTGCCGGTGGAGGAGATTCTGGAGTGTCGAAACGGAGAAGAGGCATTGGAGATTTTGAGAAAACAGAGGGTGGACGTCATGTTCACTGATATCCGTATGCCCAAAATGGACGGTCTGACACTGGTCAACAAAATGGAGGAGCTGTCACAGAAACCTGTTGTTATTGTTTTAAGTGGCTATGATGAATTTTCCTATGCGGTTGAAATGATGAAACATGGAGTTCGGGACTATATTTTAAAACCGATCAAGCGGGAGACGATAGAACAGCTTCTGGAAAATCTGGAACGAGAGCTTTCGGAGACCCGGGAAACGGAAGAAGAGGAAGAACGGTGCTTTTTAAATCAGCTCCGTTATCTGATGATGAATGCAGAAATGGCCGAAGAAAAAGAATGGATGGATATGGAAAGCAGGCTCCGGCGCCACATCGGAAACGACAGCTTCCGGATCCTGCTGACCAGCAAGGCAAATGGGGAACGGTTTTCGAAATGCAGCGGAATTCTGCTGGAAGGCGTAGAAGGAGGAGTTCTGTATCTTCTGCCGGAACCGGAGGCAGAGCGGATCATGAAAGAAAAAGATGAGAGATTTTGTCTCGGAGTGGGAAAAGAACATCGTTCTGTGATGGAAATTCCAGAGGCATACCAGGAAGCACTGCTGGCCCGGGAAATGGCATTTATACAGAAAAATCCTGTGGAAGAATATCAGAAAAAATGTTTTGAGGAAAAGCCGGAGCTGGCACAGTTTCAGGAAAAATTTATTCTGCAGGTGCCAACGGACCGGGCAGATACTGTGCTGCGAAAAATGCGGAACTGGTATTTTGAGGCGGCGCATCAGAGGGTCTCCCCCTATCAGCTTCTGACAGTGACGGAAGCAATCTGCAAAGAACTGGATCTTTTTTACCGCATGCCGGAAAAACAGGAAAAATGTCCGCGTCCTCTGCAGTACCGTGATGCAGATCTGTTTCTGGATGCGTTTGAAGAATGGATACACGTTTACAGGGAAAGCCTGAAAAGTCAGACAGCCGGAAAAGAAAAAATGGAAGAGGCAATTTCATATATTCGGGAAAATTATGCAAAAGATCTGAATATGGCGATGGTATCTAACCATATTTGCATGAATTATTCGCTGTTTTCAGCAGCGTTTAAAGAACATACCGGTGTGAATTTTGTGAACTATCTGAAGGAGATCCGCATTGCGGAGGCAAAGCGTCTGTTGATTCAAACAGAAGATAAAATTACGGAAATTGCCAAACAGGTTGGATTTGAAAATGATAAGCATTTCATGAAATCATTTAAAACGGCATGCGGCGTATCACCGTCTGAGTTCCGAAAAGATTACAAAATGGTTTCCAACGGAAAGGGAGGACAGGATGAGTAAAGAAAAAGAAACAGGAAAAGAGAAGGGAAGAATCCGCCAGCTGGCGCGGTATTACATTCCATATAAGGGATTGTTTTTTACCGACATGTTTTTTGCAATGCTTGGAGCAGCCATTACACTGGTGATTCCGCTGATTGTACGGTATATTACGAGTACGGTTGTGGAAAAGCCGCTGGAGCAGGCAACGGGTGAGATTATCCGCCTAGGTATTCTGATGATTGCTATGGTTCTGGTTGAAATGTACTGTAACTTTTATATTGCCTATTACGGCCATGTGATGGGGGCGCGGATTGAGCATGATATGCGGAACGAGATCTTCGGCCATTATCAGAAGCTTTCGTTTGCTTTTTTCGATAACCAGAAGGTCGGCCATCTGTTGTCACGCATCACAAGCGATCTGTTCGATATCAGTGAGCTTTTACACCATGGGCCGGAGAATATTGTCATTTCGTTTATCAAACTGATCGGTGCGATGATCATCCTGTTTGTGGTAAATCCGATGCTGGCATGTGTGCCGCTTGTGGTTATTGTGGTGATGCTGCTGTTTGCCTTGGTAATGAACAGCCGCATGAAGAGTGCATTCAAGGAAAACCGCCGCAGAATTGCGGATATCAACAGTCAGATCGAGGACAGCCTTTCGGGGATCCGTGTTGTCAAATCGTTTGGAAATGAGACAGAGGAGATGCGTAAGTTCAATGCGGGAAATGACCGTTTTGTCGATTCGAAGAAGGTCAGCTACCGCTATATGGGAATTTACAATTCGGGAATGGGAGCCTTTTCGACGCTGATTACCGTTATTTCGCTGATTGTCGGCGCATTGCTGATGACAGGTGGGAAGCTTGGGGCGGCCGATCTGGTTACCTTTCTTCTGTACATCAACAACTGCACAGATCCGGTGAAAAAGCTGGTGAACTTTACGGAGCAGTTCCAGAATGGTTATTCCGGTTATGAACGTTTCCTGGAAATTATGAGCATCGCACCGGACATCCAGGACAAGCCGGATGCACTGCCACTGAAGAATGTGCAAGGAGAAGTAACCTTTGAAAACGTTTCGTTCCACTATGAGGAGTCAAAGGAAAACGTGTTAAGCAATGTGAATCTGCATGTCCCGGCCGGCGACTATGTGGCACTGGTCGGCAGCTCCGGCGCCGGAAAGACGACACTCTGTTCTCTGCTTCCGCGTTTTTACGATGTGACAGAAGGAAGGATTTTACTGGATGGAAAGGATATCCGCGATGTGAAATTGAAGGATCTGCGCGATGAAATCGGTATTGTGCAGCAGGATGTGTACCTGTTTGCGGGAACGATCATCGACAACATCCGCTATGGCAGACCGGATGCGACCGACGAGGAGGTCATCCGCGCAGCGAAAGCGGCCAATGCACATGAATTTATCATGGAGCTGGCGGACGGCTACGACACCGATATCGGCCAGCGCGGCGTAAAACTTTCCGGTGGCCAGAAACAACGGCTTTCCATCGCCCGCGTATTCCTCAAAAACCCGCCGATCCTGATTTTCGACGAGGCAACCTCAGCGCTCGACAACGAAAGCGAAAAAGTCGTCCAGAAATCTTTGGAACTTCTGGCGAAAGACAGGACAACCTTCGTGATTGCGCACCGGCTGTCCACAATCCGGAATGCAAAGCGGATTCTGGTGCTGACGGAGAATGGAATTGCGGAGGAAGGCACACATAAGGAACTGCTCGCGAAAGGTGGGATTTATGCGCATTTGTATGAGATGCAGTTTTGATGAAAATTTCATTAGTATGACAGAAAGGCAGCGGAAGAGAAACCGCTGCCTTTTTTGACACTTTCTTATTTTCTTCATACTCTATAAAGAACAGAAAATGAAAGAGGAACATGGTATGGATTCATCCCGTATGAATCGCGGCTGCTGCGGTGCGAACAATATGCAGAACCGCCGCGCCGCTTCAAACAATATGGAACTGAAGATGGAACCAAGGAATTTCCCGCGGAAAATGCAGCATGTAGATCATATGATACCTGCAATGGCGTACGTTCCGATGCAGCGGTTTGAACAGATCTATGATCTTTCCGCTGCATTAAAAAATGGAACCTTATTCCCGGAACTCTGTAAACCATTCTGTGGAAAGGGAGGAGGAGAGTGCCTATGATGCCGCAGATGCCATCCCGTGAAAAGCTGCTCGCCTGGATTGATCAGGTCAGCTTTGCTGTTGTTGAAATGAACCTTTACCTCGACACCCACCCGGAGGATGAAGATGCACTTGCCTTTTTCCGGGAAAAGTGGCGCTTCGAAAAGAAGCACTGAAACAGTACGCCGAACAGTACGGTCCGCTCACGATCGATACCGCCAACGACCGCATGAGCCGTTCTTTCGAATGGGTTATGCAGCCATGGCCGTGGGAAGTCAACCGGAAAGGAGGGTGCTGACGGATGTGGAATTATGAAAAACGCCTCGAGTATCCTGTAAACATCACGACACCAAACCCCAAAATCGCCCAAATTATCATGAGTCAGTACGGTGGACCGGATGGAGAGATGGGCGCATCCATGCGGTATCTCTCTCAGCGTTTCACAGCACCGAACCGAATTGTAGCAGGGGTGTTGAATGATGTTGGGACAGAAGAACTCGCACACCTTGAGATGGTTTCAACGATCGTTCATCAGCTCACCTGCAATCTTTCTCTGGAAGAAATTCAGAACTCTGGTTTTGCCAATTACTATGTAGACCACACAGCCGGAATCTGGCCGCAGGCGGCTGGCGGAGTTCCGTTTAATTCTTGTGAGTTCCAGTCGAAAGGTGATCCTTTGACAGATTTGTTCGAAGACCTCGCTGCGGAGCAGAAAGCCCGGTCAACGTATGATAACATCCTTCGTTTGGTAAAAGATCCTGAAGTTGCAGATCCGATTCGTTTCCTGCGGGCGCGTGAAGTTGTGCATTTCCAGCGTTTTGGTGAAGCACTGCGTTCTGTACAGGATGAATTGAATTCGAAGAACTTTTATGCGTTTAATCCGTCGTTTGATGCAAAGACTTTCTGTGCGGCACCGCAGCCAGGGGCAGGTCAGGGGAATTGCTGCACAAGATAGTAAATTAAAAATCAAAGAACAGCACACCACTGGAAAATCCCATCTGAAAAACAGGTGGGATTTTTTGGGTTTACAGTAAGAAAATCTTATCCAGTCGTAAATCATTATCCCATCATAATATAGAAAAAAGACTTTCAAAAACAGAACAGTCAGAAAGGATGTTCCATGGAAGCAATGAATTATGTAAAGCCCGAACTCATCGTCGTTGCGTTCGTGCTGTATTTTTTCGGTGTTGCTTTGCGGCAGGCACCGGATGCGGACAGCAGGATGGAAAAATCAGTAAGCAGCCCATCCGCCATGGTAAAAAAACTGCAGAAGTGGTGCAACCAGAAATAGAAAAAAGAATACTCAAAGACCCGGTTTTGTGTTATACTGGAAGATAGTTTAAAATGAACAGAAAGAAAAGAGCTTCAAAAAAGACTCGAAGTGTCAAATGTAAAATACAAAAGAGAAAAAATAAAGGTAATTTTTGCATACAGATTCATCGGGGGGAATTGCGGCTGACAGGAGAGAACAACAGCAGATGAGAAAAAAGGCAGTAAAAAATGCAGGAATGATACGAATTTATCTGAATATGGCATGGAAACTTTTGCAGAAAAACCTGCTTAGCATCGTGATATTTGAGACGGTCTACCGCCTGTTTTCCAGCCAGCTGGTTTCAAGACTCGCCAATGCGGCGATCAACTTTTCCTTAAAACAGCTGGGAACGAGTTATATGACATCGGAAAACTTCAACAAGATCATGCTGCATCCGCTGACCCTTCTGCTGATTTTTGGAATTCTGCTTGTTTTCTTTTTCTGTATGCTGCTTGAAATCTATGCTGTCATGGCGGCTCTGGAGGCCTCCTGGAAACGAAAACGGATTTCCGTTCCTGTCATGATGCTTGCCGGCGGAAGAGGAGCTGCACAGTTTGTGCGTGCCCGCCCGTGGACCTGGTTTTTCTACATGGCAGCGAGCTTCCCGTACCTTTGGCTGCACAGCAGCTATAGCGCCATCCGCAGTATGAAACTGCTTCAGGTTTCCCTGACGAAGATTTTCAATGCCTTCCCGGCATACTGGATCCCGGTGGTGCTGACGATTCTGCTTGTCGCGTTCTCGTTTGTGTTTTCCTACACCATCCCGTTCCGGTGCATGATGACGGAAAAAGAGAAAAATACCCATCTGCGGGTGCGCCAGACACTGGAAAAACGCGTGCTGCGTGAGCTTGGCATCAACGTCTTTTTCCAGGTGATGATTTTTCTGATTACGTGGGTTTTGTATCTGATTTTCGGAACGGCTGTCGTTGCCTATGCAAAGCTGGTGAAAACGCCGTCTACCGTTGTCAGTACCGTCATCGTCTACGGTGACTGGGTCAAATCGACGATGAGCCTGATCGGCGGAGCGTTCGGCCTTGTCGGAAGCATTACGTATCTGTATCTGATTTTTATTCGTTCCTCCCGAAAGGCTACCAGAAGAGCCGGACAACGAAAAAGCCGAGCTCGAAGCTGGTACGCACCTTCTGCGGTCCGGTAACGGCGGTGATTCTCACGATCGCCATGCTGGCGGGAGAAACGGTTTATCTTGTATATGCCATGCGCGCAACACGTGCAGAGGCAACGGCTTCCTCCCAGTATATTTCGGTGTCAGCGCACCGGGGCGGAGCCAGAAAAGCACCGGAAAATACGATGAGCGCGATCAAATATGCAGTGGACAGCATGTCGGATTACGCGGAGATCGATGTACAGGAGACGAGTGATGGTGAGATTGTCCTTATGCACGACACAAATCTGAAGCGGACAACCGGTCTGAATGCCAGCATCTGGACCCTGACCTACGATGAAATCAGCCAGCTCGATGCCGGTGTACGATTCAACAAAAAATTCCGCGGCGAGCAGATTCCGAAGCTGGAAGAAGTCATCGCGTACGCGAAAGGAAAAATCAACCTGAATATCGAAGTAAAATACAACGGCCACAACCAGAATATTGTCAAAAAAGTGGTGAAAATCATCGAGGACAATGACTTTGTGGATCAGTGTGTGCTGACTTCCATGAACTACAATTTCCTCAGGCAGGCAAAGAAAATCAATCCGGATATCAAGACCGGGTATACGATGAAAATGTCGTACGGAGGCCTGGAGGATATGGACGCGGCGGACTTCTTTTCTGTAAAATATACGTACATCACAGAAAGCTTTGTAGAGCATGCGCACAGTCTTGGTAAAGAAGTCTGTGCCTGGACGCTGAATTATCAGGGAGATATGCAGCGGATGGTCAACTGCGGCGTGGACAACATTATCACGGACGATCCGGAGCTGGTGCGTAAGGTTATCCTCGGAACGACCGACCGAAATCCGGGCTTTGTCAGCCTGCTTGGCTATGCACTGAAATAAATGGAGGAAAACAATGGAGGTGGAAACTTCATGGCAGAGAAAGTAAACATGCCATCCCAGAAGAAAGAAAAGAAGAAAAAGAGGAAGAAAAAACTTCCTTCGGATTTTTATGATTATAACCTGCTGGCCTGCACTATTTTGCTGGTCAGCTTCGGACTGATTATGCTGTACAGCGCGAGCGCCTACGAGGCGGCCAGTACATTCAAGGGAAATGATATGTATTATTTCACGCATCAGGCGGGGCTTTCTGCTATTGTTCTGGTGGGGATTGTGATATTGTCGAAGTTTGTAGATTATCATAGTGTATGGTTCCAGCGGATTGCAGCACTGGTATACTGGGGAAGTCTCCTTCTGATGGCGGCGGTAAGGTTTACGCCGCTTGGTTATGAAGCCTACGGGGCGAGAAGATGGCTCCGGATCGGCGGTGGCAGTCTTCAGCCTGCGGAGATTGGAAAGCTGGGGCTGATTCTGTATTTGCCATACATTATCCTGAAGATGGGAAAAAATATGCGTACCATCCGCGCAAAAGCAATTGTCCTCGGACTTGGCGTGCTGCAGGCGCTGGCTGCGTGGATTCTGACGGACAACCTGAGTACCGCCATTATTCTGGGACTCATCGCCTGCGTCATTTTGTTTCTGGCGGACCCGGAGGTGAAATTTTATGCGCGTGTGATTCCGGGCGCGGCGGTAATTGGCGTTTTTGCGATTATCATTTTAAAAAATAATCTGCAGATCTTTGAAAGAATAGGCGGTGACTTCCGGTCGAACCGTATCTATGAATGGCTTTCCGGAGGCAGCTATCAGATTCTGCAGGGACTTTATGCGATTGGCTCCGGTGGATTTCTCGGAAAAGGACTTGGCAACAGTACGCAGAAGATTACAACAATTCCGGAAGCACAGAACGATATGATCTTCTCGATCATCTGCGAGGAGCTTGGAATATTTGGCGCGCTTCTTGTATTGCTGCTGTTTGGCTACTTGCTGTACCGTCTGTTTGTGGTTGCACAGAATGCGCCGGACGCGTATGGAATGCTGATGGTGAGCGGCGTTTTTGCACATATTTCCATTCAGGTTATTCTGAACCTGTGCGTTGTTCTGAAACTGATGCCGGCAACGGGAATTACCCTTCCATTTATCAGTTACGGAGGAACATCGGTGCTCTTTATCCTGACGGAAATCGGCATTGCCCTGTGCGTCTCCCGCTTTATTGTGTTCCAGGATGGAAAGAGCGGAGAAGGAGAGGCGCAGGCGGAAGAACAGTAAAAGTAGAAAAATCTATTGACAAATGCCGGAATAACAGATACACTTTTTTCGAAAGAAATACTGGCTGCCGGGTAGAGGCAGGAAGGAGCAGAACAATGTTAGAAAAGATAAAAGAAATTTTAGTAGAACAGCTCAACTGTGATGCAGACAGCATCAACGAAGATACTTCTTTTAAAGATGACCTGGGTGCAGATTCCCTGGATCTCTACGAGATGGTTATGGCATTAGAAGACGAGTACGGAATTGAAATCGACACCGACGAACTGACAGACCTTTCTACCGTCGGCGACTTTATGGAATATTTGAAACAGCACGGCGTAGAGGTCTGAAAAAGAGCATTGCCGCTGGCAAAAGTGGAAGGATGGTGCAGCTCGGAAGAAACGCCGGGCTGTTTTCCATTCTAAATAAATGGTGGAAGGGAACAGACAAAAGGATTGTTCCAGAAAAACCAGAAATCAGGAGAAAAGAAAAATGAGCAATGTAAAAACAAGATTTGCACCGAGCCCGACAGGCCGGATGCATGTAGGAAATCTGCGTACTGCCCTGTATGCGTATCTGATCGCAAAACACGATGACGGAACCTTTATGCTCCGTATCGAGGATACCGACCAGGAGCGTTTCCAGGAAGGCGCACTTGATATCATCTACCGTACCTTAAAAGAGACCGGCCTGGTACACGACGAGGGACCGGACAAAGACGGCGGCTGCGGCCCGTACGTACAGAGCGAGCGTAATGCAGCAGGTCTGTACCTGAAATACGCAAAACAGCTGGTAGAGCAGGGTGACGCTTATTACTGCTTCTGTGACGCAGAGCGCCTGAGCCAGTGCAAGCGTAACGTAGGCGGAAAAGAAATCTCGATCTACGACAAACACTGCCTTGGTCTTTCCAAAGAGGAAGTAGAGGCCAATCTGGCAGCCGGCAAACCGTACGTCATCCGTTTCAATATGCCGACCGAAGGAACCACAACCTTCCACGATGAGATCTACGGAGACATCACCGTAAACAACGAGGAGCTGGAAGACCTGATTCTGATCAAATCCGACGGATATCCGACCTACAACTTCGCAAACGTCATCGACGACCATCTGATGGGTGTAACCCACGTTGTACGCGGTAATGAGTATCTGTCCTCATCCCCGAAATACAACCGTATTTACGAGGCATTCGGCTGGGAAGTTCCGGTTTACGTACACTGTCCGCTGATCACCAACGAGGAGCATCAGAAGCTGTCCAAACGCTGCGGCCATTCTTCTTATGAAGACCTGATCGATCAGGGTTTCTTAAAAGATGCCATTGTCAACTTCGTAGCCCTTCTTGGATGGAGCCCGGAAGGAAACCGCGAGATCTATTCTCTCGAGGAGCTGGTAAAAATCTTCGATTACCACCACATCAGCAAATCTCCGGCCGTTTTCGATATGACAAAACTCCGCTGGATGAACGGCGAGTACATGAAGGCAATGGACGACGAGAAGTTCTATGAGATGGCGCTTCCGTATATCCAGAAGACAGTCCACCGTCCGCTCGATTTTAAGAAAATTGCAGCCATGGTAAAAACAAGAATCGAAGTATTCCCGGATATTGCAGACCTCATCGACTTCTTCGAGGAAGTTCCGGAGTACGACGCTTCGATGTACACTCACAAAAAGATGAAGACAAACGAGGAGACCTCCCTTGCACTTCTTCAGGAAGTAAAACCGCTGCTGGCAGCGCAGGAAGATTTCAGCAATGATGCTCTCTTTGAGATGCTCAGCGCATTCGGAAAAGAAAAAGGATACAAGACCGGTTATATTATGTGGCCGATCCGTACCGCTCTTTCCGGAAAACAGATGACACCGGCCGGCGCAACGGAAATCCTTGAGGTTCTGGGAAAAGAGGAGTCTCTTGCCCGCATCGACAAAGCGATTGAGAAATTATCCAAATGATATATAATAATTCACAGAAAAAAGCGGTGATGCATACCACCGGCCCCATGATGGTCCTTGCCGGACCGGGGTCGGGGAAAACCGCAGTGATTACGGGGCGGACCTGCCAGCTTGTAACGAGCGGCATTTCCGCCTCTCGTATTCTTGTCGTAACATTTACGCGTGCGGCGGCAAAAGAGATGAAGGAGCGGTATTTGAAGGCGATGGGAAAGACGAGTACCCAGGTCACCTTTGGAACGTTCCACGGGGTATTCTACGCGATTCTGCGCCATACGTACCGCATGTCCGGCAACAATATTTTAAGCGAGGAAGAGAAAAAGCGGCTGATGCGCGAGCTGGTCAACCACTATGCCAGAGACCTGGAGGAAGAGGATCTCGAGGAAAATCTGGCGCGCGAAATCAGCACTGTGAAGAACAATCAGATCCCGCTGGAACATTACTATTCCGCCTGTATGCCGCAGGAAAAGTTCCGCGAAATCTATGAGGCGTATGAGAAATGGCGGAAGGAGAACAAAAAACTCGATTTCGACGATCTGATGGTGCAGTGCAAACGTCTCTTTCTGGAGCGGCCGGAGGTCCTTCGCGCCTGGCAGCAGAAATTTCAGTATATCCTGATTGACGAGTTTCAGGACATCAGCCCCGTGCAGTATGAGATTGTGCGGATGCTGGCGCTGCCGGAAAATAACCTCTTTATTGTCGGGGATGACGATCAGTCGATTTATCAGTTCCGCGGGGCCAAGCCGGAGATCATGCTGAATTTTCCGAAAGATTACCCGGGCGCGGCGCAGGTAGTGCTCGATAAAAATTACCGTAGTACGGAATTTATTGTGAAGCGGTCCCAATGCCTGATCCACCACAACAAAAAGCGGTATGAAAAGGCGATTTCCACCGACAACGAGAAAGGCGCTCCGGTTGCAATCCGGGGATATAAGAACCCGCGCGAGGAGATGCGTGCCGTTGCCGAGGAGCTGCGGGAGGCGGAGAAAAACGGCTGTCCATATGAAGAGATGGCGCTTTTGTTCCGCACGAATCTTGGCTGCCGGACAGCAGTAGAGGAACTGATGGAAGCACAGATCCCGTTCCAGATGCGGGATGCCCTGCCGGATCTCTATGACCACTGGATTGCGAAAGATCTGCTGACGTATCTGAATCTTGCGATGGGAAGCCGGAAGCGCGGCGAGTTTTTAAAGATTGCCAACCGCCCGAACCGTTATTTGTCGCGGGATGCCTTTGAGGAGGCGACTGTTTCGTTCGATGCACTTCTGGAATATTACGAAGAAAAAGACTGGATGTGCCAGCGGATCCGCAAACTGGAGCAGGATATCACGACACTGACGCATTTATCGCCGTTCGGCGCGGTCAATTACATCCGCTATGCGATCGGCTATGAACAGTATGTGAAGGAATATGCTGCATACCGCCATCTGAAAGAGGATGATCTGATTTCCGTTTTGGACGAGCTGCAGGAGGCGGCAAAGAGCCAGAAAAGCATCGAGGGCTGGTTTGCACATATTGAGGAATACCAGCAGAAGATGAAGGAAAAACAGAAGCAGCGCGCAGAGAGTGCGGAAGGAGTTATGGTTTCCACCCTGCACAGCGTCAAGGGACTCGAGTACGACAAGGTCTATCTTCTTGACGTCAACGAGGGCGTAATGCCGTATCAGAAAGCAGTCCTTGCGGAGGCGATCGAGGAGGAGCGGCGGATGTTCTACGTCGGAATGACGCGCGCCCGGAAAGAGCTGACGCTCTGTTATGTGGAGGAACGGTTTGAAAAGAAAGTCGAGCCGTCCCGGTTCCTGGACGAGGTGATCCAGTAAATTTGTACTGTTGTGAAAGATGTTGAAAATAAATTTACTAATTGATAAAATTTTAACAAATAATACATTGACAAAGTTTTAACAATAAAGTATAGTAATACCTGTAAGCGGGAACAATAAGATGACCGCAAAGCGAGGAGGAAAAACATTATGAAAATTTTATTTTACGATACCCAGAGCTACGACAGAGAATCTTTCGACCGAACCAAAGAGCAGTTTCCGGAAATTGAAGTGGAATATTTAAAAACCGGACTTGCTGCAAGAACCGCTTCCCTGGCAAAGGGCTACGATGCCGTGTGCGCCTTCGTAAACTCCGATGTCGGAACAAAAACCGTAGAAGCACTGCATGAGGCAGGCGTCAAGCTGATCCTGATGCGCTGCGCAGGCTTCAACAACGTAGATTTAAAGACAGCTGCAAAATACGGCATTGATGTACGCCGTGTACCGGGTTATTCCCCGGAGGCTGTAGCTGAGCATGCGATGACACTGGCCATGACGGTCAACCGCCACATGCACAAAGCATATACGAAAGTAAGAGAAAACGACTTCAGCCTGGGCGGACTGATGGGATTTAACTTCTATCAGAAGACCGCCGGAATCGTCGGAACCGGAAAAATCGGTGCGGCTATGGCAAGAATCTGCCGCGGTTTCGGCATGAAAGTCATTGCTTACGATGTATACCAGAATGAATCCTTAAAAGATTTTGTTACGTACGTAACTCTTGATGAACTGCTGGCACAGAGTGATCTGATCTCCCTGCACTGCCCGCTGATGGACAGCACATACCACATGATCAACCGCGAGAGCATCAAAAAGATGAAAGACGGCGTGATCCTGGTCAATACGTCCCGCGGAGGTCTGGTAAAGACAGACGACCTGATCGAGGGAATCCGTGCAAGAAAATTCTTCGGCGTTGGCCTTGACGTATACGAGGAGGAAACCCCGAACGTATTCGAGGACCGTTCCGATGAGATTCTGGAGCACTCCACCACAGCACGTCTCCTGTCCTTCCCGAACGTTATGATCACTTCACATCAGGGATTCTTCACCGAGGAAGCACTGCGTGCGATTGCAGAGACCACACTGCAGAATGCACTGGATTTCGAGGCAGGAAAAGAGACCCCGAACATTGTCCGTGCATAATGGAAATCCACTAGAAAACAGTTATTTTATAAGAGAACAAGAGACAACCCATTTTCGGCGGGTTGTCTCTTTTAAATTATGAGAAAATAGTGTATGATGGTAGATAGCAGAAAAAACGGCCAGAGGAAAACACTGGCCGGATACAAAAGGAGAGCAGGATTTTATGGACTGTAAAGAAGCAGAAAAATTAATACAGCCATACGTGCAGGGAAATATGCCGGAGAAAGAGATGGAACCGTTTATTTCCCATATCCGGAAATGCCATACATGCCACGAGGAACTGGAGACATATTTTATTGTGAACCGTGCGATGGCATATTTCGAGGATGACGCGCCCGATTCCTACAATCTGACAGGACTTCTGGAACGCGATCTGGAGAAAAAAGAGGAAGAAGCGAGACACCGCCGGTACAAAGATACGTTTTTCCGGGTGCTGATGCTGATTCTCGTTCTGTTTCTGGTGCTCCTGGCTCTGCACTATTTTGAAGTGATAGAATTACCCTGGCTGAAAGGATTATTATGAGTGATAAAATCGTATTACTGGACGGACACAGTATTCTGAACCGGGCTTTTACGGCGTACCGGATCTGTCCAATGCAGAAGGACTGCACACGAACGCCGTATATGGATTCCTGAATATTCTGTTTAAAATTCTCGATGAGGAGCAGCCGCAGTATCTTGCCGTGGCGTTTGACCTCCATGCACCGACATTCCGCCACAAAATGTATGACCAGTACAAGGGAACGAGAAAGCCGATGCCGCAGGAATTGCGCGAACAGGTCCCGGTGATCCAGGAAGTGCTCGCAGCAATGGACATTGAGATTGTCACAAAAGAGGGCTATGAGGCGGATGATATCTTAGGAACGCTCGGCCGCAAATGCGAGGCGGAAGGGATGGAAGTTACGATCGTATCCGGAGACCGCGACCTGCTGCAGCTTGCAACGGACCACATTCTGATCCGGATTCCAAAGACCGTAAAGCGTGTGACGACGATTGAAAATTACCACACGGCAGAGGTGCTGGAAAAATACAGTCTTCTCCCGAAACAGATCATCGATCTGAAAGCGCTGATGGGCGATACCGCAGACAATATCCCGGGTCTGCCGGGTGTCGGCGAGAAAACCGCGACGAAAATCCTGCTGCAGTACGAGACACTGGAAAATGCGCATGCACATTTCGAGGAGATCAAACCGAACAAGGCAAAAGAAGCGATGCGTGATCATTATGATCTGGCGGAATTAAGCAAAAAACTTGCAACGATTGATACTGATGCGCCGGTGGAGCTCGACCGTGAAAAAGCGGCACTCTCGAATTTTTATACACCAAAAGCGTATGAGATGTTCAAACGTCTGGAGTTTAAGAACCTGCTGGGCCGCTTCGAGGAGACGAATGCAGAACCAGAGGATGCCGTCTTTCTACGCACCGTAACGGATTTTTCCGAGGCGGAAGAACTCTTTGAAACCATCGCGGAGGAGGAGAAGGCAGGAGCCGCTCTTCTGACAGAAGAAACCCCGAAGGACGGACCGATGGCAGATCGGAGCCGTTCACTTGTCGGTATGGCAGTTGCGTATGGAAGCGGAGAGCCGGATGTTGTTTACTTCCCAGCAGAAGGTTTCCTGACCGGAGATTATTTAAAAGAAAAATTGACTGAGCTGCAGAAGCAGATTCCGGTTTTCTGCGTCATGGACGGAAAAGAATTTCTGAAGGATATGCCGGACGCCGATGAAGCCCATCTGTTTGATGCCGGAATTGCCGCGTATTTATTAAATCCATTGAAATCACAGTATTCGTACGATGATATCGTAAAAGAGTACGTACACCGCTATGTGCCGGCAATGGAAGAGATCTTCGGCGGAAGCAAGATTCCGGCCGCAGGAAAGATGACGCCGGAACAGCAGGAGTCGTATGCAGGTTATCAGGCGTATGCTGTATTTGCCGCACAGGAAAACATGGAAAAGCTGCTGAAGGAGCAGGGCATGTGGGATCTGTACCGGAATGTGGAGATTCCGCTGGTGTTTACGCTCCGTCAGATGGAAGCGGATGGAATCGCCGCAGAAAAAGAAGCACTTTCCGTTTACGGAGCTGAGCTGGCGGAGCGGATCAGAGAGCTGGAGGCACAGATCTACGAGGAGACCGGCGAGGAGTTCAACATCAATTCCCCGAAGCAGCTCGGCGTGATTCTGTTTGAAAAGCTGCAGCTTCCGGGCGGCAAAAAGACCAAGACGGGTTATTCCACCGCCGCCGATGTGCTCGAAAAGCTCGCACCGGATCACAAACTCGTTGCCGATATTCTGGAGTACCGCCAGCTTGCCAAACTGAAATCGACGTACGCCGACGGTCTGCAGGCCGTGATCGGGAAAGATGGAAGAATCCATTCGACATTTAACCAGACAATTACCGCGACCGGCCGCATCAGCAGTACTGATCCGAATCTGCAGAACATTCCGGTGCGGATGGAGCTTGGCCGTCTGATCCGGAAAGCCTTCGTGCCAAAGCCTGGCTGTGTCTTTCTGGATGCCGACTATTCCCAGATTGAGCTTCGCGTGCTGGCCCATATGTCGGGCGATGAAAACCTGATCGAGGCGTACCGCGAGGCGGAGGATATCCACCGCATGACGGCATCGAAAGTGTTCCATGTGCCGCTTGAAGAGGTAACACCGCTGCAGAGAAGAAATGCGAAGGCGGTCAACTTCGGTATCGTATACGGCATCAGTTCGTTCGGTCTGGGCCAGGATCTCGGCATCAGCCGGAAAGAGGCAGAGGCCTATATCCAGCAGTATTTCGAGACGTATCCGGGTATCCATGAGTTTTTGAACCGCTGCGTAGAGGATGCCAAAGAGAAAGGCTATTCCGTGACGATGTTCGGACGCAGACGGCCGATGCCGGAGCTGAAATCGAGCAACTTTATGCAGCGGTCATTCGGCGAGCGCGTTGCGATGAATGCGCCGATCCAGGGAACGGCGGCGGATATTATTAAAATAGCGATGATCCGCGTGGCGAAACGGCTGAAAGAGGAGCAGTTAAAGACCAGACTTCTTCTTCAGGTACACGATGAGCTGCTGCTGGAAGTGCCGGAAGACGAGCTCGAAAAGGCAGAACAGATCCTGGAAGAGGAGATGACCGGGGCAGCACATCTGGCTGTCAAACTCGAGATCGATATGCACACAGGAAACAACTGGTACGAGGCGAAATAGTGCACTCATACCAGGAGCGAAAGGATACAAAAGAATGAAAGTTTTTGGAATTACAGGCGGCGTGGGCGCCGGAAAAAGCGAAGTGCTCACGTACCTTGGACAGAATTATGATGCAACGGTGATCCAGGCGGACGAGGCAGGTTACCTTGTGATGCTGCCGGGCGGCGAATGCTATGGAGAGATTGTGAAGCTGTTCGGCAGACAGATCACCACAGAGACCGGCGAACTTGACCGGAAACGGATTGCTGAGATCGTTTTTCAGGACGAAGAAAAGTTAAAAGCCCTGAATGCGATCGTTCATCCGGCGGTAAAACGGTATATCAAAAAAGCCATTGCAGCCGCGGAAAAAGCAGGGACGGAATACGTCTTTGTGGAGGCCGCACTCTTAATCGAAGAAAAATATGATGAAATTTGTGATGAACTGTGGTATATTTATGCGGATGAAGAAGTCCGGAAGGAGCGATTGATCGAAGGACGCGGCTATTCCGAGAAGAAAGTTCGCGAAATCATGGCAAATCAGCTTTCCGAGGATGAATTCAGCAGCCACTGCGATTTTGAAATCGACAACAGCGGCGATTTTGAGGAAACAAAAAAACAGTTAGACCATAGGATGAAAAAATATGAAACTTTGTAGTATTGCAAGTGGTTCGAGCGGAAACTGCATTTTCGCGGGAAGCGAGACCACAAGCCTTCTGATCGATGCGGGCATCAGCGGAAAGCGCGTGGAGGCGGGGCTGGCTGTTCTCGATCGCAGCGCGAAGGAGCTGGACGGCATTCTCGTGACACATGAGCATTCCGATCATATCCAGGGCCTTGGCGTGCTGGCGCGCCGGTATGGTATTCCGATTTACGCAACGGATGGAACAATTCAGGCGATGCAGCAGACGAAGAGCCTTGGAAAGTTCCCGGAGGGGATTTTCCACACGATTCACGCGGATGACACGTTTACGCTGGGTGATATCGCCGTACATCCGTTTACGATCTCCCACGATGCGGCAGAGCCGGTCGGCTACCGCATGGAATCCGGCGGGAAATCGATTGCGATTGCGACGGATCTTGGCGTTTACAGCGATTACACGGTTCAGAATCTGACCGGGCTGGATGCCGTTTTGTTAGAGGCAAATCACGACGAGAACATGCTTGCGGTCGGACCGTACCCGTATCCGTTAAAACAGCGGATCGCCGGGGCGAAAGGCCATTTATCAAACCTGGCGGCAGGCCATCTCCTCTGCGAGATTCTGCACGACAATCTGCAGGAAGTGCTGCTCGGCCATCTGAGCAAGGAAAATAATTATGAGGCACTGGCCTTTGAAACCGTGGCCTGCGAGGTCACAACGGGTGATAATCCGTATCACTCGGGTGATTTTCATCTCGCTGTCGCTAAAAGAAGCGAAGTATCACCGTTAATTGAGGTTTAAATATACATTTTTAGAGCTACATACCATGTTTTTCGCAAGGCCGCCATTACCGGTTTTTCCGGGGCTTTGACATAAAACCAGAAAAAGGAGAATGGAAACATGAAGAAGACAATTATCACTGTCGTAGGCAAGGACACCGTGGGCATTATCGCAAAGGTATGTAATTATCTGGCAGAGAACCAGGTAAACATCGAAGACATTTCTCAGACGATTGTGCAGGGATATTTCAACATGATGATGGTAACGGACGTCTCCAAGAGCGAGAAATCCAACGCAGAGCTTGCAAAAGATCTGGAGAAGCTTGGAAGTTCCATCGGCGTTGTCATCCGCTGCCAGCATGAAGATATTTTCAATATGATGCACCGTATCTAAAGCGAAGGAGAAAAACGACATGATAAATCTGTTTGAAGTAAAGGAAACGAACGAGATGATCGAAAAAGAGAATCTGGACGTTCGTACCATTACCCTTGGAATCAGTCTTATGGACTGTATCGACTCCAATCTTGACAAGCTGAACCGCAAAATCTACGACAAAATCACGACGACTGCCAGAAATCTGGTTTCCGTAGGTGAGGAGATCGAGGGCGAGTTCGGTATTCCGATTGTAAACAAGAGAATTTCCGTTACCCCGATTGCCTTAGTCGGCGCAGCAGCCTGCAGAACGCCGGAGGATTTCGTGACGATTGCACAGACTCTGGACCGTGCGGCAAAAGAAGTCGGCGTCAATTTCCTCGGCGGCTATTCCGCTCTGGTAAGCAAAGGTATGACGACAGCAGATGAGCTTCTGATCCGTTCTATCCCGCAGGCACTGGCTGTTACGGATTTTGTCTGCAGTTCCATCAACCTTGGCTCCACCAAAACCGGTATCAACATGGATGCTGTCAAACTGATGGGTGAGATCATTAAGAAGACGGCGGAGGCAAGCAAAGAGAACAACTGCCTTGGATGCGCAAAACTCGTTGTTTTCTGCAATGCACCGGACGACAACCCGTTCATGGCAGGCGCTTTCCACGGCGTAACCGAGGCGGATGCCATCATCAATGTCGGCGTTTCCGGTCCTGGTGTTGTCAAACATGCTCTGGAAAAAGTACGTGGCGAGAACTTTGAGGTACTCTGCGAGACGATCAAGAAGACCGCATTTAAGGTAACGCGTGTCGGCCAGCTCGTTGCACAGGAGGCTTCCAAGCGGCTGAACATTCCGTTTGGTATCATTGACCTTTCCCTGGCACCGACTCCGGCGATCGGAGATTCCGTTGCGGATATCCTTGAGGAGATCGGCCTCGAGCACGCAGGTGCACCGGGAACGACAGCGGCGCTGGCGCTTCTGAACGATCAGGTGAAAAAGGGCGGTGTTATGGCATCTTCCTATGTCGGCGGTCTCTCCGGCGCATTCATCCCGGTTTCTGAGGATCAGGGTATGATCAACGCAGTCAACGACGGCGCACTGACCATTGAAAAACTCGAGGCAATGACCTGTGTCTGCTCCGTAGGTCTTGATATGATCGCCATCCCGGGAGACACGAAAGCATCGACCATCTCCGGAATCATCGCAGATGAGCTTGCCATCGGTATGGTCAACCAGAAAACAACGGCAGTCCGCCTGATCCCGGTCATCGGAAAAGGCGTGGGCGAGACCGTAGAATTCGGCGGCCTCCTCGGCTATGCACCGATCATGCCGGTCAACAACTTCTCCTGCGAGGCATTCGTCAACCGCACCGGAAGAATCCCGGCACCGATTCATTCGTTTAAAAACTAAAAAGACAGCTGAAAAGCCGGCAGTGATCCTGAATGGAAAGGATCGCTGCCGGCTTTTTTACCATCTGCGCAAATAAAAATAGTAATTTTAAGGAATGTATAGTATGATATATTACATACTGATAATTTTACTTGCAACCCATAAAAAGTGTAAGAAAAAATGAATTATTACGGGGAACTTCAGCGGTAGCAGCCGTTGTTCTAGCAATACCTCTGCGGATGTGGATGTGAAGGCCGCCATAGAAAACACAAAGTATTATTTGAACAAAAACGGCAAAATGCAGACTGGCTGGCAGAAGATCGGTGGAAAATGGTATTACATGGATAAGAACGGAGCGCTGCAGGAATCTAAATGGATCAGCGGAATTTATTATGTAAAAGTCGATGGGCAGTCCGTTCGTCTGATGAAAGACCGGAAAGCTTTCCTTCCTCCCGGTAAATCGCACGGATCTGGTTCATGATGAGGTACAAAACAGACTGTTTCCTCAGATCTTTCGGTATGACCTCCAGTGCCTCATGGAACTTGCGCCTGTAATGTACCCAGCACCCTGCGATCTTCAGATCTCCAAAATATGATGTTCCTCAACTTCGACTTTTCAGGCACAAAGCGGTAACATCTGGATATGGCATCTGGAAGCTGTTTTCATTCTTTTTGCCGATCTGTTTTTTCTTTTTGGCTGCTCTTATTGGACAGCACGATCTGTTCCATCATCAGCTGCATCTTATCATTGCGGGTCTGTGTCTGTTTTGTCAGTTCCTCCATCTGATCCTGAAGACAGAGAAACAGAAGAAAATATATCTGCCGAAAGTCCATTTCCGTTTTTGATACACATCACTGGAACTTTTGGCACAGTTGCTGTTCTTTTTTTGCCTTTTAACGCTAAAAGGTAATGTTTTTCTTGTGTGCAGTAAAGTGTTAGAGTATAATAAAACCAGTTTTTTTGCATAAGTTTAAGCGGAGAATCCTGCCGTAGCAGGATCCTTTCTTACGGTGTTATTTCACAGACGTAACCATAATAGTTTTACTGCAGGGGGGGATAGAAAATGAAAACAAAAGAGATTCAGGAACTCTATCAAATAAAATTACATAGTATGGACACGATCCTGCATCAGATATCGCTTATGGATCAGGTGGAAAATGAGCAGGAGCTGTCAGAAATCATTCACTCTTTGTTGCAGGCGATTGGAAACTATACAGGGGCAGACCGGGTATATGTTTTTGACTGGGAAACCGATCAGAAGGACAGTCTGAGCAATACATTTGAATGGTGTGCCGATGGAGTGGCACCAGAGATAGATAACCTTCAGGCAATCCCGGTCAGTTCGATGCCGAACTGGGTGAAACGATTTGAAAACAAGGAAGTAATCGTGATTCATGATCTGGAAGCGACAAAAAATTCTGAACCGGAAGAATATGAATTGTTAAAAACACAGGAAATATGTTCCTTGATTGCGGTGCCGATTTATGCCAATCATCAGATGAATGGATTCATCGGGGTAGATAATCCTGATTTGAGGCAGAATGAGATTTCCATTACACTGCTGTCTGATGTTGGCGGACATCTTGGATGTGTGAGGGAAAATCTGAAAAGTACGGTACTGTTGAAAAAGGCTCTTGATGAGGCGACAAAGAGGTCAGAGATTATTGCCGCAATTGCTACGTTGTATGTAACAATCGTACAAGCCAATGTTAAAGAGCGGACATATGAGCTTTTGAAAGGCCATGACCTTGTGCAAAAAATCCTTGGACAAAAGGGGAAAATTGATGATGTTATGGAAAGACTTCCAACAGCATTTGCCGCCCAGGAAGAGAGAGAAAAATACCGGGAGTTTCTTGACTTTGATACATTGACAGAGAGACTTCGTAATACGAATTCTGTTTCGATTGAATTTATGGGAGTAAACGGAGAATGGCGGCTGGCCAGATTTATTGTAAAGAGCAGAGATGCACATGGAAACGCTGTGGATGTGCTTTATGTCGTACGAGATATTACGGAAGAAAAATCACGGGAACTCATGTATCAGAAACAGCTTAAGGAAAGCATGGAAGATGCTCATCGCGCGAATCTTTCAAAAACAGCCTTTCTCCGGCGTATGAGCCACGATATCCGTACACCGCTAAACGGAATCGTGGGGATGATCCATATCGCTGAAAAATATAACAATGATGTGGTCAAGTTAAGGGAATGCAGGAAGAAGGTACTTCAGTCCGCCGATTATCTGCAAAATCTGATCAACAATGTCCTGGATATCGGCAAACTGGAATCCGGTTCCCTTGTGTTGGAACATAAATCCTTTGATCTGGCAGAACTGTTAAGGAATAATCTGACGGTTGTTGCAATGAGTGCTTATGAGAATGGTGTAAGATTTGAAGGCGGCGTGGAAGCAAGCACAATCCGCCACAGATATTTGATTGGAAGTCCGGTACATCTGAGCAGGGTTTTAATGAATCTTTCTTCCAACGCGATTAAATACAATCATTTTCATGGAACAGTGAATGTTCATTGCGAAGAATTATCGGATGATGGGAATATAGCTGTTTTTCAGTTTGTATGTTCAGATACCGGTCTTGGTATGAGTGAAGAATTTCAAAAACATGCGTTTGATGCTTTTGCGCAGGAAGGCAAACAGTCAACTACAACATTCAGTGGCTCCGGTCTGGGACTTTCGATTGTCAAAGATATTGTTGAACGGATGGGTGGAACGATAGAACTGGAAAGCGAAGAAAATGTAGGAAGCACGTTTACGGTTACGGTTCCATTTGAAATAGATTATTTGGCTGAAAATAATGATTCACAGAAGGACAGCTACTCACAGGATATGGATCTGTCAGGAAAACGGGTGCTTCTTGTTGAAGATAATGTCATTAATATGGAGATAGCCATGCAATCCTGGAGGAGGAGCATCTGAACATTACAGAAGCGAAAAACGGAAAAGAGGCATTTGAAATATTTCAGAATTCCAGGTTGGATGAGTATGATGTCATCATCATGGATGTGATGATGCCGGTCATGGATGGGCTGGAAGCAACAAAAGCAATTCGTATGCTGGAACGTGAAGATGCCAAAAAGATTCCAATCATTGCCATGACGGCAAATGCTTTTGAGGAAGATCGGAAAGCATGTCTGGAGGCCGGGATGAATGAACATATTGGAAAGCCGATTGATATTCCGCAATTAAAAAGAGCGATCACAAAACTGCTGACAAAAAGGGGTAGTAAACGCAAAAACATAATCATTCATTGAAATTAAGAAGAACTATAGTAATTGGAATTTTAGCAGTCACCGTGGCAGGGTGCAAAAACACAGATAACACGAAAGAAGAAACCGAAAAGCCTGTTATTACTCTCGGCTGCGACAGCTATCCACCATACAATTATCTGAATGAGGATGGTGTACCGACAGGAATTGATGTAGAACTGGCTACGGAAGCATTCAAAAGAATGGGATAACAGGTGAAGGTTGTCCAGATCAACTGGGAGGAGAAAAAAGAACTGGTGGAGAGCGGCGAGATTGATTGTATCATGGGCTGTTTTTTCTATGGAAGGACGTCTTGACGATTACCGCTGTCCAGTCCACAACCAAACCGAAAAGCATCTTTCTGAACCGGACGGATGAGAGGATCCCAAAGCTGGGAAATCTGATCATCCTGGGACACCGGGAGCTGATCTATACGTTTCTGGGAAAAGGATATGTAGATGCGGTTGCTGCACACGAGGAATCTATCGTTCAGTATAGGAAGGATTATGATGCAAGCTGCCGTATCCTGGAAGAGCCTCTGATGATCACCGGAATAGGCGTTGCTTTTGCAAAAGAGGATGACAGGGGAATCTGTGAGCAGATGGGCCAGACACAGGAAGAGATGCGTCTGGATGGCACATCCCTGAAAATCATTGAAAAATACCTGGATGATCCCCAGAAGTATCTGGAGGTGGAGAAAAACGGATCCAGCTGCTCGGCGGTCTGATAGGAATCTGTGTAGCTGTAGTCTCTCTGTTTTATTTCTTCCACGCAGAAAAAGCAGAAGCAGAGAAAAGAATGGTGGAGATTGTAAACTATGTGAAAGTGCAGTGTTCCACTACACCCATTATAATGAATCTTCGGAATCCAAAAGTCTCCTCCGTGCCATTGAAAGTGCCAGACAAATGAGTACAAATATTAAAATGGAAACAGAAAACGGCGGGCAGCTAAGAGAGGATTTCCTGAAAGAAAAAAGGTGCCGACGTGACAAAAACATGGGATGGTCAGGAAGCTGTTGAACTGTTCAGAAATAGTGAACCTGGTGAATTTGATGTCATTCTTATGGACATTATGATGCCGGTCATGAATGGTTATGAAGCTACAAAGATGATTAGGTCTCTGGACAGAGAGGATGCAAAGAAAATACCGATCATTGCAATGACAGCAAATGCGTTCACGGAGGACAGAATAAGGGAAAAAGAAGCAGGGATGAATGAACATGTTGCTAAGCCTGTTGATGTGGAATTACTGATGAAAGTAATTTATAGCGGGAGTGCTATGAAGCATTAATAGTACATGAGAAAACAAGGAGGAATTCAGTTGTTGGAGAAAGCGGTTCAGGCTGCAATATATGAAAAAGCTCTTAAAAATCATTATATAGAAATCCTGTACATTGATTTTGAAGATACTCATGCGTTATGCATCTGGCAATATAGATGATCTTAATCGGATAAAACAGCAGATGACGATGGAAGCAATCACACAGGGAACAGCAGAACACATCATGCATCATGTTATGATCAATTTTATACTGAATGGTGAGATGCGTTTCATGCAGTTTGACTTTACAAGAGAAAGTGCAGATACAAAAAATGTTTTCCTGTTTGTGGAGGACTATACAGTTCCACAGCAGCAGATGATGCTGCTGCTGGAAAAAAGCTGGTTCTATAACAGAACCAGCTTTTTTGTGTATTCATGGACGAACTGTGTCCCTGTTTTGTGAGAACGGACAGTCTCGTAAAAAAGAGAGGCCTGTATATCGCTCTCAAAGGCGGCAAGTGCATCGCCGGTAAGAAGCCGCGGGGCGTCGGCTGCCTTGGCAATGAGCGGCAGAGAAGAACGTCTTCTAATCTCTTTTAACAATGCACCGGCACTTTTTCGGAAACCGAGAACACGGTTATAGCCGGCCGGGTACAATGTTTTCTGGTTCAGAAGCAGATGCATCAGGGCACGGCTGATGCGGGTGTAGGTCATCTCTTTTGTTTTGAGCTGCAGGGCGAACTCCGAGAATGAGGAGCATGCGTGGCGCTGGCGGAGGATGCGGTTGGCAAGATCCGGCGAAAGATCAAGATAAGAGGAAAGGGATTCCTCGTTTCTGTGAGGAGCCGCGCGGCGAGGAGCAGGCTGAAATCATCGCTGGAAAGCAGGCCGTGTGCGGTGACGGCGTCCTGGAAAGCGGGATAGACTGCTTCCGGCATGCAGGAGGCGAGCGCGGACAGTTCCGGATCCTTATGCGGATTGGAAAAAAGAAGATTCCGCATTGCTGTAGCAGAAGGGAGTGCCTGTGTGAAAAGCGCTCCTTCGTGGTAGCCGCTGCCCTCCCGGCGGATCGTTACCGGCCGAATGCGGCTTTGTGACAGCAGAAGTGCCTGGACATATTCAATGCCTAAAATATTGTTTGGTTCTTTTAAAAAGGTATCAAGTTCTTCTTTTGAAAGCGAAGAGAAGGAAGCGCTGTCAGAAAAATAAGCGGAAAGTGCCTGTGCGCGCGCCGTCGGGAAGGAAAGTCCGTTCCGAAGCAGACCGGAGAGCAGCTCGCGGTATTCCTCCGGCTCGTGGAGCAGAACATCAGCGAGTTCCAGAAACGGCGCCGTGTCTCCATATTCACTGCCAAAGCAGAGAAAATCGACGCAGCCAAGCGCAGTAAGAAGCGATACCGCCCCGCGTGCGAAATGCTGTGCACTGCCGAGTGCAAAGTGACACGGAAGCTGTAAGATAAGGTCCGCGCCGCCAAGAAGCGCCAGCTCCGCACGGTCATGTTGGTCAAGAATCGCAGGTGCGCCGCGCTGGACGAAATCGCCGCTCATAATCACGACAAGATAGTCCGCCCCGGTCAGTTCCCTGGCTTTTGCCAGCTGATAAGCATGGCCGTTATGAAAAGGATTATATTCTGCAATGACTGCGGTAATGGTCATAAAACGTACCTTCTTTCGAAAAAAATAGCACGATTCCAAACAGAGAGGAACCGCGGATCACATAGCCCTATCGTAACAAAAACAGAAAAGGAATGCAAGAATTCCTCCGTTTTGGATTTTTTGTCCAGTTGTTTTGAATTTTATACTTGCGAAAGGGCAAAAAGCGTACTACAATGAGAATATCGAGTAAATTTATCGAAAGGAGTCAAAAGATCATGGGATTTATTGACACAATTAAAGCAAGAGCAAAAGCAGACAAAAAAACAATTGTACTGCCAGAGTCAGAAGACAGAAGAACATATGAGGCTGCTGCACAGATCCTGAAAGAGGACCTTGCAAATCTGATCATCATCGGAAGCGAAGAGGCAGTAAAGAAAGGCAGCGAGGGACTGGATGTCTCCAAAGCTACTATTGTAGATCCAGAGAAAAACGAGAAAACACAGGCTTATGTAGATAAGCTGGTAGAGCTTCGTGCAAAGAAAGGCATGACTCCGGAGAAAGCAAGAGAGACCATCCTGAATGACTATACATATTATGGCGTTATGATGGTTAAAATGGGAGATGCAGACGGACTTGTTTCCGGTGCCTGCCATTCTACCGCAAATACCCTTCGTCCATGCCTGCAGATCTTAAAGACCAAACCGGGCACAAAACTCGTATCCGCATTCTTCCTGATGGTAGTTCCGGACTGCGAGTACGGCGATGACGGTGTATTCGTATTCGGTGACTGCGGTCTGAACCAGAACCCGAATCCGGAAGAGCTGGCTGCAATCGCAGAGTCTTCCGCAGAGTCCTACCGCATGCTGACCGGAAACGAGCCAAGAGTTGCTATGCTTTCCCACTCCTCCAAAGGAAGTGCAAAACATGCTGATGTAGACAAAGTTGTTGAGGCTACCAGAATTGCAAAAGAAGCAAACCCGGATCTCGCTCTCGACGGCGAGCTGCAGCTTGATGCAGCAATCGTTCCGAGCGTAGGTGCATCCAAAGCTCCGGACAGCAAAGTAGCAGGAAAAGCAAACGTTCTGATCTTCCCGGATCTGGATGCCGGAAACATCGGATACAAACTGGTACAGAGACTGGCAAAAGCAGAAGCATACGGCCCAATGACGCAGGGTATCGCAGCTCCAGTCAACGATCTGTCCCGTGGATGCTCCGCAGAGGATATCGTTGGTGTTGTAGCAATCACTGCTGTACAGTGCCAGGCACAGTAAGCACGAAATAAAACCAATTACAAGCGGTTTTCTGGCCGGCTGCGGAGAACAGGCCGGCCAGAAGTTTTAATAAGACTTTTAAAATAGGAGAATTTAGAAATGAACGTATTAGTAGTAAACTGCGGAAGTTCCTCTCTGAAATTCCAGCTGATCAATTACGATAACCGTGACGTCCTGGCAAAAGGACTCTGTGAGAGAATCGGTATCGACGGACGCCTCGTTTATGAGCCAAAGAACGGCGAAAAAGAGGTAACAGAAGCAGCAATGCCGACACACGTAGAGGCAATCCAGATGGTTCTGGACGCTCTGGTAAACGAGAAGAGCGGCGTCATTAAGAGCCTGGAAGAAGTAGATGCCATCGGACACCGCGTTCTGCACGGCGGAATGAAGATCACAAACTCTGTTATCATCGATGACGAAGTAATCAAAGTTATCGAGGAGTGCGCTGACCTTGGTCCTCTGCACAATCCGGCAAACCTGATGGGAATCAATGCCTGCATGAAACTGATGCCGGGCGTTCCAAACGTAGCAGTATTTGATACCGCATTCCATCAGACCATGCCTCCGAAAGCATATATGTACGGTATTCCGAAAGAGTACTATGAGAAATACGCAATCCGTAAATACGGCTTCCACGGAACTTCTCATAAATTCGTATCCAAGAGAACCGCAGAGTTCCTTGGCAAAGACTACAACGATCTGAAGATCATCGTATGCCATATGGGAAATGGTGCTTCCCTTTCCGCTGTAAAGAACGGCAAATGTGTAGATACCTCCATGGGCCTTACCCCGCTCGAAGGTGTGATCATGGGAACCCGTTCCGGAGATATCGATCCGGCTTTTGTTGAGTATCTGTGCAACAAAGAGAACCTGACCGTATCCGAGGTTCTGAACATTCTGAACAAGAAATCCGGTATGCTCGGCATGACCGGCATCTCCAGCGATTACCGTGATGTATCTGCAGCAGCAGAGGCAGGTAATCAGGATGCCATCAACTGTCTGGAAGCATACGCTTACCGCATTATCAAATACATCGGTTCCTACATCGCAGCTATGGGCGGCGTAGATGTGATCACCTTCACCGCAGGCCTTGGAGAGAACGCTATTCCACTTCGTGAGACCATCTGCAAAGCATTTGAGTTCATGGGTCTGGAATTCGATTCTGAGGCAAATAACTGCCGCGGCGTTGAGAAGATCATCACCAAAGAAGGCTCCAAGATTACAGCATGCGTGATCCCGACCAACGAGGAAATCGCAATCTGCGAGGAGACTGTAGAGTTAGTAAAAGGAAAATAAAAAATAATTCAAAAAGCAGTTGACAATTCTTACCTTCCCGGGTATAATTGGTAAAGTGTGATTAGGAGAACAATATGAAAATCAGTCTGACCAAGTTATTTGCGCAGGACGGAAAGTCCGAAAAGTATGAAATTCCGCTTACATCCGAAACTTTTTCGATCGGCGGGCAGGACTATCGGGTAATCGAAAAACATCCTGTTATCCTTGGCCTTACGCATGAAGGCAATCGTGTGATCACGATCACCGGCAGCGCAGACCTTACAATGGAGATTCCATGTGCAAGATGCCTGACACCGGTAGCGACTCCATTCCAGCTCGAGTTCGATCTGCAGATTGATCTGAATCTGTCGGAGGAAGAACGCGAGGAAAAAGAAGAGGACTCTTCGTTTGTGGAGGGAGACGAGCTCGATGTGGAAGAACTGGTTCGTAATGAGCTCATAGTCCAATGGCCGATTCGAGTGCTGTGTAAAGATGACTGTAAAGGAATCTGCAGCCGTTGTGGTGCGAATCTGAATATTCAGACCTGTGATTGTGATACCACAGGGCTAGACCCCCGAATGGCTGCAATCAAAGATATATTCAGCAAATTTAAGGAGGTGTAACTATGTCCATTTGTCCTAAGAATAAATCTTCCAAAGCAAGACGCGATAAGAGAAGAGCAAACTGGAAAATGTCTGCTCCGAACCTTGTAAAATGCAGCAAATGTGGTGCTCTTATGATGCCGCACAGAGTTTGCAAAGCTTGTGGTTCTTACAACAAAAAAGAAGTCGTTGCAATGGACTAATATTCATAAATCGGAATCAGTTCCGATGTGCAATGCAGCAAAAGGCTCCCGTCACCGGGGGCTTTTTGTTGTCTCTGCGGGTTGTCTGGAAGCGTCATATAAAAGATTTGACGTGGTGTGTCGTGATGTGCTATAATGGTCTCGGTGAGAATTGAAACAATATTGCAACATTTTCGTAACAATTATAAAAAAGGAGTGCAAAGCATATGAAGAATAGACGAATCATATTTCTGGCAGCATGCATGTGCAGTGTAGTATTCCTCTCAGGATGTTCCACAGACAGTCTGATGGATAAAATGATGGGAACTGAGACGACGGTTTCGTCTTCGGCCAGTGTAGATATTTCAAAAGAGGACAGCGATGCTGTTCATGTAGATGCCAATCTGGAAAAGCCGGTTTTTTCGGTAAATCCGGTGGAGAGCCTGCAGATTCCCGTTGGAAATACATCTGGAAAGCTGACTTGTGAGGCAGGAATAACGGGAGAAGGCACAGTAACATATCAGTGGTATAAGAACAACGTAAATTCCAACGGCGGAGGAACGCCGATTGAAGGCGCAACAGAAGTGACATACCAGGTCGATACTTCGGCGGAGGGCAAAGATTACTATTACGTTGTGGCAACAAACACGGTTGGAAATACCGTTTCCATGGCGACGAGTACAGTAACAGAAGTTACGGTAATTCCGGCAGGGAAATGGGTTCAGAATGAAAACGGATGGCAGTATCAGAATAATGATGGAAGCTATGCAACCAATACCTGGCAGAATATCGACGGCTACTGGTACGTGTTTGATGAAAATTCATACATGGTGACAGGATGGTACTGGAGCGGAGAAGAATGGTATTATCTGGCGGACAACGGTCAGATGCAGACCGGCTGGTTCACGCAGGATGGTGAGGAATATTATTTGGATCCGGATACCGGTGTCATGGCACGGAATACAACCATAGACGGTCATGAGATGAATTCGAGCGGAGTCAAGGTTCTTAAGAAAAATAAGATAAAACAGAGCGGGTGGATTTTGGAAAGATAAATCCACCCGCTTTTTTGGAATACAGGAGAAAGCGCGGATGGGCATTTGTGCTTGATTTTTGCAAAGGAGTTTAGTATAGTTAATACAGCACTTGCATGAGTGCTTTTAGAGCGTGGTTGAAAACGGTTTTTTGAAAGAAAAAGAGTTTTCAAACGCGCTTTAGAAAAGAGAAAAGAGGAAAAAACATGAGTGACTTAGTCAGAGTTGCAGTGGACGCGATGGGCGGCGATTATGCGCCTGTGGAGCCGGTAAAAGGCGCCGTTGAGGCCGTAAACGCAGATGAACGTGTCAAAGTCCAGCTGGTCGGCCAGGTGGATGTCATCGAAAAAGAACTGCAGAAATATACGTACCCGAAGGAGCGGGTTGAGATCGTTCCGGCAACCGAGATCATTGAGACGGGAGAGCCGCCGGTCAATGCGATCCGCCACAAAAAAGATTCTTCGATCGTTGTCGGCATGAAAAAAGTGCGCTGCGGAGAGGCAGACGCGTTTGTCTCCTCCGGAAGCACCGGAGCAGTCCTGGTCGGCGGACAGACGATCGTAGGACGCATCAAGGGCGTAGAGCGCCCGCCGCTGGCTCCGCTGATCCCGACGAAAGACGGTGTATCCCTTCTGATCGACTGCGGTGCGAATGTTGATGCAAGACCGTCCCATCTGGTGCAGTTTGCCATGATGGGTTCCATCTATATGGAACACGTTGTCGGCATTAAAAATCCGCGTGTGGGAATCGTGAATATCGGTGTGGAAGAAGAAAAAGGAAACGCGCTCGTCAAAGAGACGTATCCGCTTCTGAAAGAAAACCCGTATATCAACTTTGTCGGCAGTATCGAAGCAAGAGAAATTCCAAACGGAGCCGCAGACGTTGTTGTCTGTGAGGCGTTTGTCGGAAACGTTATCTTAAAGCTGTATGAGGCGTCGGCGCGACCCTGATTTCCAAGGTAAAACAGGGCATGATGACATCTCTGCGCAGTAAAATCGGAGCCCTTCTTGTGAAACCGGCGCTGAAAGAGACACTGAAGTCTTTTGATGCCAGTGAGTACGGCGGAGCACCGCTGCTTGGCTTAAAAGGACTCGTTGTAAAAACGCACGGAAGCTCAAAAGCCAACGAATTTAAAAATTCCATTCTCCAGTGCATTTCATTTAGCGAGGAGAAGATTCCGCAGAAAGTGCAGGAGCATCTGGCAGACTATAAGAGCAGCAGGGAGGCAGCGAAAGATGGAATTTGAGAAATTACAGGAGATCATTGCGGATGTATTAAACGTAGATCCGAATGAAGTAACCATGGAGACAACCTTTACAGATGATCTGGGAGCGGATTCCCTGGATGTATTTCAGATTGTGATGGGAATTGAAGAAGAATTTGATATCCAGATCGAAGCAGAAGAAGCAGAGCACATCGTATCGGTTGAGGATGCGGTGGAAGCGATCAAAAAGAAACTGGCAGAATAATAGAAAATGGCGAAGGGGCTGTTTGCTACAGGACAGCCCCTTTGTTACCGTCCGCAGAACACCTGCAAACGGTAACTATGAGGAAGGACAGGCTTAAAACAGGTTATGAATAATATTGATAAACTCGTGGATTTGGAAAAGAAGATCCAGTATAAATTTCAGGATTTCGGACTGCTGGAGATGGCGATGCGCCATTCTTCCTACGCAAATGAGCACCATATGGAGCGCCTGGAGTGCAACGAGCGTCTGGAGTTCTTAGGAGATGCCGTGCTGGAAGTTGTATCCAGCGAATTTTTATACAAGACATTCCCGCGTCTCCCGGAGGGCGAGATGACGAAAAAACGCGCCAGCCTCGTCTGTGAACCGGCACTGGCATTCTGTGCCCGTGAGATTGACCTTGGCAGCTTTCTGCTCCTTGGAAAGGGCGAGGAGGCAACCGGCGGCCGTCACCGCGATTCCATCGTTTCGGATGCTATGGAGGCAACGATCGGTGCGATTTTCCTGGACGGCGGCTTTGAACCGGCAAAAGCGTTCGTTCTGAACTATATCTTAAACGATATCGAACACAAACAGCTTTTCTACGACAGCAAAACGATTCTGCAGGAGCTGATCCAGGGTGAGACGGATGAAGAGATTGTTTACACCATCTTAAAAGAAGAGGGACCGGATCACGACAAGAGCTTCTGGGCACAGGTCAGCGTCGGAAAGAAAGCGCTCGGTACCGGAAAGGGCAGAACGAAAAAAGCGGCAGAACAGGCAGCGGCATACGATGCAATTCTTGCCAGAAAAAAAGCGTAGGTGAATTATGTATCTCAAATCCATTGAAATGCAGGGATTTAAGTCGTTTGCCAACAAAACCATTCTGCAGTTCCACGACGGTATTACCGGCGTTGTAGGGCCGAACGGCAGTGGAAAGAGCAATGTTGGCGATGCGGTGCGCTGGGTGCTCGGCGAACAGAGCGCCAAGCAGCTCCGCGGCGGAAATATGCAGGATGTTATTTTCTCCGGAACCGAGACGAGAAAGCCGCTCGGCTACGCGTCGGTTGCAATTACACTCGACAATTCCGACCACAAGCTGAATGTCGATTTCGAGGAAGTCACGGTGACGAGACGGCTCTACCGCTCCGGTGAGAGCGAGTATCTGATGAACGGCGCATCGTGCCGGTTAAAGGACATCAACGAGCTGTTCTACGATACCGGTATCGGAAAAGAAGGCTATTCCATCATCGGACAGGGTCAGATTGATAAGATTTTAAGTGGTAAGCCGGAAGAGCGCCGGGAGCTGTTTGACGAAGCGGCAGGAATTGTCAAATTCAAGAGAAGGAAGGCCGTGACCGAAAAGAAGCTGGCGGAAGAGCAGCAGAATCTGGTGCGCGTCAACGACATTCTCTCGGAACTGACAAGGCAGTTAGAGCCGCTGGAACGCCAGTCTGAGACGGCAAAGATTTATTTAAAGAAGAAAGAGGAATTAAAGCTCCTCGATATCAATATGTTTCTGCTCGAGATGGAGCGCATCCGGAACGATCTCGCGAAAGTAGAAGACCGGTACCGGATTACAGAAGAGCAGTTAAAGAGCACGAAAGAGGCTTTTGAGCATACGAAGCAGGAGTATGAAAAGCTGGAACAGGAGCAGGAAAAACTGGACCAGACGATTCTTTCTGCGCGCGATCAGGCGGGGGAGAATGCACTGAAACGTCAGCAGCTCGAAAACCAGATCGAGGTGTTGAATGAGCAGATTCATGCATCGGAGAGGAACAGCGACACATTAAGAGAACGTCTGGAGGCGATCCGCGCGGAGAGCCGCACAAAGACGGCAGAAAAAAATACATATCAGGCAGAAAAGGACGGGCTTCATGAAGCACTTCTTGCGTCAGAGACGGAAAAGAGTGAGAAAGAGGCCGCTCTCTCGGAATGCCAGGGGCAGATCCAGGCAGTCGAGCTGCAGAGTGAACAGGATAAGAGCGAAGTCATCGGCCTTCTGAACCAGCGGGGTTCCACGAAGGGAAAAATGCAGCGCTACGATGCGATGCTCGAGCAGATCGGCATCCGAAAGGCAGAATTAAGCCAGAGGGTGCTGCATTTAAAGACGAGCGAGTCCGAACAGAACGGGCAGATGGAAGAACTGCAGAACGCGTTTGAAGCGCTCGAAGAGACGGTAAGCAGCCTGAAACAGCAGTACCAGGAGGCAGATCAGAAGATTACCGCGCTGACGGCGGATCTCTCGAACCAGACGAAAGAGATGGAAGCCGGCCAGACCAATTACCACAGAGAAGCGTCAAGGCTCGAATCCTTAAAGAACATCACCGAGCGGTACGACGGCTATGGAAACAGTATTCGGAAGGTCATGGAGCAGAAAGACCGGAATCCCGGCATCCACGGCGTTGTGGCGGATCTTCTGCAGGCGGAGAAAAAGTACGAGACGGCGATCGAGACCGCACTTGGCGGCAGCATTCAGAATATTGTCACCGACAATGAGGCGACGGCGAAATACCTGATTGAATACCTGAAACGGGGCCATTTCGGCCGTGCGACGTTCCTTCCGCTCACCAGTATGCGCGGGAAAAAAACGCAGGTGAATGAGGATGCGGCAAGAGAAACCGGTGTGCTTGGTGTGGCAAATGCACTTGTTTCGTACGACCCGGTGTATGAGGGCCTTGTGGCACAGCTGCTTGGAAGAACGCTGGTGGTCGACACGATCGACCATGCCATTGTGATTCAGCGGAAATACCGTCAGACGCTCCGCATGGTAACCCTCGAGGGCGAGCTCTTGAGCCCGGGCGGTTCCATGACAGGAGGTTCGTTCCGGAACAACAGCAACCTGCTCGGAAGACGGCGTGAGATTGAGGAACTCGAAAAGAGCGTACAGGGTCTTGCGAAGGAACTGCGGGAAATCCAGCAGGAACTTGAAGAGAAGAAAAATAAGCGGAATGAAATCCGTGATCTCCGCACCGAGCTGAATGAAAAACTGCAGCGGCAGTACATCGAGCAGAATACGGTGCGCCTGAATCTGGAAAAAGCGCGCGAGAAAAAGACGGAAATCCGTCTGGATTTTGAAGCGCTTCAGAAGGAGAGTCTCGAGATTGAAAATCAGATCGCCGAGATTGAGCGGAACCGGAAAGTCATCGGTCAGGAAATGCAGGAATCGGTGGAGCGGGAAAGCACGCTGCAGGAGAATATCCAGAAGGCACAGGAGGCGCTTACAGGGCTTCGCCGCCGGGAAGCAGAATATACGAAGGATCTTGAAGAAATCCGGTTAAATTACGCAAATCTGTCCCAGAAGGATGGATTCCTTGCCCAGAACATCCGCCGTCTTGAGGAAGAGACGGGAAAACTGGAAGCGGAAAGCCGCACCATGCTGGAAAAAGCGGCGGAGGAAAAAGACGATGTCAAAAGGAAACAGCAGGACATCGTGGAGATCCAGAAGACGATTGCAGCAGCAGTGCAGGCAAAAGAAGAGGAAGACCGCCGGATTGTGGAACTGCAGGAGAAAAAAGAAGCATTAAGCGCAGATCACAAAGAATTTTTCGAGAAGCGGGATCAGCTCTCCGACCAGATTTCCCTGATGGACAAAGAGTGCTTCCGTCTGAACAGCCAGAAAGAAAAGCTGGAGGAGACAAAAGAGGCACAGACCTCGTATCTCTGGGAAGAGTACGAAGTGACACCGGGCCACGCAAGAGAGTTCCAGATGGAGGAGATTCCGGAGCGTAGTGAATTAAAGCGGCGTGTGCTGGAAGTAAAAGATGCGATCCGGAAGCTTGGCTCTGTCAATGTGAATGCGATTGAGGAGTACAAAGAGATTTCGGAGCGCCACGCCTTTCTCGATGCACAGCACACCGATCTTGTCAAGGCGGCAGAGACACTGCAGGGCATCATCGATGAGCTGGATGCCGGTATGCGCAAGCAGTTCACGGAAAAATTCGAGGAGATCCGGAAAGAGTTTGACCGCGTGTTCCGCCAGCTGTTCGGCGGCGGAAAGGGAACGCTGGAACTCGAGGAGGACACGGATGTACTCGAGGCAGGTATCCGCATCATTTCCCAGCCGCCGGGAAAGAAACTGCAGAATATGATGCAGCTCTCCGGAGGCGAGAAGGCACTGACCGCGATTGCGCTGCTTTTTGCAATCCAGAACTTAAAGCCGTCCCCGTTCTGTTTACTTGACGAGATCGAGGCGGCGCTCGACGATTCCAACGTAACGCGTTTTGCACAGTATCTGCATAAGCTGACAAAAAATACCCAGTTCATCGTCATCACCCACAGGCGCGGTACGATGACGGCGGCAGACCGTCTGTACGGCATCACGATGCAGGAGAAGGGTGTTTCTACCCTTGTTTCTGTCGATTTGATCGAGGGAGAACTGGACAAATAGAAACGAATAAGATACAATACGAAAGAAGTAAGATAGAAAAGATAAAGGGAGGCGAACGGTATGGCGGAGGAGAAAGTAGGCTTTTTCAAACGTCTTGTCAACGGTCTGACGAAGACCCGAGACAGCATTGTAGCTGGAATTGATTCTATTTTCAGCGGCTATTCCAATATTGATGACGATTTTTATGAGGAGATCGAGGAGATTCTCGTCATGGGAGATATCGGCATCAATACAACGACCAAAATTATTGACCACTTAAAAGAGCGGGTGGCAGAAGAGCACATTACCGATCCGGCAGAGTGCAAACAGCTTCTGATCGAGAGCATCAAAAAACAGATGGATGTAGGCGATACAGCCTATGAATTTGAAAACCGGAAATCGGTAGTGCTGGTGATCGGTGTCAATGGAGTCGGAAAAACGACCTCCGTCGGAAAGCTGGCCGGCCTTCTGAAGGATCAGGGCAAAAAGGTTGTTCTTGCGGCAGCAGATACGTTCCGTGCAGCGGCAGGCGAGCAGCTCACGGAGTGGGCGCACCGCGCCGGCGTGGATATCATCGGCGGACAGAACGGAGCAGATCCGGCGTCCATCGTGTACGATGCAGTCGCAGCGGCAAAAGCCAGAAATGCGGATGTGCTGATCTGTGATACGGCAGGAAGACTTCACAACAAGAAGAACCTGATGGAAGAGCTCCACAAGATTTACCGGATTCTGGAAAAAGAGTACCCAGAGGCATACCTGGAAACGCTGGTGGTGCTGGATGGTACCACGGGCCAGAATGCGCTGCAGCAGGCAAGACAGTTTGCGGAAGTGGCAAATGTCACCGGTATCATTCTGACGAAGCTGGACGGAACTGCAAAGGGCGGTATCGCCGTTGCCATCCAGTCCGAGCTTGATATTCCGGTCAAATACATCGGCGTGGGCGAGAGCATCCACGATCTGCAGAAATTTGATGCAGACCAGTTTGTAAATGCACTGTTCCATACATCCGAAGAGAATGCTTAAAAAGACAACAAGGAGAAAAGACTATGGCAGAAGAAATGCTGACACTCCCGAAATTTGAGGAAGCGTCTGAAATTGTAAAAAAAGTAACACAGGAGACCAAACTGGTTTACAGCAAATATTTCAGCGAGCAGACGGGAAATAAAGTCTACTTAAAACCGGAAAATATGCAGCTGACCGGCGCCTATAAGCTGCGCGGTGCCTATTACAAAATCAGCACCTTAAGTGAAGAGGAGCGCGCAAAAGGACTGATCACCGCATCTGCAGGAAACCATGCACAGGGCGTTGCGTATGCGGCAAAATGCTACGGTGCAAAGGCTGTCATTGTGATGCCGACGACCACACCGCTCATCAAAGTAGAGCGTACCCAGAGCTACGGCGCTGAGGTTGTTCTGTACGGAGATGTGTACGATGAGGCATGTGCAAAAGCATACGAGCTTGCAGCAGAGCATGGCTATACCTTTATTCACCCGTTCGATGATCTGACCGTTGCAACCGGCCAGGGAACCATCGCTATGGAAGTGATTCAGGAGCTTCCGCTCGTAGATTATATCCTTGTTCCGATCGGAGGAGGCGGACTGGCTACCGGTGTTTCCACACTGGCAAAGCTGCTGAAACCAAACATCAAAGTCATCGGTGTTGAGCCGTCCGGAGCAGCCTGTATGAAGGCTTCTTTTGAAAAAGGCGAGGTAACGACCGTATCTCCTGTCAGCACAATTGCAGACGGTACTGCAGTACAGACACCGGGATCCAAGATTTTCCCGTATGTAAGACAGAACCTGGACGAGATCATTACTGTGGATGATGATGAGCTGATCGTAGCATTCCTTGATATGGTAGAAAACCACAAGATGATCGTTGAGAACTCCGGTCTTCTGACTGTGGCTGCATTAAAGCATCTGGATGTCAAGGGCAAAAAGATTGTTTCGATCTTAAGCGGCGGAAATATGGACGTCATCACCATGTCTTCCGTGATCCAGAACGGACTGATCCAGAGAGACCGTATCTTTACTGTATCCGTTCTTCTGCCGGATAAACCAGGCGAGCTGGTACGCGTTTCCCAGGTGATTGCAAACGAGAACGGAAACGTCATCAAACTGGACCACAACCAGTTCTTCACAACGAACAGAAGTGCTGCAGTAGAGCTCCGCATCACAATGGAGGCATTCGGCACCGATCACAAGAACCGTATTGTCAAAGCACTGGAAGAGGCTGGCTATACACCGAAGATTGTAAGACCGAACCTGTAAAAACAGAAATTGCAGAGAAAATTCTGAAAAAAAGAAAAATAAGAAATCAGAGGGATCCGGAAAGGAATTTCCTCTGATTTTTTTTGAGCAGGAAAAAACCCTTGCATGCACAAGGGTTTTCATTCTGCGGAAGATGGGACTTGAACCCACACGATCGCAATGACCACCAGATCCTTAGTCTGGCCTGTCTGCCAATTCCAGCACTTCCGCATGTTCTTTAAGTTTTTGTCATCTCGCTGACGACAAGATGTATTATAGCACCAGAGTTGTAAGCCGTCAACACTTTTTTTGAAAAAATTTGAAAAATTTGAAAAATAAAAAAGGAAATCGGAATCGGGCACCGAATATAGGAAATAGGAGGACAATGAAAAGAACTGTTACAGGCATATTACCGGGAAAGAGGTGGTCTTCGTTTGAACTTGAGAGAATCGTTTGAAGAACGGGAATTTCAGGAGCTGAGTCCTTATGCGGCGCACAGCCGGAATTCCAGAGGAAGGGACCGATATGAACCGGAGTGTGACATCCGCACCGTCTACCAGAGAGACCGGGACCGGATTCTCCACTCCAAAGCCTTTCGCAGGATGAAAGACAAAACACAGGTGTTTCTCGCTGCGCAGGGCGATCATTACCGGACCCGCCTGACGCACACACTCGAGGTGTCCCAGATTGCCCGCACGATTGCGCGGGCGCTGAATCTGAATGAGGATCTGACCGAAGCCATTGCGCTTGGCCACGATCTCGGACACACGCCGTTTGGCCATTCCGGGGAAGCGGCGCTCAATGCGGTGCATCCCGGGGGCTTCCGCCACGCGGAACAGAGCGTCCGTGTCGTGGAGGTTCTAGAAAAGGAAGGACAGGGCCTGAACCTGACCTGGGAAGTGCGGGATGGAATTCTGAACCACCGCACGGCGGGAAAGCCGTCGACCCTGGAGGGACAGGTTGTGCGTCTCTGCGACAAGATCGCCTACATCCACCACGATATGGACGATGCCATCCGTGCCGGCATTTTAAGCGAGGATGACATCCCGATTACGATCGCGTCGTCCTTGGCGATACATGCCGCGAGCGGCTCAATACGCTGATCCACGACATTGTGGAGCAGAGCCGCGGAACGGAGTATGTGCGCCAGTCGGCGGAGATTGCCGAGGGCATGCGCATGCTGCGGGAGTTGATGTTCGCGAACGTCTACCGCAACCCGGAGGCGAAAAAAGAGGAGGAGAAGGCAAAAAAGATGCTGATTTCCCTCTACACCTACTACCAGGAGCACCCGGAACAGATGTCCCGCGAGTACCGGAATCTGATCGGGTGCGGCGAGGACAAGACACAGGTGGTATGCGACTACATTGCCGGTATGACCGATCAGTATTCCATGCACAAATACGAGGAGCTGTTCGTGCCGAAAGCCTGGGCGGTTTATTAGATACAGGGAGGAAAAAATGCGATATTCCGATGATTTAGTGGAAGAGATTCGTATGAAAAATGACATCGTAGATGTGATATCCGGCTACGTAAAGTTGACAAGAAGAGGAAGCTCTTACTTCGGGCTCTGCCCGTTCCACAATGAGAAGTCCCCTTCCTTTTCCGTCAGCCCAGGAAAGCAGATGTATTACTGCTTCGGATGCGGAGCCGGAGGAAATGTTTTTACGTTTTTGATGGAATATGAAACTTTACGTTTGTGGAAGCTTTGAAATTTCTGGCGGACCGGGCCGGGGTGGAGCTTCCGCAGATGGAGTATTCGAAAGAAGCAAAGGAGCAGGCGGATTTAAAGAATACGCTGCTTGAGATCAACAAGCAGGCGGCGAAATTCTATTATTACCAGCTTCACACCGAGCGCGGAAAGCAGGGCTACGATTACCTGAAGGGGCGCGGCCTTTCGGATGATACGATTCGAAAATTTGGCCTTGGCTATTCAGATAAGTATGGAAGCCTGCTGTACCGTTTCTTAAAAGAAAAAGGGTATGACGATGAAATCCTGCGTCAGTCGGGCCTTTTTCTGGCGGACGAGGTGCATGGCATGCAGGACAAGTTCTGGAACCGTGTCATTTACCCGATCATGGATGCCAACAGCCGTGTCATCGGCTTCGGAGGCCGTGTGATGGGGGATGGAAAGCCGAAATACCTGAACTCGCCGGAGACAAAGATTTTCGATAAGAGCCGCAATCTCTACGGGCTGCATCTGGCGCGCTCTTCACGGAGAAAAAATCTGATTATCTGCGAGGGCTATATGGATGTAATTTCCATGCACCAGGCAGGATTCAATAACGCGGTAGCTTCTCTTGGAACAGCGCTCACATCGCTGCAGGCGGGGCTGATGAAGCGGTATACCAACGAGGTTCTTGTGATCTATGACAGCGATGAGGCAGGCGTCAAAGCGGCGCTTCGTGCGATTCCGATGCTCAAAGGGGTTGGTCTTACAACGCGTGTCGTCAATTTGAGACCGTATAAGGACCCGGATGAGTTTATCCAGCACGAGGGCTGCGAAGCGTTCGAAAAACGTCTGGAAGAGGCGGAGAACAGCGTTTTGTATGAGATCCGCATGAAGGAACGCGATTTCGACCTTGCCGACCCGCAGGGCAAATCCGATTTCCTGCATGAGGCGGTGCGTCGTCTTGTTGCAATCGAGGATGAGATTGAGCGGAACAGTTATCTTGAGGCAGTGGCGGGAAAATACGGGATTGCCGTCGAAGTACTGCGAAAGCAGGTCGGTCAGATGGCACTATCAGGAGCCGGAAGGACGGAGCGTGTCAAGCCGCGGAATACAGCCGCAAACAAAAAAGAGAAAGAGGGCGGTGTCGAAAAAGCACAGAAGCTGATGCTGACATGGATGACCTCTTATCCGGCGCTCATTGGAAAGCTGGAAAAATATATTACGCCGGAGGATTTTACCACACCTCTTTACCGCCAGATTGCAGAGATGATTGTGCTGCAGTATCACGAGGGCGGGGTGAATCCGGCAAAGCTTTTGAATCAGTTTGTTGATTCCGAGGAGCAGAAAGAAGTTGCAGGCCTTTTTAATGCCAGAATCCCGCTGGAGACAGAGGAGGAAAAACGGCGCGCGCTGCATGATGTGATCTGCAATATGAAAGAAAACAGCATTGCGTATCAGTCGGCACATATGAATGTGACCGATATGGCGGCGCTGCAGAAGCTGATGGCGGACAAAAAGAGCCTGGAGCGGTGGAAAGCAGGGGAACTTCCGGATTTCGCTTTTTAAGGAGGCCTGGATACCAAAGAAAAACCCTGGAATCTTCTGTTCTGCGTGTTTAATTTCGCAGGGCAGGGACAGAATATATACAAGCTATGGAAGGATGGACAGTCAATGGAGTTCGATAAAGCAAAATTTATGGAAAAATTAAAAGAGCTGGTAGCATACGGCAAAAAGAAAAAGAGCGTCCTGGAATATCAGGAAATCAACGACTTTTTCCGCGATATGCCGCTGGACGCAGAGCAGATGGAGAAGGTATTTGAATACCTGGAGGCAAGCGGCATCGATGTACTGCGTCTCTCAGACATGACCGAGGATCCAAATGCGGCAGACCGTGATCTTCTCCTTCTGGACGACGATGACATCGACCTTTCCGAAGAAGAAGAGATCGATATGGAGAACATCGACCTTTCCGTTCCGGAAGGCGTCAGCATTGAGGACCCGGTCCGCATGTACTTAAAAGAGATCGGTAAAGTGCCGCTTCTTTCTGCAGAGGAAGAGATTAAGCTGGCACAGAGAATGGAAGAGGGAGATGAGGAAGCAAAAAAACGTCTGGCAGAGGCAAACCTTCGTCTTGTTGTTTCGATTGCAAAACGTTACGTCGGCCGTGGTATGCTGTTTCTGGATCTGATTCAGGAAGGTAACTTAGGTCTTATTAAAGCGGTGGAAAAATTTGACTACCGCAAAGGATACAAATTCTCTACGTATGCAACGTGGTGGATCCGCCAGGCGATCACAAGAGCGATTGCAGATCAGGCGAGAACAATCCGTATTCCGGTTCATATGGTAGAAACGATCAACAAGCTGATCCGCGTTTCCCGTCAGTTACTGCAGGAGTTAGGCCGCGAACCTACGCCGGAAGAGATCGCAGAGGAGATGCATATGTCTGTGGAGCGTGTCCGCGAGATCCTGAAAATTTCCCAGGAGCCGGTTTCTCTTGAGACTCCGATCGGCGAGGAGGAGGACAGCCACCTCGGTGACTTCATCCAGGATGACAATGTGCCGGTACCGGCAGATGCGGCAGCATTCACGATGCTGAAAGAGCAGCTGGAGGATGTCTTAAGCACACTGACCGACCGTGAGCAGAAGGTTCTGCGTCTCCGTTTCGGACTTGACGATGGCCGTGCGAGAACCCTCGAAGAGGTTGGTAAAGAGTTTAATGTTACAAGAGAGCGTATCCGTCAGATCGAGGCGAAAGCGCTTCGAAAGCTCCGCCATCCGAGTCGTTCCAGAAAACTTAAAGATTATCTGGACTAAGTTTTCGATCAGGAGAAAAGACATGCAGTTATCAAAAAGACTTTCCGCGGTAGCGGAGTTTGTCACCCCGGGCGGCTGCCTGGTCGATGTGGGAACGGATCACGGTTATGTGCCGATTGCGCTGCTGGAACAGCAAAAAATTTCCTCCGCAATCGCCATGGATGTGAACCGCGGACCGCTGGAGCGGGCCAGGGAGCATATTGCGCAGTACCAGATGGGGGACTACATAGAAACAAGACTTTCCGACGGACTCCATGCCCTGCGTGCGGGAGAGGGTGATTCTCTTCTCATCGCGGGCATGGGCGGCGGGCTTACCGTAAGAATTTTAAGCGAAGGTGAGCCGTTGCTGTCCGGTTTTCGGGAGCTGATCCTGGAGCCGCAGTCGGATATCGACCGCGTGCGTGCATGGCTTCTGGAACACGGATTTTTCCTTGCACAGGAGAATTTTGTAGAGGAGGATGGAAAATATTATCCGATTCTGCGGGCAGTGCCAGGGGAAAAGGAGAATCTGAAGGCGGAGGAGCTTTTCTATGGACCGCGCCTTCTGGAAAAGGAAAATCCGGTGCTGAGGGAATACCTTCTGAAACAGCAGGAGCAGAACCAGACGCTGATCCGCCAGCTTTCGGATCACTCCAGTGAAAAGGCAGCACAACGCCTTTGGGAATTAAAAGAAAAAGAGGCAGTACTGGAATCTGCGCTTGCGCGTTTCCATACGATGTAACGACAGCGTTTGCACAAGAGGGGCGTGTCTGAAAATTTCAGCAGTTGTAATTTTCGGGCGCGCCTTTTCTGTCACTTCTGAATTTTCAGAAAGTTTTGCAAGAAGGAGGAATTACAATTGATTCAGGTAACAATTGATGGAAAAGGATACGAATATCCGGAAAATTGCTCTTATTATGAGATTGCAAAGGATTTTGAAAAAACAATGGACGCGCCGATTGTCCTTGTGAAAGTGGACGGACGGCTGCGGGAGCTGCACAAACAGCTGAAAAAAGACTGTGAACTGGAATTTGTGACAACGGAGGATGAGATCGGACATAAAACGTATCAGAGGAGTCTTTCTCTTCTGCTGGTAAAAGCGGTGTATCATGTGGGAGGCTACGATAAGATCCGCCATGTGATGCTGCATTTTTCGGCGGGTTCGGGCTTTTTCTATACGGTGGACGGCGATATCACGCTGAATCAGGCGTTTTTGGACGAAGTAAAAGCGTATATGCATGAACAGGTGGAAAAGGCGGTGCCGATTTATAAGCGGAGTGTCGATACGCACGAGGCGAGAGAACGGTTCCGGCTGCATGGCATGACGGATAAAGACCGCTTGTTCCGTTACCGCCGTGTCTCCCGTGTGAATCTGTACAGTCTCGGGGATTTTGAAGACTATTATTATGGATTTATGACGTATGATACGAGTTATCTGAAGTATTTTGATCTCTATTTATACGATGACGGCTTTGTGCTGCAGATGCCGGAGAAAAAGGCGCCGGAGACGGTGCCGGCGGCGAATCTCTCCCCGAAGGTGTTCCAGGTGCAGCGGGAATCGGAGCGCTGGGGTGAGCAGATGGGAATTTCCACGGTTGCCGACTTAAATGAACGCATCACGAAGGGCAATATTCAGCAGATGATGCTGATTGCGGAGGCGCTGCAGGAGCAGAAAATCGCGAAGATTGCGGAGCAGATTGCGGAAAGAAAGCAGGTTAAATTTGTGCTGATTGCGGGTCCGTCTTCCTCCGGAAAGACGACGTTCTGCAACCGGCTGTCGATCCAGCTTTCGGCGCATGGTCTGACGCCGCATCCGATCAGCCTTGATAATTACTATGTGAACCGGGTAGATACGCCGAGGGATGAAAACGGCGATTATGATTTTGAATGCCTGGAAGCACTGGATATCGAGCTTTTGAATCGGGATATGACAGCACTTTTGAACGGAGAGCGTGTGGAACTGCCGTATTTTAATTTTAAGACGGGCAAGCGCGAGTACAAGGGGAATTTTATTCAGATGAAGGAGACCGATGTGCTGGTGCTGGAGGGGATTCACGGGCTGAATGAAAAACTGACATGGTCGCTTCCTTCGGAAAGTAAATTCCGGATTTATATCAGTGCGCTGACGCAGATCAATGTGGATGAGCACAACCGGATTCCAACGACGGACGGCCGGCTGATCCGGCGTATGGTGCGTGACAGCCGGACACGGGCGACATCGGCGAAGGAGACGATTGCGATGTGGCCGTCGGTGCGCCGCGGGGAAGATCGTAATATTTTCCCGAATCAGGAGAAGGCGGATGTGATGTTCAATTCAGCGCTGGTGTATGAGCTTTCGGTGCTGAAGCTGTATGCGGAGCCGCTTTTGTTCCAGATTGAGGAGGGAGAGCCGGAGTACCAGGAAGCAAAGCGGCTGCTGAAGTTTTTGGATTATTTTGTCGGAGTGCCGATTGAGGATATTCCAAAGAATTCGATTCTGCGGGAGTTTGTGGGCGGAAGCTGTTTTGATGTATGAGAGGCTGCTTTGCGGGATCTGTGATTTGGGGGATGGACAACAGAGAAAGTTTGTGATATGATTATTAACTGTCTGATGTTCCGTTTTTGACAAAGTAAGATATGTAATCGCGGCTGGCAGGACCGAAAGGGGCCAGGTGAGGAAAGTCCGGGCTTCGCAGGGCAGGATGCCGGATAACGTCCGGCGGAGGCGACTCCAGGGATAGTGCAACAGAGAGATACCGCCAGGTTTTTTCTGGTAAGGGTGGAAAGGCAGTGTAAGAGACTACCGTTTCTCTGGTAACAGAGAAAGCCATGTAAACCCCATCCGAAGCAAGACCGAATAGAAAACGTATATGGCTGCCCGTCATGTTTTCAGGTGGGTCGCTTAAGGGGACTGGCGACAGTTCCATTGGATAGATGATTACACACGACATAACCCGGCTTATCGTTTTGCTTTGCATAAGACGGAAATTCAGGCATCTGGATAAAATAAGTACGCCGGGAACGGACACGAGTGGATTGTGTTTGTTCGGCGTACTTATTTTATCCGGCCATCTGGCGCAAGCCGCACATTCCCGCGGACCGCTGCATGGTGTGAAAAAAATGCATGTCATGAAAGAAAAAATAAAGGAGACAGCAGGATGAAAGTGATATTGGCTTCGGGGTCACCCAGAAGAAGAGAGTTGATGGAGATGTTGGGAATACGGTGTAAGGTTCAGGCTTCAGGGGCGGAAGAAGTTGTGACGTCTGCGGAACCGGAGATGGTTGTGGAGGAGCTTTCACGGCTGAAATGTCTGGATGTTGCGGAGATTACCGAAGGGGATGCCGTTGTGATCGGGGCGGATACGGTTGTGGCTTTTGAAGGGGAGATCCTTGGCAAGCCGAAAGGGATAGAACATGCCAGAAGCATGATGCAGCAGTTGCAGGGAAGGGTGCATCAGGTGTATACTGGAGTTACGATTGCGGTAACAGAGGGGGACGCAAAGCGTGTGGTATCGTTCTGTGACCGTACAGATGTAGAGTTTTATGCGATGACAGAGGAGGAGATAAACGGGTATCTTGCTCTTGAGAAAGAGGGGGAGGCTCCTGTGTGGTCGGATAAGGCTGGAGGATACGGAATTCAGACGGTGTTTGGGACAAAGTTTGTGAAAGGAATCCAGGGAGACTATTATAATGTGATGGGACTGCCGGCGTCCCGGGTTTATCATGAGTTGAAAAATCTGGGCGTTCTGGAATAGAAGGAGGTAAGAGAAGATGAAAAAGTTTTCGGAAATTGAATACGTAAGGCCGGACATGGAGGCAGAGCAGGAAAAAGTAAGAGCGTATACGAAGGCGCTCAAAGAGGCAAAATCATATGAGGAGCTGCGCGGACTTTTTATGGAAGAAAAAACGCGCGAGGATGCCTGGGCGACAATGGCGGAAGTGGCGCAGGTAAGATATACGGTGGACACCAGAGATTCGTTTTATGAAGGAGAGGTTCAGTTCTGGAATGAGACGATTCCGGCGATCCATCTGCTGATACAAAAGGCAGAGAAGGTGATTCTGGAGTCTCCGTTTATCAAAGAGTTTGCAGAGGAGTTCGGGGAATTTTTTGTGAAGAATATGGAGGTTGGCCAAAAATTAGCGGACGACTGTATCGTGGAGGATCTGATCGAAGAGGCGAATCTGACGCAGCAGTACAGTAAAATTACGGCGAATGCTTCGACGGAATTTAAGGGCGAAACGTGTAATTTTTATGGACTGCTGAAGGCGATGCAGAGTACGGACCGCCAGATGCGGAAAGAGGCGATGACGGCATGGGGAGATTTGTATGAAGAGATTTCCGGGGAGCTGGATGCGCTGTATGACAAGATGGTTCCGCTGCGCGATAAAATTGCGAAGAAGCTGGGATTTTCTTCTTACATTGAATTTATTTACCTGAGCTATGGAAGATACGATTATACGGCGGAGGATGTTGCAAAGTTCCGTGCGCAGGTGAAGGAGAAGATTGTACCGCTCTGCCTGGAGCTTCGGAAGGAGCAGGAGAAACGGCTTAGAGTGGACCGGCTGCATTATTACGATGAGGAGCTGATTTTCCCGGAAGGAAATGCGGTTCCGGAAGGAACGACGGAGGAACTGGTTGCGAAGGCGCAGAAGATGTACCATGAGCTGTCGAAAGAGACGGGTGAGTTCTTTGATTTTATGGTGGAGCATGAGCTGTTTGACCTGGAGACGAAGCCGGGAAAACAGACAGGCGGTTACTGCACATTTCTGAATACGTTCAAGGCGCCGTTCATCTTCTCCAACTTTAATGGTACGAGCGCGGACGTTGATGTTCTGACTCATGAGGCGGGCCATGCATTCGAGGCGTATACGGCGGCAAAACAGATTCCGTTTATGGATATGGTATTCCCGACAAGCGAGGTGGCGGAGATTCACTCGATGACAATGGAGCATTTCGCATACCCCTGGATGAATGCATTCTTTGGAGAGAAAGCAGATGATTACCGTTATGCGCACCTGATGAGCGCGCTGGAAGTGATTCCGTACATGGTATGTGTGGATGAGTTCCAGCATAAGGTATTTGAAAATATCGGCATGACGGCCAAGGAGCGCCGTGCGATCTGGCATCAGTTAGAGCTGACCTATATGCCATGGAGAAATTATGACGGCCACAAGTTCCTCGAGGAGGGCGGTTTCTGGATGCAGAAGCAGCATATCTTTGTGAACCCGTTCTACTATATTGATTATGCGCTGGCACAGATCTGTGCTTTCCAGTTCTTTGAGCGTTCCAAAAAAGAGCCGGAAAAGGCGTGGGACGATTATTACCGTCTCTGCCAAGCAGGCGGAAGCAAGGGATATTTTGCACTGCTGGAGCTGGCCGGACTGAAGAATCCGTTCGTGGATGGAACGGTGGAAGAAGTCGTTGCGGGACTGAAGCCCTATTTAAAACGAAAAGTAAAGTATACGATCCGTCCGGTAAAAGAGGAAGATCTGAAAAAGGTAGCCGAGGTGGAGGCGCTATGTTTCCCGGCTGCCGAGGCGGCAGGTTATGAAGACTTCATGGAGCGGTACAAAACCTGCAAAAACAGCTTTTTTGTAGCGGAAACTGAAGACGGCGAAATCGCAGGCTTCTGCAATGGCTGCTGTGCGGATACCGATTATCTGGCGGATGCACTCTACCATGACGCCACGCTGCACAACCCGGACGGTGATTATCAGATGATTTTCGGACTGGACGTCAATCCGAAGTTCCAGAAACAGGGCATTGGAGAAGCACTGATGCGTCATATGGTAAAAAGCGCAGGAGAGCGTGACAAAAAAGCCGTTGTTCTTACGTGCAAGGATCATATGATTCCATTCTACAAAAGGATCGGATACGAATATATTGAACTTTCCGACTCGACACATGGCGGTGCAAAATGGCATAAGATGATGTACCGTTTCTAAAAAGAAATGGAAAGCAAAAAGGGCAGAACAGGGAGATACGAAATTTCTCTGTTCTGCCTTATTTTTCAAAAAAACAGGGCTCTTAACGAAGGCTTTTTCTCAGTAACGGAGTAAATTTCAGAAAAAAATACAAAAAAATAGTAAAAAAGCAGTTGACATCTAACGTACGTTAGCATATACTAACAACTGAAATAGAGATGAAACTCATTATCATACACAGGAGGTAATTGACTATGCCTTTAACGATGGCAAATCCAGGCGAATGTTACACAATCAGAAAAGTCGGCGGAAAAGAAGAAACCAGAAGATTTCTTGAAAATCTTGGCTTCGTCGTTGGCGGAAACGTGACAGTCGTATCGGAAATCGACGGCAATCTCATCGTGAATGTGAAAGATTCCAGGGTAGCCGTTGGAAAAGATATGGCAGCCAAAATCCTGATTTGATAGGAAAGAAGGAGAGAAGATGAAGACTTTAAAAGAGACTTCCGTAGGAGAAACCGTTAAAGTTGTAAAACTCAACGGTTCCGGTCCGGTCAAAAGAAGAATCATGGATATGGGAATCACCAAGGGTGTTGACGTATTCGTGCGCAAAGTTGCTCCGCTCGGCGATCCGGTCGAAGTAACCGTCAGAGGATACGAATTATCCTTAAGAAAAGCAGATGCCGAAATGATTGAAGTAGAGTAAATTTTTTTGTCTGCTTGTTAGCGGATGCTAACAAAAGCAAGCTGTAGCCAATATTGGTAAGGCTTGTGAAGTTATTAAAATCAGTAAAAATCAAAGAAAGAGGGGCATGGAAAAAATGGCAATTAAGATTGCACTCGCAGGAAACCCGAACTGCGGTAAGACAACATTGTTCAATGCACTGACAGGCTCCAACCAGTTCGTAGGAAACTGGCCAGGTGTAACCGTCGAGAAAAAAGAAGGAAAGCTCAAAGGCCACAAAGATGTCACCATCATGGACCTTCCGGGTATCTATTCTTTATCTCCGTATACACTGGAGGAAGTGGTAGCCAGAAATTACCTGATTAATGAAAGACCAGATGCGATTCTGAACATCGTAGATGGTACCAACATTGAGCGTAACCTGTATCTGTCCACACAGATCATGGAACTTGGTATTCCGGTGATCATGGCTGTCAATATGATGGATATTGTTGAAAAGAACGGAGACAAAATACATATCGACAAACTGGCGAAAAAGCTGGGCTGTGAAGTTGTAACCATCTCTGCGCTGAAAGGAACCGGAATCAAAGAAGCTGCTGATAAAGCAGTGCAGATTGCACAGAAAAAAGGTGCTGCTGTACCAGTTCATGAGTTTGACAAGGATGTGGAGGCAGTCATCCGCACCGTTGAGAGCAAACTCGGAAGTGATATTGTAAATGAGCAGAAACGCTTCTTTGCAATCAAACTTCTGGAGAAAGATGATAAGATCACAGAGCAGATGAAATCCGTTCCGGATGTATCTGCCGAGATCAAACAGCTGGAAGACAAATTTGATGACGATACCGAGAGTATTATTACAAACGAGCGTTACGTTTATATTTCCAGCATCATCGGTGACTGTGTCACAAAGAACAAGAAAAACGCCATGACAACATCGGATAAGATCGACCGGATCGTAACTAACCGCTGGCTGGCACTTCCGATCTTTGCAGTTGTTATGTGGGTTGTATATTATGTATCTGTCACAACAGTAGGTACTTTTGTAACGGACTGGACCAACGATGTACTCTTTGGAGAGATCATTCCGCCGGCCATTGAAAATCTGCTGAACGCGATCCACTGCGCTGACTGGCTGCAGGGTCTGATCCTGGATGGTATTGTTGCCGGTGTTGGTGCCGTACTTGGATTCGTACCGCAGATGCTGGTACTGTTCCTGTTCCTGGCATTTCTGGAGTCCTGCGGTTACATGGCGCGTGTTGCATTCATCATGGACCGTATCTTCCGTAAATTTGGACTTTCCGGAAAATCCTTCATTCCGATGCTGATCGGAAGTGGTTGCGGTGTTCCTGGTATCATGGCTTCCCGTACCATCGAGAATGACCGTGACCGTAAAATGACCATCATGACAACAACGTTTGTACCTTGTGGAGCAAAACTTCCAATCATCGCCCTGATCGCAGGCGCTCTGTTTAATGGAGCTTCCTGGGTTGCACCAAGTGCTTACTTCGTTGGTATCGCAGCAATCATCTGCTCCGGTATCATCCTGAAAAAAACAAAACTGTTCGCTGGCGATCCGGCTCCGTTTGTTATGGAGCTTCCGGCTTACCACTGGCCGACGGTAAGCAACGTTCTCCGCAGCATGTGGGAGCGTGGCTGGTCTTTCATCAAAAAAGCCGGTACGATCATCCTGATGTCTACCATCGTTCTGTGGTTCCTGATGAACTTCGGATGGGTTGACGGATCCTTCGGAATGCTGGAAGCTGAGCAGTTAAATGACAGTATCCTGGCTTCCATCGGAAGCGTGATCGCTCCTCTGTTTGCACCTCTTGGATGGGGCGACTGGAAGATGGCTGTTGCAGCTGTTTCCGGATTGATCGCAAAAGAGAACGTTGTTGGTACCTTCGGTATCCTGTTCGGCTTTGGTGAAGTTGCAGAAGACGGTGCCGAGATCTGGGGACAGCTCGCAGGAAGCTTATCTACGGTAGCAGCTTATTCCTTCCTGGTATTCAACCTTCTGTGCGCACCGTGCTTCGCAGCAATGGGTGCAATCAAACGTGAGATGAACAATACCAAATGGTTTTTTACTGCAATCGGATATCAGACACTGCTTGCCTATGTTGTATCCCTGTGCATTTATCAGATCGGTAACCTGTTCATCGGCGGCGGTTTTGGAATCGGAACGGTAGTTGCTGTTCTGCTCATCATTGGATTTGTATATCTGCTGGTAAGACCTTACAAAGAGAGCGCAACTCTGAGCGTTTCCACCAACAAAATGTTCAGCAAATAATTGCTGTGACAGATAGAGAACATGTATCTGATGAAGAGTCCGTATCCGGCATCCGCTGCAGGATGCGGACTCTTTTGAAAAGAAAGGAGTTGTTTCTATGGGAACTTTTATCACACTTGTAGTCGTTGTTGGTCTGGTAGGACTTGCAGTACGCAGTATGATTAAAGATAAAAAAAGTGGCAAGGGAAGCTGTGGTGGTAACTGCGGGCAGTGCAAGGGACATTGCGACTGACAGGACAGGAATCATCATCAGGAGGTAGAACGTATGCCGCAGGAACAGACAAAGCATGAAGCCAGAAATTATCACAGAACACAGATGAAGCGAGAACTGATTATTCAGAAGCTCCGGGAACAGGGATGCAGAATAACCAGACAGAGACGGATTCTGCTCGATATTATCCTGGAAGAGGAGTGCTCCTGCTGTAAAGAAATTTACTATAAAGCTCTGCAGAAAGACAGCAGCATCGGGCCTGCTACGGTGTATCGCATGGTGAATACACTGGAGAGCATCGGTGCAATCAGCCGCAAAAATTTTTACAAGATTGCCTGTGGAGAAGAATGCTTCAAAGATCAGGCTGTACCGTAGAACTGAGCGATCATACCATCTGCCGCTTAAGCGGAGAGATGTGGATGGACGTGATGAAATCCGGACTGAAGGCAAAGGGCTATATTCAGAATCAGGATATTGAAAATGTGATTGTTTCAGCGGTGGAAGGCTGAAAAACGGGGAAAACGGGTGAAAATTCCTTCCGTTTTCCCTGTTTTAATGAAAATAATTATCAAAAAGAACTGTACGTATTGTCTAACCGAGCAGGTGAGTGCTATACTGTGAACCACAGCGGGGGAAGATGTAAAATTCAGGAAAAATTTATTTTAACAATAGGAGGAAATGTAATATGACAATCAAAGATTTAAAACATCCAGGACTTTTCGCAGCAGGAGTATTATTCGGAACAGCAGGTATCAAAGCACTGTCCAGCAAGGATGCGAAAAAACTTTACACCAACTGCACCGCAGCTGTTCTTCGTGCAAAGAAAGTTGTTATGGATACGGTAACGACCATCCAGGAGAATGCGGAGGACATCTATGCTGACGCAAAACAGATCAACGAAGAGCGTGAAGCAGCAGAAGAGGCAGTAGAGGATGTAGCTGAAGAGACAGCAGAGGAAGCTGTTGAAGCAGAAGCAGAGGATACGGTTGAGGCATAAGCTGTACACAGCAACATCTGATTTACGTCGTATTCATACGGAAAAAACAAAACGCCTGCAGAATTCTCTGCAGGTGTTTTTCTAGGAGGCATAAGATTTGAAATTTTATATTAAACACGAAAGCAGAGGCAGAATCCGAATCCATCTGGCACAGAAGCGCATGTCCTCCGTACAGGCAGAGACACTGCTGTACTATCTGCAGAATCAGAACCAGGTATCTTTCGCGAAGGTATATGACAGAACCGGCGATGCCGTGATCTGTTACGAGGGAGAACGAGCCGCTGTGATTCGGATGATACAGCTCTTCCACTACGAGGAAGTAGAGCTGCCGACCGGACTGCTTGAGAGCTCCGGCAGAGCGTTAAACAACGAATATCAGGAAAAGCTGATCAGCAAAGTGATTTACCACTTTGGAAGAAAATGGCTTCTTCTGGCACCGATCCGTGCCATCTATACTACGGTTGTTTCCGTAAAATATATCTGGAAAGGAATCCAGACACTGGCACAGGGAAAGATCGAAGTTCCGGTTCTTGATGCAACCGCAATCGGTGTTTCGATGCTCCGCGGCGACTATGGAACCGCAGGCTCTGTCATGTTCCTGCTCGGCGTAGGAGAGCTGCTTGAGGAATGGACGCATAAAAAATCCGTCGGAGATCTGGCACGCAGCATGTCGCTGAACGTCGGAAAGGTATGGCTGAAAAAAGACGGCCAGGAAATTCTCGTTCCGTCTGAAAAAATTGTTGCGGGCGACGAGATTGTCGTACATATGGGAAATCTGATTCCATTCGACGGCGAGGTATCCAACGGCGAGGGTATGGTAAACCAGGCTTCTCTGACCGGAGAATCTGTTCCGGTACGCCGTACCTTAGGTTCCGTTGTCTATGCGGGAACGGTTCTTGAGGAGGGCGAGCTTACCATTCTTGTGAAGCAGACCGGCGGATCCAGCCGTTACGAGAAGATTACCGCGATGATCGAAGAGTCCGAGAAACTGAAATCCGGACTGGAGAGCAAGGCAGAGCATCTGGCAGACCGTCTTGTACCGTATTCCCTTGGCGGAACGGCGTTGACGTATCTTCTGACCAGAAATGCAACGAAAGCACTCTCTATTCTGATGGTAGACTTCTCCTGTGCGTTAAAACTTGCCATGCCTATTTCCGTTCTCTCTGCAATCCGCGAGGCAAACCAGCACAAGATCACCGTAAAGGGCGGTAAATTCCTGGAGGCTGTGGCGGAAGCGGATACGATCGTTTTCGATAAGACCGGAACACTGACAAAAGCGCAGCCGACCGTAGCAGAGGTGGTATCCTTCAGCGAAACAAAGAGCCCGGATGAGCTTCTGCGCATCGCAGCCTGCCTGGAAGAGCATTTTCCGCATTCCATGGCAAAAGCCGTAGTAGACGCGGCAAAAGAGAAACATCTGGATCACGAGGAGATGCACTCCAAAGTAGAATATATCGTTGCACACGGTATTTCTACAACGATCAATGGCGAAAAAGCGATTATTGGAAGTTATCACTTCGTATTTGAGGATGAGAACAGTATCATTCCGGAAGGAATGGAAGAGAAGTTCCGTCATCTGCCGGAGGAGTATTCTCATCTCTATCTTGCCTTAGAAGGTGTACTTGCAGCAGTTATCTGCATTGAGGATCCGCTTCGTCCGGAGGCGGCCGAAATTATCCGTCAGCTGAAAAAAGCAGGTCTGAAAAAGATCGTCATGATGACCGGAGACAGCGAGCGCACGGCAAAAGCGATCGCGAAGAAGGTCGGCGTGGACGAGTACTATGCTGAGGTACTGCCGGAGGATAAGGCAAACTTTGTGGAGAAAGAAAAAGCAGAGGGACGTAAAGTCATTATGATCGGTGACGGTATTAACGATTCACCGGCACTTTCTGCCGCAGACGTTGGAATCGCCATCAGCGAGGGCGCAGAGATTGCGCGTGAGATCGCGGATATCACCGTTGCCGCAGACGATCTGGCAGAAATTCTGGTGCTTCGTATGCTGAGCAACCGTCTGATGAAACGGATTCATAAGAATTACCGCTTTATCGTTACGTTCAATGCCGGACTGATTCTGCTCGGCGTGGGCGGCATTTTACAGCCAACCACTTCCGCACTGCTTCACAATACATCTACTCTTTACATTGGCTTAAAGAGTATGGGTAACCTGCTGGACGAGCCGGTATAAAAAACAGAACAGAATAGCAACGGGAAAGCCGCTGGAGTCTTCTTCTTAAGATTCCAGCGGCTTTTTAACAAAAGCAGGGAAAGTCTCTGCTTCCATTGCGAATATTCTTTCACCAGCGTGATGTGAAAAAGAAAATGATACAATTTTCTCAAGAAAAGCCGGAAAAATTTGCAGGATATCCTTGACAAAATCCGACAAAAACGGTATGATATACCCAACAGTTAGATGTAGCTAATTAAAGTACAACGGATAAAACCAAAAATCATACGGGATCCCGGTAGAGGGATTCTTTCTTAAAACACAGGAGTTAGAATAAACTAATTTCAAGTAGCATAAGATAACAACAGAAAGGCAGGTAGAGAAGATGAGTGTCGTAATTATCGGTGGAAATGAAAGAATGGTGTGTCAATATACAGATATCTGTAAAGACTATGGATGTAAAGCAAAGGTGTTCCCGAAAGAGCATGGCTCCGTTAAGAAAAAAATTGGGAATCCGGATCTGATGATTCTCTTTACCAACACCGTATCCCACAAAATGGTCATCACTGCTTCCCAGGAAGCAAAGAAAAACAATATTCCGATCGCAAGAATCCATACCAGCAGTGCCACCGCACTTCGCTCGGTATTAGATGAGCACTGCGCAGCAGCAATGTAAGAAGGAGACGTAAAAGGCATGATTGAGAGATTTCTGATCGAACACTGTTCGGCAACGCTGGCTTCCATCAAAGCCGCAAATTTATGTAATATGACATTTTCATCCAAAGAAGAACTGGAAGATCAGATTTCATACTGGAGTGCCTGTCTGGAACCAAAAGGAATTCACATCTTTGTATTGCGGGAGCATGAGACGAGAGCACTGGTCTATGTGTACCGTGAAGGGCTTCTCCAGAAGGAGCTGGAAAATCCGGAGAATGCAGCGTTTTTAAAATCCTATGGATATGAAAATACAGACATTGCCTATGCACTGAATCGCCTGAAAACCCGGGTAGCAGAGTGTAAAGAAGGATTTCCGCATGAGATCGGTGTGTTTCTCAACTATCCGCTCGGTGATGTGATCGGTTTTATTGAGAACAAAGGCCACAATTATAAATGCAAGGGATGCTGGAAGGTCTATTGCAATGAGTGCGAAACACAGAAAACATTTCAGCGCTATCAGAAATGCAGAAACGTGTATCTGCGTCTCTGGAAGCAGGGAAGAAGCGTTTTACAGCTCACCGTAGCTGTTTAACATAAAATCCTGCATACCATAAAAAGGGCAGTAGGATCGGGGAAAGAAAAATCCCCCGGAATCAGAAAATAAAGAAAGAAGGATTTGAAACATGAGCAAAGTAGCAGTAGTTTATTGGAGTGGAACCGGCAACACAGAAATGATGGCACAGAAAGTAGCAGAGGGAGCAAAAGAGGCAGGCGCAGAAGTTTCTGTTCTGACTTGCGCAGATTTCTCTGCGGATGATGTAGATGCATACGATGCAATCGCTTTCGGATGCCCGGCTATGGGGGCAGAAGAGCTGGAAGATACCGAGTTCGAGCCAATGTTCTCCGCATGTGAATCCAAACTCTCCGGAAAGAAAATCGCTCTGTTCGGTTCCTATGGATGGGGAGACGGCGAGTGGATGCGCACCTGGGAAGAAAGCTGCAAAAATGATGGCGCCGAGCTGGTATGCGACAGCGTGATCTGCGCAGACGCGCCAGATGATGAAGCTGAGGCAGCATGCATTGCACTTGGAAAAGCACTCTGCTAAGCATAAATAAAAAGGAAGAAAAAGCGGCAGCCCTTTTGTCTGGGACTGCCGCTTTTTTTTCGGACAGGGAGAAAGACTCGCTGTCATTTGGCTGTTAAAATTCGGTATCATCCGCATCGGATGGCCGTGACGGTTTTAAAAGAATTCCGTTGATTTCCACTTCATCGGCTGCCTCGATCAGAATATACGGTGTTCCGTCGATCGTACGGGTTTCGATGAGCTGGGCCTTTTCCGGGCTGACTTTGATGATAACATCCGGGGTGCGGATCTCGTAGTTCCGTGTACTGGCCACGTTCGAGGCAACGAAGCTTGCTTTCTCATCCGCAATGGATTCGTACTTCTCGTCGAACTCGTCAAGCTGTTCATTCGGTACGCCGCTGCTGGCGAGCAGACGTTTTACCTCGTGTTTATCGAGCACCACCGGTTCCGGATCGTCTTTCCGCTCTTCAATCATGGTATTTAAGTTCTCCTGAATGGTCATAACAGTAGAAAAATCACAGGCGGAATCGAGAGTTTCTTCTATAATAGACTGAAACGTTTCTTTCTGAGATTTCGCGGAAAGCGGCGCCTGACAGCCCAGGAAGTGGTCGAGAAAGTCCGGCTGATCCATCTCTGCGTTTTTCGTGAAATACAGCAGATTGTGGATATCCGTGTTGCGGTCTGTGAAGGCCGGGAAGAGAAAACCGTTTTCCGGTGCGCCGACCACCCAGTCCTGCACGCGGTTTTCAATCGTATTGTGGGACACATTGTAGCAGAGACCCGGTTTGTCGAGTTTTACCGGGCAGATGCTGCAGAGGATAAATTCATAGACGTAATCGGAAGCATCGTCCATATCCAGATTATCAGAAGCGCGTCCCGGTACATCGTAGGCACCATGGATCAGAATAATATAGTAGTTTTCCGGATAGAGATAATCCGCCATCACCTTTTCATAAAATTCATCAATCAGCGCTTCGTCCTTCAGCTCACTGTTGCGGAGTTTTAAGAGAAACTCCTGTGTGCCGCCCTCACTTTCCTGGGAGAGCGGGAACTCCATATTCAGCAGATTCTTTCCGATGGTACCGGAGAGGGTGCTTTTAAAAATCTTAAAATACTTAAACATTTCTTCCTCTTCGAGAGAGAGAAACGCTTCTTTTAATTTTGTCTTAATATTCTTTTCCGCATCCACATAGCATCCGCAGATTCGCGTGATCGCACAGTGGGATGGGGTAAACAGTTTTTTAATTTCGGCAATTTCCTTTTTGTTCATATAGAATGCTCCTTTATCAGCAATTTCGTATCTTAGACAAGTACTTTCTATTATAGACCATAGGGAAGGGAAAAGGCAAGAAAGAAAATAGCGACTATATCTTATTATACTTTAAATATAATTTCAAAAATCTTGACAGAGGTACCGATTCTGTTATACGATTAGGTCTAATAAAGGGGAGTAATTTGAGTTTGAAAATTTGCGTTTGCAAGTTTTCCGATTATTCAGCTACTTAAATGGATACGCATGAAATTAAGAAAAAGAGGAGAATGATAGTGGATATAAGTAAAAAATCTGTAAAAAAAATCCGGGAACTTATTGTGTTTACAGCATTTCTTGTGGTCGCACTGTGGAAGTTTAATGTGGTACTCGATGTGTTGAAAGCAATATGGGGGATCGTATTTCCATTTGTACTTGGCGGAGCGATCGCATTTGTGACCAACGTGCCAATGAGCTTTTTGGAAAAGAAAATTTTTGGAAGGGCAAAAAAAGAAAATAAGATCGTCGAAAAACTGGCAAGACCGATAAGCCTGTTCCTCACGATCGTATTTGCGGTTGGCGTGATTGTACTGGTGATGTTTGGTGTGATTCCGCAGCTTACGCGGACAATAGGAACCCTGATGATGAGTATCGCTGATTTTATTCCGCAGATGCAAAGCTGGATCCGGGAGTTTTCCCATAATAACCAGGAAATCATGAAGCTTGTAGATCAGGTACAGTTTAATCCGGATCAGGCGATCAAGTGGGGGATAAGCCTGCTTGGAAATGGTGCAGGAAATATGATGAATATCACAATGTCAGCAGTGGGTTCCATAGTTAGTGGATTGGCAGCCTTTTTTGTTGCATTTTCCTTTGCCTGCTATGTCCTTTTTCAGAAGGAAACGCTGCAGGTGCAGATTCGAAAAGTATTTTTCGCTTTTCTTCCAAAGGAAAAAGCAGATGCTTTTCTTAAAGTCTGCTCTCTGACTTATCAGACATTTGCAAATTTTCTTACAGGTCAGTGTCTGGAAGCCGTGATCCTTGGCTGTATGTTTGTTGTGATATTGAGCATTTTGAGGATGCCATATGCACTTTTGATCGGAGTTTTAATTGCGTTTACGGCATTGATCCCGATTTTCGGAGCCTTCATCGGGTGTGCAGTGGGAAGCTTTTTGATCTTTATGGTAAATCCGAAACAGGCAATTTTATTTATTATAGTATTTCTGGTGCTGCAGCAGATCGAGGGAAATCTGATCTATCCTCATGTTGTGGGTGAGTCTGTAGGGCTTCCATCGATTTGGGTTCTTGCAGCAGTTACGATCGGCGGAAATCTTATGGGAATTATAGGTATGCTTGTTTTTATTCCGTTGCTTTCCGTGTTCTATACTATTTTTCGGGAATTCGTATATCTGCATCTGAAAAAAAAGCATATCAAACAGGTGACAAAGACAGAAATAGAAGAAGATACGGCGGAAGAAATGGTAAATAGTGAGATACCAGAGGTGAAATGATAGAATCCCGTCTTTGACAGCTGTATGGTGATAAAACGGTTACAAACCCAGTAAATATGGGTATTGTGGCCGTTTTTTTTTGTAGATCATTATTCAACCGTCAAACTTCCGGGTGTTTTTATAGCAATCCCGGAAAATAATGCAAAAATTCAGCGCAGCAGAACGTGAATTACTGCGTCACAGATTTTCATGTCTTAGACAAGTACTTCCTATTATAGAGCACGGGGAAGGGAAAAGGCATGAAAAAAATGGACAATGGATATTACAACTGTCTTGTCACATGACAAAAGTTGTGGTATACTAAGCGCTAAAGTGTTAAAAAAATATCACTATTCAGGGTTCTGAATCGTTATAGTAAAAATAGGAAGGAAACAAAACCAATGGATACCAGAAGAGAAAAGCTGGAAACATTAAAGAAAGAAAAAAATGCCGTTATCATGGCACACTATTACGTGCCGGATGAGGTGCAGGAAATTGCCGATTACATCGGGGATTCGTATTACTTAAGCGACATGGCGACGAAAGTGGACGCCAGTGTCATCGTTCTCTGCGGCGTTCGTTTCATGGGTGAGAGCGCCAAAATCTTAAACCCGGGCAAAAAAGTACTGCTCCCGGATCTGCATGCCGACTGCCCGATGGCTCACATGGCAGCGATTGAAAAAATCGAGGAAGTCCGGAAAGAGTACCCGGATGTGGCTGTCGTATGCTATGTCAATTCCACCGCGGAATTAAAAAGTCATTCCGACGTCTGTGTCACATCCTCCAATGCAGTAAAAATTGTAAAAGAACTGCCGAACCACGACATCTTCTTTATCCCAGACGAGCATCTTGGTACCTATGTGGCTGAGCAGGTGCCGGAGAAACATATCATCTTAAATGACGGTTTCTGTCACGTACATGCTGCCATCCGTCCAGAAGCTGCAAAGGCTGCAAAGGAAGCGCGTCCGCAGGCAAAGCTTCTCGTTCACCCGGAGTGCAGAAGTGAAGTCGTTGCACTTGCCGATTACGTCGGAAGCACCGCAGGCATCATCAAATATGCCGAGGCAAGTAAAAATACCGAGTTTCTCGTTGCAACCGAGCTTGGCGTTTTCGCAGAGCTGAAAAAGCGCTGCCCGGATAAGAAGTTTTATGCAGTGGGAAATACGCAGATCTGCCCAAATATGAAAAAAGTGACATTGGACAAATTAATAGAAGCACTGGAAAATGAGGAGAATGAAGTTCTGTTAAGCGAACAGGAAATTTCAGACGCACATGCGCCGCTGTTAAGAATGCTCGAGCTTGCAAAGTAACAAAATAAGCAGAACGCAGAAGCGGAAAAGAGGAAATGAAATGAAAAAGTATTATGATGCAGTGATTGTAGGATGCGGTGTGGCAGGATGTTTTGCGGCACTTCATCTGCCCCAGGAAGCCGATATTCTGATGATAACAAAAGCAGATACCGAGGACAGCGACTCCTTCCTCGCACAGGGCGGTATCTGTGTTCTGAAAAACGAAGACGATTACGATGCGTTCTATGAGGATACGATGCATGCCGGCCACTATGAAAATACGCCGGAATCCGTCGACATTATGATCCGTTCTTCCCGAAATGTCATCAATCAGCTCATCGCCTGGGGTGTGGATTTCCGCCGCGATGAAAACGGGGAACTCTGCTATACGAAAGAAGGCGCACATTCTACCAATCGCATCTTGTTCCACGACGATGTAACCGGAAAGGAGATTACGAGCAAGCTTCTCGCGCAGGTAAAAAAGCTGCCGAACGTGACGCTTCTTGCGCACACGGAAATGTGTGATATTCTTTCCTGCAAAAATGTCTGCGAGGGTGTTTTGATCCGGGATGAAGAAGGAAAGCTGATTCCGGTTTATGCCAGGGATGTGATCTGGGCATGCGGTGGCATCGGCGGAATTTACGATAATTCCACGAACTTCCCGCATCTGACCGGAGATGCACTTGCAATTGCAATCCACAGGAACGTAGCACTGAAAAATGTCAATTACGTACAGATTCATCCAACAACGCTGTATTCCCAAAAGAAAGGCCGCCGTTTTCTGATTTCCGAATCTGTCCGCGGAGAGGGCGCTGTTTTGCTCGATAAAAACGGTGAGCGTTTCACCAATGAGTTGCAGCCGCGTGACGTGGTATCCCGTGAGATTCACCGCCAGATGGAAAAGGATCACACGAAGCACGTATGGCTTTCCCTGAAAACGATTCCGCTTGATGTAAAAGAACGGTTCCCGAATATTTACCAGAAATGTCTGGAAGAGGGATATGATATCACAAAAGAACCGATCCCGGTTGTACCGGCCCAGCATTACTTTATGGGTGGCGTCAAGGTAGACAGCAATAGCGAAACGACGATGGATCATCTGTATGCAGCAGGTGAGACGAGCTGCAACGGCGTGCACGGTGCAAACCGTCTGGCAAGCAATTCTCTGCTGGAGAGCCTTGTATTCGCAGAGCGCGCGGCAAAGAAGATGGCTGCCGAATGGGCCGCAGAGGGTCTTGTAGAGAACGCAGACCGCAAAGAAACGGCAACGGAGCCGAAGGAAGATGAATGGAAGCTCCTTGCAAAACGGTACGATATTAGAAAAGAAGATTACCAGGATATGGAAGAATATGCAGAACGCTGCAAAGAGAGCATCTGGGATGCGATCAGAAAGGAAGACAAATATGAATCCAATCACAAGAACACTAAATGTGGATAATCTGCTGCTGTTGGCGCTGCAGGAAGATATCTCCAGTGAAGATGTAACCACGAATGCTGTCATGCCAGAAGCCTGCCAGGGAACGGTACAGCTTCTCTGCAAACAGGACGGCGTCATTGCCGGTATGGAAGTATTTGCAAGAGTATTTACGCTGCTCGATGAGAAAACCGAGATTATTCCGTATGTGAAAGACGGCGATGAAGTCAAAAAAGGCGATCTGCTCGCAACCGTAAACGGCGATATCCGTGTTCTGCTGTCCGGTGAGAGAACCGCGCTCAATTATCTGCAGCGGATGAGCGGAATCGCAACGTATACGAGAAGCGTTGCGAAGCTGCTCGAAGGTTCCAAAACGACCCTTCTCGATACCAGAAAAACGACCCCGAATATGCGTATTTTTGAAAAATATGCAGTCAAAATCGGTGGCGGCCAGAATCACCGCTACAATCTGTCCGACGGCGTTCTGTTAAAGGACAACCATATTGGAGCTGCAGGCAGTGTCACAAAAGCGATCGAGATGGCACGCGATTATGCTCCGTTTGTGCGTAAGATTGAAGTCGAGTGTGAAAACCTCGATATGGTCCGCGAAGCAGCAGATGCAGGTGCCGACATTATCATGCTCGACAATATGACTCCGGCGCAGATGAAAGAGGCGGTAGCCGTCATCAACGGCAGAGCAAAAACCGAGTGCTCCGGAAATGTGACAAAAGAAAATATCGCCACTATCCTCGACACCGGCGTAGACTATGTTTCCAGCGGTGCACTGACGCATTCTGCACCGATTCTTGATGTATCATTGAAAAATCTGCATCCAATAGAATAAGTATAAAAATAGGAATCATTTCCTTATAGATATAAAAATCGCGAAATAAAAAAGCTTCTGTTCCTCCCGGAAAAAGGGAAGAACAGAAGCTTTTTTAAACAGGAAACTTCGTTGAATTTTCTTATAAAAAATTCTCCGGGTTAGATTCCTTTTTTAAACAGGAGAAAGGAATATCCGATCGGAATCAAAACCAGCGCTGCGATCGTGAGAAATAAAATCCATTCAAGCTGCAGAAAGCTGTTTACGATCATGGCAACGCCGCCGATGATCCAAATCCAGCCGGCGAGGCGGTGAGTGCGGTTCCAGTTTTCCTGACTGTGAAGTGTCCATGGAACCTTGATGCCGGTTGTGTAGTTCTGTTTGCATTTTGGCATGTAATTGCCGATGAGAATAAAGAGAAGGCCGACAATCCCATTGCTAACAAAACCGATATCAACTGCGATGCCGACTGCGTTTGCGTAGATGGAGCAGCAGACGATCAGAGAGGTTACAGGTATGATCCACAGAACAAGACGGATCATCTTTGGACCGATGTTCTGCCGCTTCGGATCAGAAAAAGTGAGAACAGCGGTAAAAATCTGCAGAGCGGCAAGAAACAGAGGGATACCGATCACTGCCATCGTTTTACTGCTCCAGCCGTTTGGAACATTGTTTGTGCCAAAATGGGTGGCAATGGTGTCCGGCATGCGATTCCAGAGCAGAAGTCCGATCACCATCGGGAAAAGAGAAATGAGTGTTGTCAGAATCAGTGTTGTTTTATATTTTTTCCACATCAGAAGTGCCTCCTTTGAGCTCTGAAATCCAGAGCATGATTTCTTCCAGGACGGAAGTGTTGAGTTCATAATAAATAAAATTTTTCTCCCGGAATTCCAGCACAAGGCCTGCTTTTTTCAGAATACCGAGATGGTAGGAGATGGTTGCACCTGTCATATCAAAGTGCGATCCGATCTCCCCTGCAGAAAGTCTTCCGTTTTTCAGAAGCTCCAGAATCCTTCGCCGGACAGGATCGGAGAGAGCTTTAAACGTTTCTGCGAATGCCATGGAAACCTCCTTTCCGACAGTATGAATGCAACTTAATTAGAAATTTATCTAAATACTTTTTATCACAGGGAAAGTGAAAAGTCAATAAGCATTTCGAAAAAAATCTAAATAGTTTTATTGTTGATTTTGAGTTGCTATTTTCTGCAGAATACGCTACGATAAGGGAAAAGTTGTAGAAAAAGGGGGACAAAAACATGAAAAAACACCTGTCCGTGCGCTATGGCACGATTCAGGGCTGCTACTGGATGGGATACGCGGCACTGATGGGGTATGCCAGCGTCTATCTTCTTGAAAAAGGCTTCACAAACACACAAATTGGCCTTCTGACGGCAGTTGGCTGTATCGTGTCAGCGGTTCTGCAGCCTGCGTTGGCATCCTACGCAGATCGGCCGGAAAGCCCGTCCGTACGAACAATGCTCCTTGGAGCGAACCTGATTCAGCTTGTTCTTGTCATTTCCCTTGCTGCAACGGCAGAAAGCAGTTCTATGGTGGTAAGGACACTGCTGTACGGCGCAAGCATTACGATGCTGATGCTGATGATTCCGTTCGTTAATTCTCTTGGTATGGAGACGATCCGCCAGGGAGAGGAACTTGATTACGGAATCGGGCGCGGCATGGGTTCCGTTGCATATGCGATTGCATCATGGCTGCTCGGCCGACTGACCGCATCCTTTGGAGCAGACATGATTCCGATCTGGGCTATCGCGCTGAACATTCTTTTCCTCATCTGTGTATTTCACTTTCCGTTTAAAAAGGACAGGAAAAAAGCAGAAGCAGAAAAAGAAGAGACAGGAGCAGCCGGTCCGGTCGATTTTCTGAAACGGTATCCGTCCTCGTGGTAGTACTGCTTGGCTGCATTCTGATCTTTATGTCACATAGCCTGATTAACAGCTTCAATTATCAGATTGCAATGGCAAAAGGTGGTGGCAGCGGTGAGATGGGAAATGCGATGACCATCTCTGCAGTTTCCGAGCTGCCAACGATGTTTCTGTTCGGCTATCTGCTGAAAAAGAAGAGCAGTGTTTTCTGGTTCCGCCTCTCCGGCCTGTTTTTTGTCCTGAAAAGCATAGGAACCTTCCTGGCCTTTAATATTCCGACATACTACGCTGCTCAGCCGTTCCAGATGTTCGGCTGGGCGCTGATCAACGTCGCCTGCGTCTATTACGTGGACGGCATCATGGAGCCGCAGGATTCGATTAAAGGACAGGCATATATGGCAATGACCATCACCGCAGGAAATGTAATGAGCTCCCTGTTTGGCGGCTGGCTTATCGATGCAGCCGGTGTTGGCGCGATGCTGATCTGCGCATCTCTTGCGGCCTTCATCGGCTGGCTGATTGTGTGCCTCGGTTCGAAAGAAGCAAAAACTGCATAGGAAAGATAAAAGAAAGCGCCCGAAACCGAACGTGGTTCCGGGCGCTTTGCCGTACAGCTCTTATTTATTTCTGTTTCCTGTATACTTCTCATCACAGTATTTGCAACGGTAAACCTCTTTTTCCGGGTCAGCCAGGATAAAGACATGTTTTAATCCCTGCTCAATAGAGGTGATACAGCGCGGGTTTTTACATTTAATCACATCAACCACCTGTTTCGGCAGATGAAGTTCTTTTTTCTCCGTAATCTCGCCGTCTTTAATGACATTGACAGTGATATTGTGATCGATAAAGCCTAAGATGTCAAGATCCATCTTATCAACCGAACACTCAACTTTCAGAATGTCCTTTTTTCCCATTTTTTCACTTTTGGCATTTTTAATAATGGCTACGGTACAGTCCAGCTTGTCCAGTCCCAGATCATGGTAAATGGTCATAGCCTTTCCTGCTTTAATATGGTCGAGCACGAAGCCCTCTTCAATACGTCCTACGTTCAGCATAGCGAAAGATGCTCCTTTCTTAATCGACTTTGATGTTCAGCAGCGTCAGAATCAGGGCCATACGTGCATAAACACCGTACTGAACCTGTTTAAAGTAAGCAGCGCGCGGGTCATTATCCACGTCAACGGAGATCTCATTGACACGCGGCAGCGGATGCAGAACCAGCATTTCCGGAGAAGCAAGATCCATTTTGGACTGATCCAGAATATAGAAATCCTTCATGCGGATGTAATCATCCTCGTTGAAGAAACGTTCTTTCTGGACACGGGTCATATAAAGAACATCCAGCTTCGGGAGAACATCTTCCATTTTAATAACTTCCTCAAACGGAACATTGTTCGCCCGCAGCACATCATCACGGATGTAATCCGGGAGACGAAGCTCCTCCGGGGAGATTAATACAATTTTAATGCCGGTATAACGAACCAGCGCTTCAATCAGGGAATGAACCGTTCTGCCGAATTTAAGATCACCGCAGAAGCCGATGGTAAGATTGTTCAGGCGACCCTTTAAAGAACGGATGGTGAGAAGATCGGTAAGAGTCTGCGTCGGATGCTGATGTCCGCCATCACCTGCGTTGATCACAGGAATACGGGAGTACATCGATGCAACGAGCGGAGCGCCTTCTTTCGGATGACGCATGGCACAAATATTTGCAAAGCAGGATACCACGCGGATGGTGTCGGCTACGCTTTCACCTTTGGAAGCGGAAGAAGAATTGGCAGAAGAAAAACCAAGAACAGTACCGCCAAGATTCATCATGGCAGCCTCAAAGCTGAGACGGGTGCGTGTGCTTGGTTCATAAAATAAAGTAGCAAGTCTTTTGCCATCGCAGGCATGTGCATATTTCTCCGGGTTCTTTTCAATATCGTTCGCCAGATCCATTAACTGATCCAGTTCTTCGACCGAGAAATCAAGGGGACTCATTAAGTGTCGCATATATTACCTCCTATGAAGATCCTTATTTTTGTTACCGTTCACAGGTCCCTGCGAACGGTAACATTCGCAGCCCTCATTTAAAGTTTTGCTTCGCAAAAGGAGGGCTGCTCACGCCTGAATCACTTTCTTACGCAGCGAAACAGCAGGTGTTTCCCTGCTGAGTGAACAGTAACTTATTTTTTCTGTGTTCCACCTTAACACAAAAACAGGATAAATGCAAGATAAAAAATGGCAGGAAAAAGGTCGAAAAGCAGAGTAATATGAAATGTGAAAAAATAAAGTGAAATAGCAGTCAAAAAGGAAAAAGATTGTACAAAAGCCGAATTTCGGAAGATCTTTTCTTGTAAATTAAACGGAGATGGAGTAAAATATTGATATCTGCAACAAATGCAGAGTATCAGGAGGACCAGATATGCTAGACTTAGGAAAAATCCGCGACGAGATCGATGCCACCGATGACGAGATCGTCCGCCTGTTCCAGCACCGGATGGCGCTGACGGCGGAGGTTGCGCAGTACAAGATAGAGACAGGAAAAGCCGTTTTTGATGCGGAACGTGAGCGCCAGAAGCTGGAAAAGCTGACAGGCGAGGGAACAAATGCATTCAATATAAAAGGCATCCAGGAGCTGTTCCAGCAGATCATGTCGATCAGCCGGAAGCGTCAGTATCAGCTGCTGACAGAAAACGGCGGCGAGGAGATGACCGATTACACGCAGGTTGACCACCTCCCGACACACGGCAAAAGAGTTGTTTTCCAGGGTGTGGAGGGCGCCTACAGTTTCGGTGCGATGAAAGAATTTTTCGATGATACGATTACAAGCTTTCACGTAGATACCTGGAAAGAGGCGATGGAGGCGATTACGAGGGGCGAAGCCGATTATGCCGTGCTTCCGATCGAGAACTCCACAGCAGGCATTGTATCCGATATTTATGATCTTCTGGTGGAATATCCGCACTACATCGTCGGTGAGCAGGAATTGCCGGTGGAGCATGTGCTGATGGCACTGCCGGGAGCAAAGGCTGAGGAGATCCGCACCGTGATTTCCCATCCGCAGGCGCTGGCGCAGTGCCGCCGTTTCCTGGATTCCAATGAAAACTGGAAGACGGAAGAGCGTCTCAATACAGCCGCCGCTGCAAAAGAAGTATCCGAGAGCGGTGATCTTACGATGGCAGCCGTCGGAAGTCCGTACGCTGCAGAGCATTTCGGACTGCAGATCTTAAAAGAAGGTATTTTTGATGCCCAGGGAAATACGACACGCTTTGTTATCATTTCTGGGCAGAAACGCTTTGTAAAAGATGCACAGAAAATCAGCGTATGCATGGAACTGCCGCATCAGAGCGGTTCTCTTTACAACGCACTGGCACATTTTATTTACAACGATCTGAACATGACCAAAATCGAGTCCCGCCCGATTCCGCAGCGGAAATGGGAGTACCGTTTCTTCGTGGATTTCGAGGGGAACTTAAGCGATCCGGCAGTCAAAAACGCACTGCGCGGATTGCAGGCAGAATCCGCGAAATTCCGGATTTTCGGAAATTATTAATCCAGAAGAGAGGGCCGTACCAAGCGGCCTTTTCGCATAAATAAAATGAAAAATGACAGGAAGGAAGAGACAAAAGATGATTAGAATAGAAGAATGTATCCTCTACCGCGATTTCGCAGAGGGGGAGGTACTGCGCGATATGACGATACTGGTGGAGACCTACAAAAAACTGGTCAATGCTCAGATTTCCCTGAAGGACCGCCGGTTCCGTGAGAATATGAGCGCATATGAGCCGCAGTTTTATGAGGCACTGAACCGCCTTGTCGAGATGGCAAACCGCTACGGCTTCTCCGGAAATCTCTGGCACGATTATCTGACATATCTTCTGGTCAACAAAGAAAATGCATTTTCTACCTCCTGCGAGATTGTCGGAAAAGTCGAGGGAAGCATCAACCAGATGGCAAAACATGATTTTGTCCGTTTCAAAGAGCTGTTCGATTTCGATATCTGTGTTTTCGACGAAATTTTCGAATCCGGCGATGCTTCCGTCATCAGCGATTACGAGAACACCGACAGCCCGAACAAGCTGTTCAACAAAGAAGTCCGCGACCGCATCTGCGAACTGGCCATCCGTCTTGCAAAAGCAGAATCTGTCGACGAATTTATGGATGATATGATTCAGTTCTACAAAGACTTTGGAGTAGGAAAACTGGGACTGCACAAAGCATTCCGCATCGCACACGTTGGCGAAAATGTTGAGATCATCCCGATCACCAACATCCCGGATGTGCGCCTTTCCGACCTTGTCGGCTACGAAATTCCAAAGCAGAAGCTGATCGACAACACGAAAGCGTTCGTCGAGGGCAAAAAAGCCAACAACTGCCTGCTTTTTGGTGATGCCGGAACCGGAAAATCCTCCAGCATTAAAGGTATCCTGAATGAGTATTACGATCAGGGACTTCGTATGATCGAGGTTTACAAGCATCAATTCCAGGATCTGAACGAGCTGATTGCGCAGATCAAAAACAGAAATTATAAATTCATTATCTACATGGACGATCTTTCTTTCGAGGAGTTTGAGATCGAGTACAAATACCTGAAAGCTGTGATCGAGGGAGGTCTGGAAAAACGCCCGGACAATATCCTCATCTATGCGACCTCCAACCGCCGCCACCTGATCAAGGAGAACTACAGCGACAAAGAGGGAACGAGACAGGATATGCACACCTCCGATACGGTACAGGAGAAGTTGTCCCTGGTATACCGCTTCGGTGTCAGCATCTATTTCGGTGCGCCGGATAAGAAAGAGTTCCAGAAGATCGTTTCCGTTCTGGCAGACCGCTACGGCGTGAAGTTAAGCGAGGAAGAGCTTTTAGCAGAAGCAAATAAATGGGAACTGTCCCACGGCGGTCTTTCCGGCCGTACCGCACAGCAGTTTATCGATTATCTGCTCGGAAAACAGTAAAAAGAAAAAGGTCAAAAAGTCCGCTTGGTATTGGGAGCGGGATTTTTGGGATATCCTTTGAAAAAGAAAGAGGAGAAGCGTATATGCAGTATTCCACATTTGCTGCCATTGATATCGGCAGCTACGACGTCATTCTGGAGATTTTCGAGATCTCCAAAAAGCAGGGTATCCGAAGCGTGGATAAGATCTGCCATCGGATGGAGCTTGGAAAAGATACGTACACGCTGGGGAAAATCCGCCCGGAAATGGAAGAGGAGCTCTGCCGCGTGCTCGCAGATTTCGTGCGGATCATGGAGGGCTACCGCGTGGATGCTTACCGCGCCATGGCTTCGAGCGCAATCAGTGAGGCGGCGAACAGCCTCTATGTCCTTGGAAAAATCCGTCAGCTGACCGGTCTTTCCGTCACGGTTCTCTCTAACTCGGAGCAACGTTTCCTTGGCTACAAGGCGCTTGCGGCGATGGAGGACAATTTCAACAAGGTCATTGAAAAGGGAACTGCGATTCTCGACCTCGACGGCGGCAGTTTTCAGATTTCCCTGTTTGATAAGGACGCCCTTGTGACGACACAGAATATCCGTATGGGTAGTCTTCGTGTCCGTGAGCGCCTCGCCGGAATCCAGAGCGAGACGGAACACTACGAGGAGATGGTCGAGGAACTGATCTGGAATGAAGTGTCGAGCTTCAAGAAGATGTATCTGAAAGACCGCAAAATCGAAAATATCATGCTGATCGGCGATGTTTTCACCGACAGTGTCTACCAGAATATCGAGGAGAAAACGACAAAAATCATTTCCCGTGAGAATTTCAACACCTGGTATGAAAAGATCATCCGTCAGTCACCGATGGAGCTGGCTGTCAAGCTTGGCATCCCGCTGGAGAATGCTTCGCTGATGTACCCGTCCGCCGTGATCTACAAATGTCTGATTGACATGATGGAGGCAGAGCATGTATGGATCCCGGGCGTGCATATGACGCGCGGCATCGCATACGAATATGCGGAGCAGATGAAACTGCAAAAAGGAAGCCACAACTTTGAAAATGATATTCTGATGGCGGCAAAAAACATCGGAAAACGGTATGCAGTAAACCGGCCGCACGTCCAGAATCTGGAGATGACGGCGCTTGCCATGTTTGATGCGACGAAAAAGATGCACGGCATGAAAGAACGCGAGCGGCTGCTGCTTCGGATGGCGGTGATGCTGCACGATGTCGGAAAATACATCAGCCTTAATAATGTCGCGGATTCTTCCTATAATATTATCATGTCAAACGAAATCATCGGACTGTCCCATATTGAACGGGAGATGGTCGCACTGATTGCAAAATACAATACGGCAGTGCTTCCATCCTACGATGAGCTGGTGATGGAATCGTCGCTTAGTGCAGAACAGTATCTGACCGTATCGGAGTTGACAGCAATCGTCCGTCTGGCGAATGCACTAGATCGGAGTCACCTGCAGAAAATCCAGTCGATCCGCGCTGTCTTAAAGGAGAGAGAACTGCATTTGTCTCTGACGGTTGACCGTGATTTCACACTGGAGCAGGGACTGTGCCAGGATAAATTAGATTTTTTCAATGAGGTATTCAGCATACAGCCGATTATTAAGATGAAACGGCAGATGTAAGGAGGCGAACAAGATGGATGTAACACCATATAAGAAACCGGAATATTTTCGAAACCGGGAATTGAGCTGGATCAGCTTCGACGAGCGTGTTTTAAACGAGGCGCGGGATAAGAGTATTCCGCTGTTTGAACGTCTGAAATTTATCAGCATTACCTCCTCCAATCTGGATGAGTTTTATATGGTCCGTGTGGCTTCACTAAAAGACCAGGTGCATGCAAACTATACGAAAAAGGATCTGTCCGGCATGGATGCGAAGGAGCAGCTTACCGAGATCAGCAAACGGACGCATGAGCTAGTGCAGCTGCAGTACAATACGTACAATCGCTCGGCGGTTCCGTCTCTGGAGCACGTTGGCCTTACGATTATCAGTGAGCACGAGAAGCTGACGAAGGAGCAGGCGGAGTATGTGGATTCCTATTTTGAGGAAAACATTTACCCGGTTCTGACCCCGATGGCCATGGATTCGGCCCGCCCGTTCCCGTTGATCCGGAACAAAACATTGAATATCGGTGCACTGGTGCATAAGAAAGAGGATTCGCTTCTGAGCCGTGCGGAGGATAAGAAAGAGAAGAAAGGCAAGGAGAAGGAAAAGGAGAAAGAACTGGAATTTGCGACGGTTCAGGTTCCTTCGGTACTGCCGCGTTTTATTCTGCTTCCGCAGGATGAAAAGACGGGACAGCGGTATGTGATTCTTCTGGAGGAGATCATCGAGCGGAACATTGGAAAGCTGTTCTTAAGCTACGATGTGGTCTGCGCGCATCCGTACCGTGTTATGCGAAATGCAGATCTTTCGATCGATGAGGATGAGGCTTCGGACCTGTTAAAAGAGATCCAGAAGCAGCTTAAAAAACGTCAGTGGGGCGAAGTGATCCGTCTGGAAGTGGAAGATAAGATGGATAAGCGGCTCCTGAAGATGCTGGAAAAAGAGTTTGACATCGATGAAGACGACCTGTTCCGGATTCCGGGACCGCTCGATTTGACGTTTTTAATGAAAATGTATGGGCTCGACGGCTTTGATGAGTATAAAATTCCGAAATATATTCCGGCGGCAGTTCCGGCGCTGATGAATGAGGATGACATTTTTACAAACATCCGAAAAGGCGACATCCTGCTGCATCATCCTTATATGACGTTTGATCCGGTCGTGCAATTTGTACAACAGGCAGCAAAGGATCCGGATGTACTGGCGATCAAACAGACACTGTACCGTGTGAGCGGCAATTCTCCGATTATTGCAGCACTGGCTCAGGCGGCGGAAAATGGCAAACAGGTTTCCGTACTGGTGGAATTAAAGGCACGGTTCGACGAAGAAAACAATATTGTCTGGGCGAAGATGCTGGAAAAGGCGGGATGCCATGTGATTTATGGTCTTCTGGGACTGAAAACACACAGTAAGATTACACTGGTGGTTCGGCGCGAGGAGACAGGCATTCGCAGATATGTACATCTTGGCACGGGAAACTATAACGATTCTACGGCAAAGCTGTATACGGACTGTGGCCTGTTGACATGCAATGCAAAGATCGGTGAGGATGCAACAGCAGTATTTAACATGCTTTCGGGCTATTCGGAGCCGGATCACTGGAACAAACTGGTGGTTGCGCCACTCTGGATGAAAGACAGATTCCTGCATCTGATTGCTATGGAGGAGGAACACGCGAAGAAGGGACAGAAAGCGCATATTATTGCGAAGATGAACTCGTTATGCGACCGCGATATTATTGCGGCGCTTTACAGTGCTTCGGCAGCCGGAGTAAAGATTGACCTGATTATCCGGGGAATCTGTTGTCTGAAGGTTGGAATCCCGGGTGTCAGCGAGAATATTACCGTTCGCTCGATTGTCGGCAATTTCCTGGAACATGCGCGGATTTTCTACTTCTACAGTGGTGGAAATGAAGAGGTGTTTATGGGAAGCGCGGACTGGATGCCGCGAAATCTGGAAAAACGGGTGGAGATTGTGTTCCCGGTTGAGGATGAGCAGATCAAGAAAGAAGTAATGCATATTCTTGATATCCAGATGAAGGATAATGTGAAAGCCAGTATTTTACAGGCAGACGGAACGTATACAAAGCCGGATAAGCGCGGAAAGACGCTGGTGAATTCACAGGAGTATTTCTGCAGGGAGGCAACGGAAAGAGCGGAAAAACCAAAAGAACAGGAAAACAGCAGGGTGTTTGTGCCGGCGGAACCGGTGGAATAGGTTTGGACGGACGCCCCGTAACGCACACAAGGGTGATGCGCGGTTTCGGGAGCTAGTAATTCTAAGGCTCTGTCATTTTGCTAAAACCATGCGCCAAAAATCAAAACTCGCTGTCGCTCAGACAGTTGATTTTTGGCGCATAACGCAAAATGCCAGAACCTAAGAATTACACGCTCCCTGCAAATGCGCATCACCCTTGTGTGCGTTACGGGGCTGTGTGAAGGACGGACACGGATGTGGGAGCGGGAGCGCCCACTGCGTTGACATGAAAGAAGAATATGGTATGTTGTGATGAGAAAGAGCTGCAGCTTTGAGAGTTGCGGCGTTTTTTTGTGTCAAAAATAATCTGTTGGGTATTGGGAAAAGGAATGGCTATTCAGAATTTGTTTTGAAAATTGGTTTTGCGGGTGATTTTCGGGGATTTTACAAAGAGTGATCTGGAAGAGTGGCTGGAAAAGAAGGGGATGGAGACGGAGATAAGGGAAAATGTGGACATTTTTTGTAAAGTAACCGGTTATTTTATTAACGGGTATTTTACAAAGCGGTGGTAGTGGGCTTTACGGAAGGAAAGGTATAATGAATCTCGACAAGACGAGGAGGAAGAAAAACGAATGTCAAATATTGTGTTGAAGAATGTCTGTAAATCTTATGATAAGGAACATTATGCGGTTCAGGATTTTTCGCTTGAAATACCGGATCGGGAGTTTGTGATTTTTGTTGGACCTTCCGGCTGCGGAAAATCGACGACGCTTCGGATGATTGCCGGTCTTGAGGAGATTACGAGCGGGGAGCTTTGGATTGATGGACAGCTTTGTAATTATGTAGAAGCAAAGGATCGCGATCTTTCGATGGTATTTCAGAACTACGCGCTTTATCCGAATATGACGGTATATGAAAACATGGCGTTTTCTCTGAAAATCCGGAAACAGCCCAAGGATGAAGTTGATAAAAAGGTACATGAGGCAGCTAAAATGCTTGGAATTGAGCATTTACTTGACCGGAGACCGGCAGCCCTTTCCGGCGGTCAGAAACAAAGAGTTGCGATTGGAAGCGCAATTATGAGACGGCCGAAAGCATTTTTAATGGATGAGCCGCTTTCGAATCTGGATGCGAAGCTGCGGGCACAGATGCGGGTGGAGCTGGCAAAATTACATAAGGAACTGAAAACGACGGTGATTTATGTTACACATGACCAGACGGAGGCGATGACGCTTGGTACAAAAATTATTGTTATGAAAGACGGTGTTGTGCAGCAGGCGGATACACCGGGGCAGATTTACCGCCATCCGGCAAACAAATTTGTGGCCGGTTTTATCGGAGCTCCGAGTATGAATTTTATGGAAACGATGGTGACGGAAAGAAACGGAGCGGTTTATCTGGAGGCAGACGGAGGAGTTACCCTTCGTGCAAAAGGAGAGAACGAAATGGTGCTTCGTCGCGCTTATCTCGGAAAAATGGTGATCTTAGGTCTGAGACCGGAGGATTTACAGGACGAAACAACCGCTTCCGCACATCGGATCTGTTACGAAGAGAATCAGTTGAAGGCATTTGTTGACCTGCGGGAGATGATCGGTGCAGAAGCGTATCTGCATATGAATACCGGAAAAAATCTGATTACAGCAAGAGTGCCTTCCGAGGTGCCGGTTACTGTAAAGGAAAGCATTACATTGTATGCAGATATGGAGAAAGCACAGATCTTTGATCCGTTTACAGAAGAAAATATTTTATCTCTGCCGGTTGAAAAAGAAGAACGTGCAACAGCATAAGAAGGAGCAAGAAGTGAAAAAAGTAATCGAAAAGTGTAAAAAAGCAGAAGTTTATATGTATCTAATCCCGAGTATGGTGATCTTTAGCATCTTTCTGTTTTATCCGTTTTTTAAAACCATTTATCTGAGCCTGTATAAGACAAACAAGCTTGGAGAAGCGAAATTGTATGTGGGACTGGACAACTATAAAAGCTTATTATCGAATCCATCCTTTTACAACGGTCTCTGGGTTACACTGGAATTTGTGGCGATTGTTGTAGTCGGAAGTATGGCGCTTGGCCTTCTGGGAGCAGTTCTTTGCAGCAAGGCTTTCCCGGGAATCCGGGTATTCAGTACTTCCTATGCACTCCCAATGGCAGTAGCATCGAGCTCAGGCGCCATGATTTTCAAGATTATTTTAAATCCCACGATCGGTATCGTAAACAAATTGCTGCATGTGAGCATTAACTGGGTCAGTGATCCGAAATATGCGCTGATCTGTGTGGCTGTCCTTACGGCATGGCTGAACAGTGGCATCAATTTCCTGTATTTTTCGGCGGGACTTGGAAACATTGATGATTCGATTTATGAGCGTGCTTCTGTAGATGGAGCGAATGCAGTACAGAAATTTTTTAAGCTGACACTGCCGGGGCTTTCTCCGATCATGTTCTACACACTGGTTGTTAACATTATTCAGGCATTCCAGTCATTCGGACAGGTGAAAATCCTGACACAGGGAGGACCGGGAGAATCCACGAACCTGATTGTATATTCGATATACCGTGATGCGTTTTTTAATTACCGGTTTGGAAGCGCAGCCGCACAGTCCGTTGTTTTGTTTCTGATTGTCATGGCGCTTACCCTGGTTATGTTCCGCATGGAAAAGAGAGGAGTAAAATACTGATGTCTACAATAGCAACTACGATTGCCGGACCAAAAACTTATTCTGCAGAGGAGCTGCAGGCACTGCATCTGGCAATGAATGCAAAAGCAAAAAGAAAGAAAATGCTTCAGAAAACAGCGTTGGTTACCATGAACCTGATCGTTTGTCTGTTTATGCTGTTTCCGCTGCTTTATACCATCAGTGTAGCGTTTATGCCGTCCGGCGAGCTTTACACAATGGCAATGAACATCGTGCCAAAACATCCGACGCTGGAAAATTTCGTGGAAGCATTTCATAAAATTCCGCTGGTACGCTTTGTCCTGAACTCATTTTTGGTTGCGGGCAGCATTACGCTGGGTCAGATTGTAACGTGTTCTCTTGCGGCATTTGCCTTCTCTTTCCTGGATTTCAAAGGGAAAAATATTCTGTTTATGCTGGTCATGGCGACCATGATGGTGCCGGGTGAGGCAACCATTATTTCCAATTATCTGACGGTAGGAAGTCTCGGACTGCTCGATACCTATATTGTTCTGATTCTGCCTTCTCTTACCTCTGCAATGGGAATTTTCCTGTTCCGCCAGTTCTACATGACTTTTCCGGTTTCTCTTTATGAATCGGCGAAGCTGGACGGCTGCGGGAATCTGCGGTTTATCGTAAAAATCCTGATGCCGCTGACAAAGTCAGCAATGGGAGCAATGGCGGTTTACACCTTTATCAATGCATGGAATATGTACATGTGGCCGCTGCTGGTTACAGGTTCGGACAGCAAGCGTACCGTACAGATTGGTATCAGTATGCTGAACAGCGTCGATGCACAGTCGATTACCCTGATGCTGGCGGGCGTGGTAATGATTATCATTCCATCCATTTCCATCTTTATCGTAGGCCAGAAGGCCTTAATCAAAGGAATGTTTTCAGGAGCAGTCAAGGGCTGATTCCTGTGACAGAAAAAAGAATAGAAAACTGTATGAAAAACGAGGAGAAAAAAATGAAGAAAAAAGTGATTGCATCGATTCTTGCGGCTTCTATGGCAGCTATGGCGCTTACCGGATGCGGAGGCGGAAAAACAACGAGTGAGGCACAGAGTGCGACAACAGATGAAACCACAGCCAGCACAGAGGCAGGAAGTACGGCAGATGGCGCAGAAGCACCGGATTTAAACCAGGATACGAAGGGAACCACGATTACCTTCTGGCATTCCATGGGCGGTGTCAATGGCGAGGCAATGGATTATCTTGTCAATAAATTCAATGAAGAGAATACCGATGGCATTACCGTTGAGGCGGTTTATCAGGGAGAATATGATGATACGATTAACAAACTGAAAAGTGCACAGATCGGAAATATGGGAGCAGACCTGGTACAGATTTATGATATCGGAACACGCTTTATGATTGATTCCGGCTGGGTCATTCCGATGCAGGAGCTGATTAATGCAGATGGCTATGACATTTCCCAGATCGAGCCGAATATCGCTGCTTATTATACGGTAAACAATGAGCTGTACTCGATGCCATTCAATTCGTCCACACCGATTCTGTATTACAACAAAGATATGTTTGAAAAAGCAGGGATCACTGAGGTTCCGACAAGCCTGGAAGGAATTCTTGCTATCGGTGATGATCTGAAAACAAAGGGCGGAGCCGGTGAACCGCTGGCACTCTCCATCTATGGATGGTATTTCGAACAGTGGCTCTGTAAACAGGGACTTTCCTATGCGGATAATGGAAATGGCCGTGATGCCGCTGCTACTGCAGTTGAATTTGATTCCAACGGCGGAGCGCTCAACATCTTAAATGAGTGGAAAGCCCTGAACGATGCCGACGTTGCACCAAACGTAGGCCGTGCCGGAAGTGATACCGCAACGACAGACTTTACTTCCGGAAAAGCAGCGATCACCCTTGGCTCTACCGCATCTCTGAAGCAGATTTTACAGGATGTCAATGGAAGCTTCGAAGTTGGAACCGCATATTTCCCGACAATCAAGGACGGCGATGAGGGCGGTGTTTCCATCGGAGGAGCCTCTCTCTGGGCATTGAACAACAACGATGATATGAAAGCAGCAGCTACCTGGAAATTTATTAAATTCCTGATTTCCCCGGAATCTCAGGCATACTGGAATGCCGAGACGGGTTACTTCCCGGTAACAACAGCTGCTGATGAGGAGCAGACCTTTAAAGATAATGTAGCACAGTATCCGCAGTTCCAGACCGCAATCGACCAGCTGCACGATTCCAAGCCGCAGTACGCCGGCGCACTTCTCTCTGTATTCCCGGAGGCAAGACAGATTGTGGAAACAGAAATCGAGAATATGATCAACGGAAACGAGACTCCGGAGAAAGCAGTAGAATCAATGGCTTCCCAGATCAACAGCTCCATCGAGGACTATAATCTGGTAAATGAATAAGAGACAGGCTTTACAAAAATAAGATTTCGTCCTATAGTGAAGAAAAACGAGTTCCCAAAGCGTGTTTGAACGGTTTCTATGAAGGGGAAGATCCGAGTTACGGAAATGATTTTTCAGATATGACTGGAAATGCGTCGGAGACAAAAATCCGGCGCGCTTCCGAATCTATAGCAATCCCGCAGAAGATGTAAAAAAATCAGCACCGCTTTTTTCACTTGTTTTCAGGCTTACGATAAAAGGAAAAAAGCTGCAGTCGGGACAAAAGATAGAAAAGAGTGCAGATTTGGAAATGGGAACGGAAAATGGAGGACAGATACGAGATGAAAACAAAAGTATGGGCACACAGAGGAGCCAGTGCATATGCACCGGAAAATACACTGGAAGCGTTTCTTCTTGCAGCAGAGCAGGGAGCAGACGGTGTGGAACTGGATGTACAGCTGACAAAAGATGGCGAGATGGTTGTTGTCCACGATGAGGAAATCGACCGGGTCAGTGACGGAAGCGGATTTGTCAAAGATTATACGCTTGCGGAATTAAAGATCCTGAACTTTAATAAGACACATCCGGAGTATCAGGATGTAAAAATTCCGACGCTTCGCGAAGTATATGAAGCATTAAAACCAACGGGAATGACGATCAATGTAGAGCTGAAAACCGGTATTTTCTGGTATAAAGACCTGGAAAAAAAGGTACTCGAGCTGACAAAAGAGATGGGGATGGAAGATCGCGTGATTTATTCTTCCTTTAACCATTACAGCATTGCAAAAATTCTGGAACTGGATCCGAAAGCCAGCACCGGCATCCTCTACGCAGATATTATTTATGATGTCGTGAATTATGCGAAAAAAATCGGAACAGGAGCTCTTCATCCGGCAACCTTTCATGTGCAGATGGCAGACTTTCTTCAGCAGTATGTGGAAAGCGATCTTGCGGTGCATGTGTGGACGGTCAATGATAAGGCGGAGATCGAGCGTCTGATGGAGGCCGGTGTTGACGCAGTCATCACTAATTATCCGGATGTGGCCGTTTCCTGCCGCAACGCGAAGTGATACCGATTGGAGAAAAAAAGCTGTTCCTTTTGGATATCGACGGAACCATCTGCGTGGGGAACCGTCTGATTCCGGGAGCAGACCGGTTTTAAACGGACTGTCCGAGTACGGCGGAGATTATGTGTTTATCACAAATAATACGACGATGAGCGTAGCAGATTACCGGAAAAAATTTGCAAAGCTGGGCATCCCGACAACAAGCGCGAACTTTCTGACGGCTTCTGTTGCAACAGCGCATTATCTGAAGCAGAAATATGGATCCCGTCCCGTCTATGTGCTGGGAACGGACTCTCTGATCCGGGAATTGGAGAGCTTCGGTGTGTGTACCACCCACGATCCGGAGAAAGAAGGAATTGCATGTGTGCTTGCAAGCTATGACAATGAACTGACGTATCAAAAACTGACGGATATCTGTCGGCTGTTGACAGAGCGCCCGGAGCTCGATTACGCTGCAACGAACCCGGACTATGTTTGTCCGATTGAATTCGGCTACGTGCCGGATTGCGGTTCCATCTGCGAGATGATCGGTCATGCGATCCAGCGTATGCCGACTTATATCGGAAAACCAGGCATACGGATGGTTGAGATGGCACTTGATATGACAGGCAGAACGCGCGATGAGGCTGTTCTTGTGGGAGATCGTCTCTATACGGACATTGCGTGCGCCAACATGGCGGGCATTTCTGCAGCACTTGTGCTTTCCGGCGAATCTACACGTGAAGAAATGCAGAACTCGCAGTATCTTGTGGAGTATATGTATCCATCCGTAAAAGAAATGTATTCGGAGTGGGTGTACGGACAAAAAAAGAAATGTTCTTAAAATTCCGAAACGGTTATGGTTTTGGAACAAAAAAACAGAAAGAAGAATTCTGAGAGGAGAACCTTTTTCCGAAGGAGTTCTTCTTTTTTGTTGCGGAAAAGGATACTTTCCGGATACGGGATAAAAGCCTGGGACGGTATAGAAAAAGCTTGCCAAAAGAGGGAATTTCCCTATATAATGATTCAGACTATAATATGAAAAAGAAAACGGTCAGGAGATCGGAAAATTCCAATACAACAGAAGAAGGAGAATTTATGCATGAGTATTTTAAATGTAGAACATCTGTCCCACGGCTTCGGCGACCGTGCGATTTTTGAAGATGTATCGTTCCGCCTGCTAAAGGGGGAGCACATCGGTCTGGTAGGTGCAAATGGCGAGGGAAAATCAACCTTTATGAACATCATCACCGGAAAGCTGATGCCGGATGAGGGAAAGGTTGAGTGGGCAAAAAACGTCCGTGTCGGCTATCTGGACCAGCATACCGTTCTGGAAAAAGGTATGACGATCCGTGATGTGTTAAAAAGTGCTTTTTCCTGGTTGTACGAGATGGAAGAGCGGATGAACACGATCTGCGATTCCATGGGCGATGCCTCCGAGGACGAGCTGAATGCAATGATGGAAGAACTCGGCGTGATCCAGGAGATGATGGATGCACATGATTTTTATATTCTGGATTCCAGAATAGAAGAGATTGGCCGTGCGCTTGGTCTTGAAGAGATCGGTCTCGAACGCGATGTCACCGAACTTTCCGGCGGACAGAGAACGAAGGTACTTCTGGCAAAATTACTTTTGGAAAAACCGGACATCCTTCTTTTGGATGAGCCGACCAACTACCTGGATGTGGAACATATCACTTGGCTGAAACGATACCTTGAAGAGTATGAAAATGCCTTCATTCTGATCTCTCACGATATTCCATTCCTGAACAGTGTTGTCAATCTGATCTATCATATGGAAAACAAAGAGCTGAATCGTTATGTTGGTGATTACGATCACTTCCAGGAGGTTTATGCGGTCAAAAAAGCGCAGAAGGAAGCTGCCTATAACCGTCAGCAGCAGGAGATCAGTGAACTGAAGGATTTCGTGGCACGAAACAAAGCCCGTGTGGCAACCAGAAACATGGCTATGTCACGGCAGAAGAAGCTGGATAAGATGGATGTGATCGAGCTTGCGAAAGAAAAACCAAAGCCGGAATTTCATTTCCGCACTGCGCGCACTTCGGGCCGCTTCGTTGTGACTGCAAAAGAACTTGTGATCGGCTATGAAGAACCGCTCTCCAGACCGTTGACCTTTGCGATCGAGCGTGGCGAAAAGATCGTGCTCACCGGTGCCAACGGAATTGGAAAAACAACACTCTTAAAGAGTATCCTCGGTTTGATCCCGTCCCTTGGCGGAGACGTGGAGCTTGGCGACTATCTGGAAATCGGATATTTCGAGCAGGAAATGCCAAAAGGAAACACCAACAGCTGTATCCAGGAAATCTGGGAAGAATTTCCATCCTATACTCAGTATGAAGTCCGTGCGGCGCTTGCCAAATGCGGTCTTACCACACAGCACATTGAAAGCCTGGTGCGTGTGCTCTCAGGAGGAGAACAGGCAAAAGTTCGCCTCTGTAAACTGATCAATCGCGAAACCAATCTTCTTGTCCTCGATGAGCCGACCAACCATCTCGATGTAGACGCAAAAGAGGAGTTAAAAAACGCACTGAAAGAGTACAAAGGAACTGTTCTTATGGTCTGCCATGAGCCGGAATTTTATGATGGCCTGGCAACCAGCGTATGGGACTGCTCGGAGTGGACGACGAAAGTGATTTAATCGAATCAAGCAAGTCCCCTGCTTCCATTGCGTGGAGCAATAAGCAGTGGGTTGGGACTTGTTGTATCAGGAGTGGTACAAGTCACTCCTGATAAGCTGCGAAGCAGTTATTCGGTTATGAGCAAGTAGCGAAACGGATTGCGAATATCCGCTTGACTAATAATAAGAAGAAAAGTCAGCAGAAAACGGACTTTTATCCTCTTTCAGCAAGAAGACTCCGACCTCTAAGGTGGGAGATGAATTGCGTCCGTTACCTTCTTGATAGTGGGTTCTAATCATGGTATAATAGAATCAGTCGAATGGCAGAAAGGGGTCGAAATACAATGGATTTGGATAATAATGCACATTCAGTGTTTTTACTGCACTATCATCTTGTTCTTGTGGTTAAGTACCGCAGACAGGTTTTTGATGACGCAATTTCCGGCAGGGCAAAAGAGATCTTTGCGTATATTGCTCCAAATTACAATATCACCCTTGAAGAATGGAATCACGATAAAGACCATGTGCATATACTTTTCAAGGCGCATCCAAATACAGAAATAAGCAAGTTCATAAACGCATATAAAAGTGCAAGCAGCAGACTTCTGAAAAAAGAATTTCCACAGATAAAGCAAAAATTATGGAAAGAACATTTCTGGAGCCAGAGTTTTTGCCTGCTCACAACGGGCGGTGCCCGATGGAAGTAATCAAAAAATACATTGAAAGTCAGGGACAAACGGATCGAAAAAGGAAGTGACCAACATGGCAAACAAAGCATATAAATTCAGAATATACCCCGATGATGTGCAGAAAGTTTTGTTTGCCAGAACGTTCGGCTGTGTCCGAATGGTGTACAACCATTGGCTTGCCAGAAAAATCAGGCAGTATGAGGAGGACAAAACCGCGGTAACTTACACGGTTTGTGCAAAAGAAATGGCTGAAATGAAGAAAACAGAAGCATACGCATTTTTGAGGGAAGTAGACAGTGTCGCATTACAACAATCGCTTCGGCATCTTGATACGGCATTTCAGAATTTTTTCAAACAGCCGAAGACAGGTTTTCCAAAGTTTAAATCTAAAAAACAGAATAAAAAGAGCTATTCAACGATCTGTATCAACGGAAACATTGCCATATTGAATGGATATTTGAAATTGCCGAAAGCCGGCCAAGTCCGGTTAAAACAACACAGAGCTGTTCCGAAAGAATACAAATTAAAATCTGTAACAGTAAGCCAGACACCAGGCGGAAAATATTATGCAAGTATTCTTTTTGAGTATGAAAATCAAGTACAGGAAAAAGAGATGCAGAGTTTTCTGGGGTTAGATTTTTCCATGCATGAATTATATCGTGACAGCAACGGGAATGAACCTGCATATCCGAAGTATTACAGGAATGTAGAGGAAAAATTAGTGAGGGAGCAGCGCAGACTTTCCAAAATGCAGAAAGGTTCGAACAACCGTAGCAAGCAGAGAATCAAGGTGGCAAAACTCCACGAAAAGGTTTCCAGTCAACGAAAGGATTTTCTGCATAAGCTGTCAAGGCAGCTAGCAAATGCTTATGATTGTGTATGTATAGAATCCCTAGATATGAAAGCAATGTCACAGATGCTGAACTTTGGAAAATCTGTTTCAGATAACGGGTGGGGAATGTTCACAGGGTTCTTGAAATACAAACTTGAGGAACAGGGTAAAAAACTTGTGAAGGTGGACAAATTTTTCGCCAGCAGTCAGATTTGTTCAGTTTGTGGTTACAGGAACGCAGAGACAAGAAAACTTGCGGTCAGAGAGTGGGATTGTCCGCAGTGCGGAACCCATCACGACAGAGATGTAAATGCGGCTGTTAATATCAGAAATGAGGGAATGCGGCTGGTAGTGGCATGACCGTAACGTAATATAATAAAACCGTGGGACACACGGGGATAGCTCGCCTATGCTTAGCACATTGGTGCTATCGAACGAGAACCAAACCTACCGAGGTTAGGGAAGCCCCCACCTCTACAGGTGGTGGAGGATGTCACAGAAAGTGTTTTCTGTTGATTTTTTGCATTTAACAAGTAGTTAGATAAAAGAATGAATATACAGAATTAACTATATTTTTCTAAAAATAAGAAAATTCGAAAAAAGGTGTTGACTTTTGCTTTGGGCGGTGTTATTATAACTAAGCTGTCAGCGAGAGCTGATGCGAATGAGTTTCTTTGAAACAGAAAAACCTAGTTCGGAGCCGGGTGGCTGCCGCGGGTTGCAAAAACTGCTTCAAAAAACTTGAAAAAAGTTCTTGACAAAAGTAAATGAGTTTGCTAAAATAAACGAGTTGCTGATCGAGAGAACAGCAAAGAAGTTCGAAAGAGCTTCAAAAAATAAATTAAAAAAGTTCTTGACAAACGAAAAGTTCTGTGATAAAATAAATGAGCTGATCCGAGTCGGAACAGCAAAGATCCTTGATAATTAAACAGTGAAACACATCCTCGAAAGTTCTGAATAAGTAATTCAAAACGATCGAAAGATCCTTTAAAACAGTAAAAGGGATAAATTAGCTAGTAT
>NZ_QUHY01000014.1:0-102411 GCF_003479865.1 Blautia sp. AM47-4
CCGTTTCAGACTGAACACGGCTTATCAGCCCTTGATTTTCCATTCTTTCCAGCATCGTAGTAAGAGATGTTATCGCTAATCCGCATTTAGTCGAGAGTGACCTGATTGAGATACCATCCTCCTGCCACAGCACATAAAGAATACGTCCCTGGGCTCCATTAAACGCATCAATATTCTTTTCACTGAGAATCTTCTCAAAAATCCGGTCTCCAAGCTGTTTTATTTTGGTGACAAGAAATCCTCCATTCATTTCCATACAAAAGCTCCTATATAGTAGTTTATTAAAAACATACTATATAGGAGCTTTATTGTCAAGAGTTTATATGTCTTAATAGGTAAATTCCGTTTTTTTCAATTCTCCAAACTTGAATTTCTGGATGAGTATAATATGCGGAAAATAAACTTAACTCCATCTTAAATATAGTGCTGAGTTTCACTGCCACTCTTTAACACCATTTTCGCCACACCAAGCAATGCTGCAAACAAAACACCTGCAACCGGCCATACAATCCATGTAATATCCCAGCTCATCGTCCAGAAGCTCCATGCAAGGTAAATCGCTGTAGTCAAGCACCAATATACACCAGAAAACGTGTCAGTCTTTTTCTTAAACAGTTTTTCTTCTTTTGTATATTCCCCTTCCTGAAGAAGGGTATCGTAACTGCTTTTTACCATCCCAACACGAACCAACAGATTCACTCCTATTGCAAGTATGAATAGCAGTAATCCAACGGAAAGACCACAGTAATAGTCGGACGCTTCCATAGATTCGGCAATAATTGTCGGAATCACTGCCAGTATACAAAGCACTACCCCAACAGCCGTTCCTCTGATAAAAATTGGTTCATAGGAATCTTTTTTTTCTCGTACCATTCCAGATACACCATACTCTGTTTCAAAGCATTCTTTTTCAAAATGTTCCATATGTGATTCACTCATTCCATATGTAATAAACAAAAAGACGGCTGCCGCAACCATTCCAAGCAAAAAAACACATCCAAATACTGTTGCCAGAGATTCCGAAACATGAAATACGCTATCTTCTGCCATTGTCACAAGAACAATCAATAATATTGGACTTAAGATACACATACTTGTTGCGTTTGCCACTACTTTGGATCCATTTCTTTTCATGTCAAGAAATTCATTTGCATTCTCCATAGTTACTTTTTTCAACGGTTCTGCATAGCTTTCAGTACTTTCGTGATAGGTGATATTTTCTGCTTTCATTTCATCTTTTAATAGGTAATCTGTACTAACACCAAAAAGCTCCGACATCTGTAAAATTCTTTGCAAATCTGGAACAGCTCCTGCACTTTCCCACTTAGATACTGCCTGTCTGGATACGCCCAACTGATTGGCTAGTTCTTCCTGTGACCATCCATTCTTTTTTCTTTCCTCTGTAATCTTATCAGCTAAAATCATTTTTTCCTCCTTTTGCAGATTTTATGAGCTAAATATAACAGTTTTGCTGTTTGCATTCCACCATTTCAGGCTGTAAATCTGTCAACCAGCAGTTGCAAATCACAAAAGGACTCTATGAATCCCGATTTTCCAGCAATACAAGCAGGAAATTATTTATCATCTGTATTGTTTTCCTTTTTCTTATGAGTCGAACCCAAGCAAAGAAACGAAGAACCAAGACATAACCATACTATAGCCATAGAATTTTCATTTCCACTCGTAAAGTCTATAGCTGAGGCTACGAGAAACAGAACTGATGCAATATAAAATAAGATTGATTTATTTATTCCTTTTTTCATAAATAAGAATCTCCTCCAAATCCCGACTTTGATAAACCCATTATACCCTTTCTGAAACATCCTGTCACCACATTTCATCAGATCAGAACCTGTCAAAATCCTCCTGCGTGGCAACCTGTCTCCATCCCTTATACTCATCGTTCCTGCTTTCCACAAACATATCATTCACCATCCCGATAGTCAGCAGATCCAGATCCCGGATGGAAATCCCCAACTGCACACACCGGAGAAGAAACAGGGGAGTTGTCCTTTCACGGTCTGTTGCATGAAGTTTTTTTTAGCCTCCACATCCGTCCTGATGTTCATCCCCCACAACTCAATCAGCTTCGGCAAAACCTGATAAATACTGAATCGCAGGTATCTCTGTCAATCCTGCTATCTTTGCCGCATTGGTTCTGTTATGCCCTGCAAGCATCTCATAGCCCCTTGCAGCTTTCCTCACAATCACCGGATTCAGCACACCATGATCCCTGATGCTCTGTACCATATCTTCCAGGCGTTCTCCCTCATACAGCCGGAACGGATGATCCTGAAACGGATGTATTTCCTCAACCGGAATAGAAACAATCCCGTTCACAGGCACTGGCGTATTCTTCACCGGATCCTCAGCAAGAAGATCCAGTGCGTCCTGAAATACTTTTCTTTTGGTGCATTAGCTTTCATCCCCAACCACCTCCTCTGCCAGATTCCGGTATGCTTTACAAGCCTTATTCTCCGGTGCATACTCCAGAAGCGGCTCACTGTAATAAATTGATTCTCCCACCTTTACTGTGTTTGGTATGATACTCTTAGAAATCCGGATCTGTCCATCAAAAGTATCCGTCAGCTGTTCTGTGATTACCTTACAGAGATTTGTTCTGGCATCACACATAGTCAGCAGGATCCCTGCAATCTGCAGGCGGTCATTCAGTCTGCTTCTGACTTTCTTCACTGTCCGGATAAAATCCTGCAATCCCATCATTGCCAAAAGCTGCGGATTGACGGCAATAATCACCTCATCAGCCGCCGTCAATGCGTTAATCGTCAATGTTCCGAGCGATGCAGGTGTCTACAATAATATAGTCATACAGCCCTCTCAGCGGCTCCAGAATACCAGTCAGCATCTTCTCTGAACCCATCTCCATCCGCAGCTTACTGTCCACTGCTGAAAGCATCATGGATGATGAAATAAAGTCCACGCTATTTCTGCTCTGAATAAACTCTGACGGATCCGGCATTTCCTCATCTTCCAGCCGATTCATCATCAGATGTCCAATCGTCACCGGCACAGCCGCAGGATCTTCAATTCCGAAGCAGGTTGTCAGATTTGCCTGGCTGTCAAAATCAACAGCCAGAACCCTTTTTCCCATCTCAGCCAGTGAATACGCCAAATTCCAGGAGCTGGCAGTTTTGCCAACTCCCCCTTTAAATGATCCACACATTATAATCCTTGCCATACATTCTCCCCCTCTCATGCTTTCTTTCCATAACAGCCTGCACTCTGCTCTGCCACATATTTTGCAGTAATTTCTTCTTTTTCATTCTGGTATCTGATTATCAGTTTCTTAATCTCCTCATCCATAAATGCGGTCTTCGCTTCCTGCTCTTGTGCTTTATCCACATCCGGCGTGATAATCAGCTGACCATTTTCACATTTCACCTGCACATAATCCTCAAGATGAAATCCCAGTTCTTCCAGCCACTTTCCTTTTAATGTAATTGCCGGAACTGTCTCATATTTATAACCGCTCTGTCCACAAACCTTCATATTCCTTACATTTTTCTTTGCCATAGAATTGACTCCTTTCAGATTTGACTAATAGATTTTCAGATAAAAAGAAAAAGCCGCTGACACGTTATCTTCTAACGCATCAACAGCTTCTATCCTGCTTTAATTCAGTGTATTATTCGATTTTATTTAGGCTCTTTACCATCTTTAATACGATAGTAATCATCCATATCCACGCTGAGTTTTACCGTGGTATCTGGTTTTCGGTTGCTCAAGAGGCACACAGTTTCAACTGTACTTTCGTTGTCCCAACAAAGTTCCTGCGTCTCCCTGTCTCCAAAATACACCGGAAAACGGAACTTTATGTGCTTCAGGAATCTGCCATCTGGCTGCTCCTGCTCGTAAATGTCCACCTGTTCCACAAAACTGTTAAGAAATTCTTTCTTCTCCAGGTCGGTGAACTTATCATATAGTTTATCAAAATACAAAAGAAATTGATAGACGTTTTCTTCTGATATTTTCTGTTGCCGGATATTCAGCAGGCGGTTCTTGACTTCTTCTATACTGTTCTCCACGCCTTCAATCTCATCATACAAACGGTATAACCTTGTCTCCATATCCTGATATTTCTTCTCATAAAATTTATCCATGATATCCAGACTGTCCATCTGCTGTCCAAGTCTTGCTTTTGCTCCGGTCAGTTGCCTGTGCTGTTTTTCCAGTCTTTCAATCTCTTTTTCTATTTCTTCTGTATCTATTCTTGAACCGATTTTATTCAGAATTGCTTCTTCAAATTTCGGATTCTTCACCAGCTTCCGAATAACTTCTTCCACTGCATTGTTAATCTTCTCCTCGCTCCATTGTTTACGATATCCACATTTATGACCATCTACCAGGCGACGATGTTTGCAGGCATAATAGAAATAATCCTTATATAAGGTTCCGTCTTTCTTTTTCTTTCGGTTCACGTTTCCATACATACCACTTCCACATAATGGGCATCTCAATATTCCGGATAAAATATGCTCATGATCGAACTATGTGTCTTTTCATATTTCACACCTGTTTTTTCCCGTTTTTGATGTGCCAGCTCCCAGTCTGTTTCTGAAACAATCCCTTCATGGATACCATCGTGCAGCATATAATTTTCCTGCTTTACAATGCGGTATTCATTTCTTGTACCAGAAACTTTCTCGTTTTTCCTTCGTCCATAAGCCAGCTTTCCACAGTATACCGGATTATCCAGAACGCCCTTTATAAATGAAGCGGCAAATGCGTCCAGTGTATTATTCTGTCGTTTTTTCTTTTTGTATCCATGCTGGTTCAGCCATGCAGCAATCGCAGAGATTCCCATATTGGTATGAATAAATTTGTCATAGATCAGACGAATAATCTCTGCTTCGTCCTCTGCAATCTGCAATTCTCCATTTACTAATTCATAACCATACGGAGCAAATCCACCATTCCATTTTCCTTCCCTGGCTTTCTGCTTACGTCCTTCCATTGTCTGAACAAGGATATTCTCTCGTTCGATCTCTGCCACCGCAGACAGAACAGAAATCATCAGCTTTCCACTATCTTTTGAGCTGTCAATTCCATCTTCTACACAGATCAGATTCACTCCAAAATCCTGCATCCTCTGCAAAGAATTTAAAACATCTGCCGCATTACGACCAAATCTGGAAAGCTTGAACACCAGTACAAACTGCACCTCATCTGTTCCATTCTCAATATTATCCAACATTCTCTGAAATTCCGGTCTGCCCTCTACGCTTTTTCCAGACTTACCTTCATCGGAATACTCATTTACGATTTCCATGTTCTGAAATTCCGCATATCTCTCGAGTTTTTCTTTCTGAGCATCCAGACTGTAGCCATCTACCTGCATGGTTGTGGATACTCTGGTATAGATATCACATTTTATCTTTTTATTCACTTTTCCTCCTCTCCTCAGAACATCCCAAAGCAATTTCCAACAATTCCGTTGCAACTTGTGAATTTCTGATACGCATTAAGTTATCCCAGACATCAGCTTTTCCAAGTAGATTCATCCCACCATGCCATACTATTTCATCATCAATAACGGCAAAATATTCTTCTACTTCTGTTCTTGTTATCACATTTATTCCTACCAATTGCATTGCTCTGATTAATTCATAACATACATCTGACTTTCCGTAAGTAATATCTTCCGGATCTGTTGTAATAACTGTGACCTTTACCCCTACTTCCTGTCTCTTCTTGACTAGTAATAAAAATCTGTCAATTTTATCCTGTCTGATATCCGGACTGGAAATTACCACCATTTTTTCTGACTCTACAATATCTTGCTCGAATTTTTCGGTATAATTTACAGAATCAAATATTGCATTTATTATTTGTTTAGGTTGCAACTCTTGCGTCCAGATTGAAAATCCCATTTTCCTATATGTTCTCAATCTTTTTGCATACATTTTATCAAAATAACGCACATGCGAATCGATATAATCATACACATAAACGGCTTCTTTTCCGACATAATCTCTGTTTAATCTACCTACATACTGTTCCAGGCGTCCTTCAAAAGATACAGGTGCTGCAAGCATTAATACATCCAGTCTTGGGAAATCAAACCCTTCTCCTATTTTCTGACCAGTTGCCACCAAAATAAGCGATTCATTTTCAGGTATCTGCTTTAATTTTACTCTTATTTCAGCATTTTCCTTATCCGAATTATCCCCATACAGAAGGAATACATGATCTGCTTTTTTCTTTAAGGCATCATGTAAAAATTTTGCATGTTCCTTAAATCTTGTCAAAATTACAGGAGTTTGTTTTCTTGCAACACAAGTTATAACATCATCTATGATCATTTCATTGCGCACCTTACTGGTACTAATCAAATTATATGCTTTATTAATATTATCCTTGCTTTCTGCAGTATCAACTACTCTTGTGTATCTTGGGACAAAATAATGTCCAATCCCCTGTTCCTTAGCCCTCTCCAATGCAGTAAATCTATGTCTCAAAGGTCCTAACAGCATATAGATGATCCGATCAAGACTGTCACCACGTTTAGGTGTAGCAGAAACACCATATACGTATTTTGCATTTATTTTCTGCAATAATTCCATAGATGTGTTAGAAGCTGCGTGATGACATTCATCCATAATTACCATTCCGTAAGAATTAATCCGTTCATTAAATTTTCCTCTGCTGTACATTGAACCAACCATTGCAACATCTATAATCCCTGTCAATGTATTTTTATTTCCGTGCAAAACGCCTATCACACTATTTCTTTTTTTCTTTCTTCCTGTTTTTGTTTCATATTCCGGTGGTTCTTCTCTTATCTCTAAGAAATGATTCAATTCATCAACCCACTGATTAAGCAAATCTTTATTTTGCAGCAAAATGAGCGTATTTACTTTTCGCTCTGCAATAAGGTAACTACATACTACAGTCTTTCCAAATGCAGTTGCCGCACTCAAAACCCCATCTGAATGTGATAATAATTTTTCTGCTGCTAATTCCTGTTGCATTCGCAAATCACCTTTAAAAGATACTCTGATAGGTTGTCCTGTTTCTCTTTGATCTGAAACATCAACTGAAATGCCTGCTTTTTCACATTCCTGTATAATATTTTCCCGCAGTCCTCTCGGAATCTGTATATATCCATCTATATCCTTACCTAAATATACAGTACTGAAATTATAATAATTAGAATATCCCAGCCTTTTATTTTTGTAAAATTCCGGATTATCAAATGCCGCCAAACTACGGACCTGATTTTGTATTCTTGGCATAAGATTCAGAGTATCAATATAAACTCCATTGCCCAATACCATATGAAGCTTGCCCACAACATCTGACTTACAAAACTCACATTTCTTCTTCCATGGTTTCGGTCTGACATTCTTCTCAATATTAGTAAGCGTTCCTCTGACTTCTGCTAATTCTCCCTGCCATTTTGCCATGCATTGTTCAACATCTTCTATTCCCAGCTTTTTTGTTTTATTGAAAAGAGCATCCCATTGATCAGGATATGCATTCCAATTTTCATCTACAAAAGCACTATTTCCATTTTTAAGTGCCTGCCCCTGTAATGGCAATGCAATCAAATTACCTATGCTGCTTGCCACATCCTGCGAAGGATACATTCTATCATAATAATGAAAAGATTTCAGATTGATGGAAGTTGAACCCTTGTCTAACAGGAGAAATCCAAAATTCCTTGCTGTTGCCGCAGATATTGCCTTTTTAAAGAAAATCCATACATGGGCACCTTTTCCAGATCGAGATCTCTCAACTAAAGGTCTGATACCATTAAGCTCACACATTTTTCTAAGCGCATCCACTTCTTTATGCCACTCATTATCCGTATTTGCAAAGTCCGTAACCTCTGCTCCTTTTTCATGATTATCAAAATCAAATACAATAAATCTGCATGTTCCATTTGGCAGTAAAGGATATACACCTATTACATCTGATCCATCTTCTTTTGTGCCTAACAAATGAGCAATTATTTTTTTTACATCCAGACTTATCCATTTGGTATTTTCACATTCATCACAAAATACCTTCTCTTTACGTTGTTTAGGACAAAGCCGGTCATTCCAACGATTTGCACATTGTGGAAAATAACCCCCGTTCTTTCCCCGTCTGGCATATACATCTTCTCTTCCCCAAAACATCGAAAAGAAACGTATTGCCATTTTCTCTGTAATATATGGCGGATTTACAATACGACTCCCTTGATCCAGGTCATATTCTTCTGCACTTTCTATTTTTTCTTCAAAAGGATTCACCTCTTCATATGAAATGCCTGCTTTCTTCAATTTATCTTTTAATATCTTGTTCTCATATTCAAGCAACCTAACCATTTTTCTCAATGAATCAGCATCATATGCTTCTATGTTCAAACCTTCCACCTACAATTCTTATTATCTCGTAACATAACTTCCATTCAATGTCCCAACTTAATTTTAGTACTTGTTCCAACTATTTTCAATACTTATTTTCCGTATTGACGCATTTCTTCGCCAATCGTATAATTAAGTTAGATACAGAGCATTTCTGTTATCAAAATATTGCCCGCCCACCATTGGCGACTTATAAATGATTGGCTCGAAAATATTGTTCGCTTACCGGAAGCGTCTAATAAATGTCCGGCTTGAAAATTATTTAGAAATTATTTTTGTTTTCGATATTGTGTTTTTATCACACATTGCATATACTATAAATACACAAAAAAGCCAAAAAAGAGGAGGTGTTAGTATGGCTACTTCAAGTATTACTCATAATTTTGTCGTATCCAATCCAAATAGCATAAAGCGTTTTGTCGCAGCAATTGACGAAGCCGACCGTGACCGCACACCAAAGCAGACACTTCCCGGACGTCAGTTAACGAACCCACAGGAAATCTTAGCTTTAATGTCAAAAAGGAAGAAAAAACATGTCTGATAAATATTTTACCGTTAATATTCGGGCATATTTGGATAAAGACGAACCGACATATATCGGAGAGGAAAGTCTTTACGACTTACTCTCCGATTTTTCTTGTCCCAAAAATCTCGATGTGGAATACTTTTTATTACATAATGCGATTGAGTTTACCAAAAAAGATCAATCTATCACTTATCTGGTATTTGATGCTGAAGATGCTTCATTGGTTGGTTATTTTTCACTTACAGTAAAACCCATCTCTGTCCGTGCTTCAAATATCAGCAAGACAATGGCAAAAAAGCTGTCCCGTGTCAGTATTTTGGATGAAGAAACACAATCCTATACTACCGCAGCTTACCTGATCGCCCAGTTGGGAAAGAACTATTCTCTTCCAAAGGAAAAACGAATTCCTGGAAATATTCTACTGGGATTTGCACTGGAAACCATATCCAGTCTCAAATATTCCGTAGGTGGCGTTATGGAGTTTCTTGAATGCGAAGATAATGAATTTCTTCTGAGCTTTTATACGCAGAATCATTTCAAGCCATTTGATACTCGTATTACCGCTTCTCAGAATAATGAGCCACACACTCTGCATCAGCTTTTAAAATTTATTTGATTTAAAAATGCATGAAAAAAGCGACAGTCTGATTTACATTTTGTATTTCAGGAAACTGCCGCTTCTTTTTCTTCCTTATTCTGTTTTTCTTCCTCCAACTCCCGGAGGACTTCAGCGCCGTACTTATCAATCATCCGTACCAGAAAATCAATGCACCGCTCAAATTCAATATTCTGTTGCATAAGCTCCTCCCGTTATTGTTTTGATCTGAGCTTATTTTACAGAACCTGCCGGAAAACCACATTGAATAGAAATTGATTGTAAATTGACACAATCACTTTAAAAATATCCGTATTTTCTTGAATCGAATGTATGTTCGTGTTATGATAGATATACTTAATCTTAACTACGAAAGGGGAATTTCTATTGAATCGATGCGATTTTTCTTCTATTAGCACTTGCTTAAAAAATCATATCAGCGAAAGTAATCAAATGAGTCAGCCTGATTTTTTATACGAATTATTTGAAGATTTTATGGATGATCCGACAAATCAGGATTTTCAATGGACAACGGTCTGGTTTGCCGCTGGATGACTGGTCAGGCTAAAATCAGTCCTAAAATATCCGCTTACTATTCCAAGTCATCCAATCAGGAAAAATTAGCCCATACCATCCACCAGAATCTTCTTCCACTGATGTCTGACTGTAATATGGTTATACAAGATATTTACACTTTATTCATTCAGGATGACAGCATCTCAGATGCGAAAAAGAAAAATCTGACTCCCTTATATAAACCAGCCAGTTCAAGACTGCTGTTTCTTGCAAAACTGATTTCTTTTGGCATGGAACGCCAATTCATCAAACGTAATACCAAAAATCAGAAGCTGCTCGCCGGAGGCGCTTTATCCCCCATTGTGCTGGATTATATTATGGACAGTGAGGTTCCGAAACCATGCCGTCATTTTATCGGAAGAGATAAAGAACTGGAAGAATTATATACCATGCTTGAGGAAAACCGTCATGTTTTTCTTTGCGGAATCGCCGGAATTGGAAAAAGTGAACTTGCCAAAGCCTACGCAAAGCGGTACATAAAGCAATACACCAATATCCTTTATGTAGAATATACCGGCAATCTTCATCAGGATATTACTGACATGGATTTTATTGACGATCTTCCGGAAAGCACTGAACAGGAACGGTTTCAAAGACATAACCGTTTCCTGCGTTCCCTGAAATCTGATACTCTGCTTATCATAGATAATTTTAATGTCACTGCCACACAGGACAGCTTTCTGTCAGTAGTATTAAAATATCGCTGCCAGATTTTGTTTACAACCAGAAGCAAACTGGATGAATACTGTACTCTGCCATTAAAAGAAATAGAGGATATGAACGCTCTCTTACAGCTGGCATCAGCATTTTATTCAGAGGCAGACGCATACCGTGCAACAGTTGAAAAGATCATCGAAACTGTTCACTCTCATACTTTTGCCGTGGAACTGGCAGCAAAACTTCTGGAAAATGGAATCTCGACTCCAGACCAGTTATTAACAAGACTTCAGGTGGAAAAAGCATCTTCCATAACGAAGATAAAATTAAAATAATCAAAGATGGACAAAGCAGCAAAGCCACCTATTATAGTCATATCCATACGCTGTTTTCTTTATACACTTTATCTCTTAAACAGCAGGATATCATGTGTAATATGTGCTTTCTTCCTTCCACCGGTATTTCTGCCCGTATATTTGCCAAATGGCTGGAACTGTCCACACTAAATGAAATCAACGATTTAATTGAGACTGGTTTCGTTCAGACAACAACACGTCGCACTATCTCTCTGCATCCGATGATTCAGGAAATCACCCTTTCAGAGACAAAACCATCTGTAAGTAGTTGTCACACGTTTCTGGATTCTTTACAGCACATATGTTTAATGCATGGAATGGAAGTAGATTATTATAAAAAGCTATTTCAAACAATCGGAAATATCATAGAATTAATTGAAAAAGATGATATGCCAAAGTATCTGCTTTTTCTGGAAAATGCATTTCCATACATGGATAACTATAACTATCACAAAGGTATGAAGGGAATCATTCAGGAACTGAAGGTGCTGTTAAAGACAAAAAGCATTGGCACCAACTCTGACCGGGCGTTATTACTGGATTTTCAGGCAACCCTTGAAACCAAACCTGAAAAAGCAATAAAACTGGAAAAAGATGCACTTGCCCAGATAGAAAATATCACTGCTGACAATGCTCGCCTCGTTTCTAACCTTCATGCCAATCTTGGAGGACTTTACCGCATGAACGGTTATCCCGATCTTGCAAGAGAACACATGGAAAAAAGCATCTCACTGCTTGACCAATTTAACCTGCTTCATATAAATGACAGCATACCTCAGATTGCCAATTATGCAATGTTCCTGACAGAACAGCAGGAACCCGAAAGAGGCATCTCTGAATTGCAAAAATTATCCGGCATCATCAAGGAATACCATTCCGATGACTGTCTGGATTATGCCAAAGTACAGGAAACCCTTGGAACCATTTATCTGATGACTGCCAATCTTCCGCAAGCCAAAACACATTTTAAAAGAGCTTTCAAAATATATGAAAAGATCTGGGCTGATGAACCAGAAATGATTGAAGCAAAATATCAGGAAATTCAGGAGTTATATCCACAGATTGGATTTTGCATTGGAAAAAAACTATCCGGTCTTTTAACAAAATAAGCATATTTACGGCGGGCAACTTGCCCGCCGTTATATTCAACTATTCGTCAAATAAATATATGCATCTTCCAAAGTGATATCATTATCCAGGACACAATTCTCATTTGGCTTTCCTTTGCTTAATACTTTCATATGAATTCCATTTTCTACATACTGCTTAGATGATATAGAATAATTGGCTTCTAACAAACGGGCTTCTTCTGCATTTTGTACCGTACAATTCCAAACACAGCCCTTTGCATTTTCCAGCAACCCACTCACGCTTCCAGAATATAAAAAACTTCCCTTTTTCATAATGGCAAGCTGTGTACAGGTTGCTGCTAAATCTTCTACTACATGAGTGGAAAACAGCACAGTTCTATCCTTTGAAAAATCAACCAAAAGATTGCGGATCCTGATTCTTTCTTCCGGATCTAACCCGGTGGTAGGTTCATCAATAATCAAAAAATCCGGATTATTAAGAAGTGCCTGTATGAGTCCGACACGTCTCTTCATACCACCAGATAATTGCCGCATTTTTTTATTCTGATGCTCTGTAAGAGAAGTCTTTTCCAGATAATAGGTAATTCTTTGTTCGAGGTCATTTCTGGCTACTCCTGACAGTCCCCCCATATATACAAGACATTCTTTCACCGTAAGATTCGGATATAAGTCGATTTCCTGTGGAAGATAACCAATCTTTTTCTGTATTTTCTCATAATTTCCCTCGTTATACAGAATTCCATCAAGGGAAACCATTCCTTCCGTTTGTTTTAAAACAGTTGTAAGAACCCTCATCAAAGTGGTTTTTCCGGCACCATTCTCACCCAAAAGTCCGTAAATTCCCTTAGGTATTTCAAGAGATGCCTTATTTACTGCAACTACACCATTTTTAAATCTAACTGTTAAATCATTTATTCTAATACTCATAATCTATCCTCTTTTCTTTAAAGTCATTGGTAATACTGCAAATAAAAACAGCCCCGCTATAAAAGACACAAGCGTTCCATAAATCCAACTCTCGGACATTAATTGAGTAGGTTCACAAAAGCTGAAAGAAAACAATCCCAGATTTCCGAAAAATGAACTTCCCGCTTTTGATATAAGTCCAATGACAATTCCAAATAAACATCCAATACCTGCCCACATATTTCGAAGCAATGTACACAAAATCACAGAGCATATACTCCAAAGCCAGATAGTTCCAAACATTGCAATGAATATAAAAGAAATATCTGAATACCCGAAATGCCTTCGTTTACACTGCCCGGTTTTTGCCAGAAAAACAAAACATATCCAACACAGGAAAGTATTAATAAATATAATATTTGAACGCCCACTCTCTGCGATATTACTTTTAACTGCTTTTTTTGATCATACAAATGAAATACATCGGCACGCTTACTTTTTACTTCCATCAAATATGTGTCACTACAAAAAATAATTGTTAAAAATGCTATTGGCGACTGAATCGCTGAACCGATTTCTTCATAGTATATAATCGGATGAATAGCACACAATATCAGTATAAATGCACATGAATAAAAAATCTTATATAACGACAGGCAGTTTTTTAGTTCCGTTTTCAATGAACCCTCCTCCTTTTCCAGATTGTAACAGAAATACATACTAATATAACTGATGAAATTACAAGAATAATCTGATTTATGTTTGACATTTTGGCTACATGTGTTTCAAAAAATCTGCCAGGGAATCGCACCATAATAGAGAACGGTCTCATATAATAAATATCATTCTTCATGGTCAGCATATTTGAATATATAATGTGTAAAAACAAGATTGGTGCTGCCGGAAGCGGATTTTTAAATATTACTGCTGTAATTGTATAGACACAACATATCATCAAAAGATTCGGAATAATATAGATCAGAGAATTCACGCAAAAATCAATTGGTGTTACTGGAAAGCCCGATTCTAAAGACGTTTTCAAACACAGCATAAAGAATATAACATTCAAAATCACTAATACTCCCAGCATACTAATGAATCCGCTTATTACTTTCCCACATATATATTGGACTGCCGTAACAGGCTTTGTATGTAACAATTCATAGGTACTTTTTCGTGTATCCTGAATAAATAAAAATGATAGCAAGACTGTTGCAAAAAAGGCCATATGCAATCCTGCAAAATCCGTAAATTTTTTGGCAAAGTACCAGGAAAAAGAATGTTCGGATAATTTCCGCTCGATATAATGATTGATTTCTTCTGCTGTCCCCTTATGAATTTCAAGGTCCTCATAAGCATATATTGCATTATAATAGCCATATTGGGATTCCAAAAACTCAGAAGCAGTCTTTACATCCATATTCTGAATTTCTTTCATTACATGATCCGCTTCCTGCCTGCTAAATCCAAAACCATTTTGGGAGGTGTCCATTAACGTCTCTTTGATCGTATCTTCCCACTCCCTTCTTCTTTCTTTATCATCAGATGTGGGAATGTACCCATCCATGACATCGGCATCTTCCAATTCTACATCATTTTGTGTGACCTGTTCATTCTGTTTGATATAATGAATTTGCAAATACGGTGACAGACATTGATACATACTGGCAACTATAATAATCAAGCCAATCCACAAAACAGGGTTCTTTAAATAATCAAGTATACTTCTTTTTATGATTGTTTTCATTGTATCTCTTCCTTTCTTTATTTCTTTAACAACATCATACAAATCAATTCTCAATAAATTCACAACAAAAAAGACTAAAACCACTTTATTTGTGATTTCAGCCTTATAAAGTATTTTTATTCAGCTTTGAAAAGAGCTTCTACATGAGCACCGCCTTGTCTGGCATTATATATTTTCAAATTTCCTCCATGCTTTTCACAGAAAATACGAGAAATATACATACCAAGGCCAAAATGCTTTAAATCATCTTGTGGATTCTTATGATAAAATGGTTCTGTTACTTTTTCCTCAGTATCCACAAATCCTATTCCATCATCTTCAACAGAAATTATAAGAAAACCATCCTTTTTCTTTATCTGCAAAGCAATACTTTTTTGTGCATATCGAACCGCATTTTCCAGTAAGTTGTCTGTCACTTCCATGACAAGTTCCTCATCCACTTTCACAATGTTTTGTTCCTGCACTCTTTCTACCTTACATAATTTACTTTCCTTCTTGGACAGCATGGCAGCTTCTGCCTCAATCTTTTTTGCCAGTTCCGATAATTCTATCTCTGAGCATTGCAGTTCCCTCTGTTCTAAATGGGACATTTTTCTCATGTTTTCCGTGAAATGCTCTATACGGTCAATCTGATACATGCCTGTTTGTAAGATATCAATAACATCCTCTGTTTTTATACTCTCAGCAGAAACAAACTCTAAGAGCATTTCCTGATACCCACGCAATATGGAAAGTGGAGAACGTATATCATGTGCAATTGCATTCCGCAAAGCCTTCTCGTCATCAATCATTCGCCACATCTTTCTGTTGTTATCTGATAAATCACTTCGCATCATTTCAAATTCTTTACACAAAGTTCCCATCTCATCTTTATTTTCATAGGACACATGAAAATCCAGTTCATTATCTGCAATCATTTGTGAGGCATCTTTTAGTTCCTGTAGAGGTGTCTTTAACTTATTTTTATAAAAAAAGAATACCGCAACAACACTCCCAACAATCGAAAAAATCAGTACCGAATATGTTTCCATAAAGTCACACATTTCCGAAAGATGATGGTCCAAACGATTCATCTGTGATTGATTAGGTCTTGATATCTCAATCTCGTATTTCTTTCCATATTGCTGAAACATGTCCGTATAATCTGCATAATCAATATATTTTTCCCATATTTTATTCTGCATATTTCTTGCAAAATGAACTGTAAATCCAGATAACAGAAATGCTGCCGTTAAGCTGATCACAAAATAAAGCAGAATTGTTTTTTTCAGTGACAAGTTTCTTATTTTTTCCATCGGTATCCAATCCCCCATACAGTTTCTATGTATTCTTTTTCTGAATAATCCGCTATTTTTTTCCTTATACGCCGTACTAATTCCGTTATCGTTCTACTGTCCCCTTCCGCATCATATCCACAGACTTGTGCATATATACGTTCTTTATCAAACACCTGCCCTGGATGCATGGATAAGAATTCAATAATCTGATACTCAATTTTTGTGAACTCCATCCTGTGTCCAGCTATAGCTACTATTTTTTCAGAATAATCAATCAGCATTTCATCCATGAAACGGTATTCCGTTTTTTGTTGATGCCTTTCTTCTCTCTTTATGTTTGTAACAATCCTCGCTTCCAACTCCCGAAGACTAAATGGTTTCGTAATATAATCATCCCCACCTGAAAGCAACCCATTAATTTTATCATCTTCGTCAACTCTTGCTGTTAGAAATAAAATTGGACATAACACTTTACTGCGTATCAGACGACATACTTCAATCCCATCCATGCGTGGCATATTGATATCCAACAAAATAATATCCGGTTTCATTTTTATTTTATTTAATGCTTCCATTCCATCTGTAGCCGTAATGGTTTCATATTGTTTCATATTAAAATAACTACAAAGCATTTTCACCAATTCTTTATCATCATCGACAACTAAAATCTTGTATTTCATCCAAACCACCTCCAGTATCCATATTATACGATAAAAAACAATGAAATCACAACAAGAGTACATGAAGAACGTACGCACAATATATCTTTTTTCTCAATTCCAGCTCAATTTCCACTCAATGTCTTTTACCTCCGATTTTCGTATGCTTATCTCACAGCAAAGCAGTACCACACCGGTATGACCTGCTGAATCAATCAATACGAAAACGGAGGTATTTTTTATGCGAGAACTCAGAAACACAAAAATCATCGCTGTAGATCATGGCTACGGCAACATGAAAACAGCAAACACAGTCACACCAACCGGAATCAAAGCCTATGAAACAGAACCACTCTTCACCGGAAATATTCTGGAATATAACGGCATTTACTACCGGATTGGCGAAGGACACAAAGAATTTATCCCGGATAAAGCTATGGACGAAGAATATTATCTTCTGACGCTAATGGCTATTGCAAGGGAACTGAATGTCTTTTCCATCCGTGAAGCAGATGTTCATCTGGCTGCCGGACTTCCTCTGACATGGATCAGAAATCAAAGAGAAGCTTTTCGTTCCTATCTGCTCCAGAATCCAGAAGTCCATTATCGTTTCAACGGCAAAGAATATCATCTCCACTTTGTGGGATGTAGCCTTTACCCACAGGGATATCCGGCTATCATAAACCAACTAGGAAATTTCAAGGGAACCAATCTCCTTGCAGATATCGGAAACGGAACCATGAACATTCTGTATGTCAACAATAAGAAAGCTCAGGAAAGCCGATGCTGGACAGAAAAACTTGGTGTAAACCAATGCATGATTGCTGCAAAGAACGCTGTTCTGGACAAGTTTGGAGTGAAGATTGAAGAATCCACAGTAGAACAGATTCTGCGGTTTGGAACAGCTGACATTTCAGCACCATATCTGGATTGTATCAGTTCTATTGCCAGACAGTATGTGGCAGAACTTTTTTCCACACTCCGCAAATATGAATACAATCCTGACCTAATGCGCCTGTATGTAGTTGGCGGCGGTGGATGTCTGATCCGTAACTTCGGAACTTATGACAAATCACGAGTCACTATCATTGATGACATCTGTGCCACCGCCAAAGGTTATGAATCTCTGGCTTATATGAGCCTGAAAAGGAGGGGATAAATCATGCAGAACAATATCCGCAACACAAACCTGCGTTTTAATCTGGACAAAGAACAGCAACGGAGAGCCTGGGAATATTTACAGACGATGGACAGGCAGGATTTTAAATCTTACAGTCAGGTAATCTCTCTTGCGTTGGTAGATTATTTTGACCGCTACTATCGCACACAGGCTGATCCTTATCTGGAAACAAGAGAACGAGAAGAACTTTTTGTAAAACAGATTGTAGATGCAGTGGCAAACAGTCTGAAACAGGCATTGCCACTTTTTCTTTCTGGACTGACTGCAGGCATGGCGCAAAGGGAGCCCCAAATCAGGCGTCCTTTCCAGCACCTGAAAATTCACAGCCAGATAGTGATGTAGACTGGGATTTTCTTGGAGAATAAACCCTTTTGATTGGAGGTGAACACATGACTGACTTTCTGACAGCAGACACCAACCTGCCATCTTATATGATGTTTCCCCGTTTCCTTCTGGACATGGAAATAAACGAAACTGCCAAAATGCTTTATATTATCCTGCTCGACCGGGCAAGGCTTTCCCAGAAAAATGAGGGCTGGTCAGATACAGATGGTCATGTGTTCATTTACTTTACGATTGAAGCACTGGCAGAAGTTCTCCATAAAAGCCAGATGACTGTTAAAACTGCTCTGGCAGTACTGGAAAAACAGGAGCTTATCTTCCGAAAACGGCAGGGACCCGGACAGCCTAATCGGATTTATGTAAAACTCCCAAAAGAAACCATCCACTATACAGACAGATTTCTTTCCCTAAGACAGACAGAAAACTGTCCTATTGACAGACAGGATTCTTTCCCTGATACAGACAGAAAACTGTCTGGTAATAAGAAAGAGATAAAAAAGAACAATTTAAAAAAAAGAGGGAGTAAGGATCCACTCTCACCCTATGGAAAATTTCAAAATGTTTTTCTGTCAGAAAAAGAGCTTGAAGATATCCGGCAGACAATCCCTGACTGGCAGGATTATATTGAACGCTTATCCGGTTATATGGCTTCTACCGTAAAGCAATATCAGAACCATGCAGCTACCATCATCAGTTGGGCAAGACAGGATCATCCTGCTTCCCGGCAAAGGAATTACGAAAGTGAGGAATACGAAACACTATGACAAGATTTACAGAAAAAGCAAATGCTATAACACCAAACAGAGAACTTCAGCCTGATGAATATTTTAACGAAACAGACCACCTGATCTACTGTTCCAAATGCAATACGCCAAGACAATGCCGGCATGAATTACAGGGAAAGGTTCTTATTCCTTCCATCCGCTGTAAATGCCAGCAGGAAATCTTTGAGCAGGAAGAGGCCCAGAGAAAACTTCATGAAAAACAAATGGAAATAGAGCATCTTAAAACCAGCGGCTTACAGGACAAAGCACTCTATGACTACACTTTTGCCAGGGATAACGGCATCAATCCGGAAATAAAACTGGCACACAATTATGTAAGCAACTGGGAAGAGATGAAAGCAAACGCTTCCGGACTTCTCATCTGGGGTGATGTCGGTACTGGAAAATCTTTTTTTGCAGGCTGCATTGCCAATGCCCTTCTGGAAAAAGGCGTTCCTGTACTGATGACCAACTTTTCCCGGATTCTGAATACCCTTACCGGAATGCATTTTGAAAACAGAAACCAGTTCATCAACAGCTTAAACCGCTACAGTCTTCTGATTATTGATGATCTCGGAATTGAGCGGAACTCTGACTTTGCACTGGAACAGGTATTCAATGTGATCGCCAGTCGTTACCGCAGTAAAAAGCCTCTGATCATAACGACCAATCTCACTTTATCCGAGCTGAATAACGCCGCTGATATCGCACACAAACGAATTTATGACCGTATTCTGGAGAGATGTATTCCTGTCCGTATCAATAACCGGAATATTCGTCAGGACAATGCAACAGCTAATTTAAAACAGGCGAAAAAAATCCTGTTGAACAATCATGCTCCGAACCAGAATTGACTCGAAGAAGTATAACACAATGATTACTTTTCACTGACAGTGGTACTACTTTCTTCCCTCATTTATTACCAGAAATATGCCACTGTCAGTTATCTAAAACCATAGTACCAAACCAAAAGATTTTAAAACCAAAACTGCCCGGATACGGGCATAAAAAGGAGGTGCCAGATATGGCAGATAAAAGAATCATGACACCGGAAGAAAAAGCACTTTTACAGGCAAGACACCGCCAGGAAGAAGCCGAAGCAAGAAATCGCAAAAAAGAACGTGATGCCAGAACACACCGATTAGTCCAGGAAGGAGCCATTCTGGAAAGTATTGTTCCCCATATTAAAGAAATGGATTTAGATTCCCTGAAACGGGAGCTGATGATCCGGCTACGGGGAATGTAAACGCACAAGTTCTACTCCCGAAGGGCGCACTTACTCACCACCTGATAAATCAGGCAGTGGTATCCCCTTCGGGGCTCGTGCGCTCTGCCGAGGGCTTTATCCACTGTTGCAGGCAACATCGAAAGGAGGTGCCAGATATGGCAATTTATCATATGCAAGCTAAAGTTGTCAGCCGTGGTTCCGGACGTTCCGCTGTCGCAGCTTCTGCTTATATGAGCTGCAGCCGGATGTATAATGACTATGATGGCATTCAGCATGACTATACAAGAAAGCATGGACTGGTTTATCAGGAAGTATTGCTTCCACCGATGGCTCCACCAGAATGGAAAGACCGTGAACAACTCTGGAATGCTGTGGAAGCTGCAGAAAAGACAAAAGACAGTCGACTGGCAAGGGAATTTGTTGTCGCACTTCCCATTGAATTAGATAAGGACAGTAATATTTCTCTTCTTCAAAATTTTATTCAAAAGAACTTTGTAAATATGGGCATGTGTGCTGACTTTGCTATTCACGATACAGATGGACACAATCCTCATGCACACATTCTGCTTACCGTCCGTCCACTGAATGAAAACGGAACATGGCAGTATAAAACAGAAAAAGAATATCTCTGCATAAAAAATGGAGAAGAAAAAGGATTTACAGCTACTGAATTCAAAGCTGCTCAAAAAGATGGCTGGGAAAAGCAATACAGATATAAAGTTGGAAAAAAGAAGATTTATATGACCGCATCTGCCGCACAGGAAAAAGGCTATGACCGCATTGACAAGCATCCAAAAAGCAGCCGCTATGGCAGGCAGAATCCCATTTCTGAACAATGGAACAGTGATGAGCAACTCTGTATCTGGAGAGCAAACTGGGCAGATACTGTAAATGAAATGCTTGCCCGCAATCAGATAAATGCATCCATTGATCACCGCAGCTTTTCAGATCAGGGAATCACCGAACAGCCGACCATCCATGAAGGCTATATTGCTCAAAACATGGAAAAGAAAGGAATGATCGCTGACCGTTGTGAAATCAATCGTCAAATTCGTGCAGATAACAAAATGCTCCGGGAATTAAAAGCTCAGGTAGAGAAACTGGCTCAGGCTGTCAAAAATTCTATTCCTGTAATTGCAGAAACAATGGAAACTATCCGAAATCATATGATTTTTACACAATATCATTTACTTCATAATGAGATGCAAAAAGAAGTAATTCATGATTGGATGAATCATTTTAATCCAATACTGAATAAATACAACACCGTTAAAAAGAAACTCAAAGCTAAAGTTACAGAACGGAAAGAGCTGAATGTGGAAAAAGAGAAAACCAGTATTTTGAATCCCATCCAGCATATAAAATTGAATCAGCAGCTTACCACTGTTACGGAAGAAATTGAAGAACTGAAATCAAGGAAAGAACAACTAATCTTCCAGGCACAATGCTCCACTGATAAAGATATGACGAATCTATCCAAGAAATATGACCAGATGAATAACAATCTTGATATCCTGGATTCTCAGGACATCTCCCTTAAAAAGCAGCTTAAAAAAGACGCCGCTGCTTTCCGAGAAGAAAAATTTCGTCCTGATCCGGAACAATACACAGAATTGTTGGATACCAGAATCCAGATACGTCCTGATTTTCGGGACAAGCTGATAGAGCAACTCAAAGGTACGTTCGGTAAATATTATGACTATCACCGTCGTGATATTGCAACCAATGAAGTGGATTATCTCAATGTGGAAGATCCTGATGTCTTCTCCCATCGTGCATGGGAACTGGAATATCAGAGGAAACAGGAAGTTAGAAGAAATCAACCTACTCGAACTAAGAAAAGGTCACATGATATGGAATTATAATCATCTTCATGTATGCATTACTCTAAAATCCCGGTACCATAAGGGCACCGGGATTTTAAATACTCACACATTATTATTTAAATTTTCTAACATGTTTATTTCATCTCTATATTTTTCACACAGGAATGTAAACTGCTCATCATTCTTTATTGCTGCCAACAGCCCTTTATGACAGTTATCCATTATTATCAGTTACCACTCGTACCGTTTCCTAGGAAAACCTAATCCATGTATTCCTATTTCTTCACAAATTGAAGATAATATCTTTAATATTTCTTCCCTTGTTGAATCAAACCATATTGCCAAATCTCTGTCATAGAAACAATACATCACATCATCTTCTCCATATAATGAATATGCTCCAGTGTCTTTTGCAATTTTTAATCGTTTTCTTAGTGCAACCAACATATCACAAATAGTATTAAGCTTCTCCCGCCACTCTATATTTACAACAGACGATTTTCCGTCTGCTTTTTTTAAGATACTTCCGTCTCTGGTTCTAAGGACTCCCGTATTTAAAGCGATAATAGTATCCTCAATAGCCTTATCAAAATCTTCCATTCTTCCTTCTTGATATATTCTATCCTGAAATGCTGGACGATCAAAACATTGCACAAAGAACTTTATAAGTTCTTTATCTTCATGTTGCTCCTCTGCTGTTGCTTCTTCCAAATCAAGAACTGCCATTTGCTCTGAAATTTCCTTCCATTTTTTCAATTTAGCAATCGTATATCTATTCACATCTGAATCTATTAATTTTGAACACGACTGGCATAACCATATTCCATTTTCTGCTGATGCTCTCTCTTGAGACGTTATGTTCTCATCATACCTTGGTCCGCCTTTAGAAGCTGCTGTAATATGAGATGCAACTCCAATATTTATGATATTCTCTTTTCCTGTTCCTGCTCCACGAGTTGCTTTTCTACAATTAGGATTACTGCATTTCCATCCAACTCTATTAGCTAACAAATCCTTTGTTCTTTGTGAAAAATCATCTCTCATATAATTTTACCTCCACCTTACACTTTATCATCTTTAAATTTTCTATAATCAACGAAAAGCTCCCGAAGGAGCTTTCCATTACCTTAAATATACACTAATTCTTTTAACACAATCTCTTCTGTTGCATTCCGGATGTTATTTACAACTCCAACCCACACCATCTGATCACGAGCTTTTAAATCCTCCGTAACGCCTTGCTTCTCCATCATCTGACGCACCAGAATACCCATCCTCTCCTGTGCTTCATCGTCCACAGCATTCAAATGTTCTGTTAATCTGTCTTCCAACATATACAGAGAATACATTGCCGGACGATGCTCTTTCAGATACGTTTTCCGAATCATTCCATATTTCCCATAATGCGGTTCTTCATCTGTACTGACAAGATTCGGATAGTAAATTCCGTCTGCTCCCCGTGTGTAGGTTCCACCCATCTTTTCAAATGTGCTTTTCATGTGTTATTCCTCCTTGAAATCAGCGATATCCTTAGATCATCGCAAAATATTTCAGGGCAGCCTTGATAGCATCTTCTTTCTCTTTCGGACACTGTGGCACTTTTGGATTTTCTGTCTTTGGCAGATTATAGTTCTCTCCTACTTCGATTCCACATTTCCTTTTGATTTGAGAAATATATAAATTTGAAACCTTCAAGCCAAATTCTTTCAGCACATAATCTTTGATTTCCTGATAGGTCACTTTCGTCTCTGCACTGGTTGCATCCAGCTCATCTAAGTCTAAGTCGATCTCTATCGTGTCATCTGGTTTTTGCGCGAGCAACGAGCTAGCCGAGATGCTTGCATCTCGATTTGCCGACTGCCGCGTTCATCGAGACAAGTTTTCTTGTCTCGATGTTGGGACAAAAGAACAACCGTCTCTACATGGCAAGTCATCGGAAACTGGTCCACGCCTCTTACCTTTTTCACCTCATACCCCAGCTCCTGAAGAATCTTCAGATCCCTTGCCAGTGTCGCAGAATCGCACGAGACATACACAATCCGATCCGGCTGCATATCGGCCATGGTGCGGAGCAGATTTTCCTCGCATCCTTTCCGCGGCGGATCGACTACAATCACATCGGCATGCGCATGTTCGCCTGGATGTTCTTTGGCATATTTTTCGTAATATTCCGGCAGTACTTCCTCGGATTTTCCGACAAAAAACTCTGCATTTTCGATTCCATTAATTTTCGCATTGTTTTTCGCATCTGCGATGGCCTCCGGCACGATCTCCACGCCGTAAACTTTTTTCGCCTTCTGCGCCAGAAAAAGTGAAATCGTTCCGATACCGCAGTACAGATCCCAGACAGTCTCTTCTCCGGTAAGACCAGCATATTCCAGCGCAAGGCTGTACAGTTTTTCTGTCTGCACGGGATTTACCTGATAGAAGGAAAGCGGAGAAATCTGGTATTTTACCTTTCCGATATAATCGGTAATAAATTCCTGTCCCCACAGACAGCGAATCTCTTTCCCCATGATAACATTGGTCCGCTCACGGTTTACGCTGAGTGTAATGCTCGTCATGCCTTCCAGTTCCGTCAGTGATTGGATGAGTTTTTTCTCTGCCGGCAGTTTCTTTCCGTTCACAACGAGACAGACCATGATTTCTTTCGTTGTAAATCCAAACCGGATCAGCACATGGCGCACCAGACCTTTGCCGGTCTCCTCCTGGTATGCCGAAACGCTGTTTTCTTCCATCCACGCGAGAATGCGGTTCAAAATCTCTTCGTTCTGCTCTACGCCAAGATAGCAGTTCCGGTTTTCCATGATCTGATGCGTTCTTCCCGCATAAAATCCGGTAATCAGTTTCCCGTTTTTATCCTGTCCGATCGGGAACTGTGCTTTGTTTCGATACCGGAACGGAGACTCCATCCCCACAATCGGCTCCATCGGAATTTCCGTCATCCCACCGATCCGCTGGAGGTTCTGGGCAATTTTCTTTTCTTTAAAGCGGAGCTGCTCTGCATAATCAAGCATCTGTAACTGACAGCCGCCGCATGGACGGGCCACAGGGCATATCGGCTCTACGCGGTGCGGGGACGGTTCGATCAGACGCATCAGCCGTGCGTAGCCGTAATTTTTCTTTGCTTTTATCACTTTTACTTCGGCAAGATCTCCGATAACCGTGTCCTTGACAAAGAGGGTATAGCCCTCGCATTTGCCTATACCCTCTCCGTCGTGTCCCATATCTTCAATTTTCACCGTCAGTACATCATTTTTCTGATAGCTCATGAAAAGTCTCCTGTTCTGCGGATGTTGGACTCAAAGAACCGGTTGTAGCCAATCCACTCATTGCCTGCCGGCGCTGCATCAAACAGCTCGGTCAGAGTCTCCATTTTGGCATCGGCATTATCAGCCAAGTTCAGCGCTACCGCTTCTACCATTGCCGGCTTTTTCGGGGAACCGTATTCCAGCTCACCGTGGTGTGCCAGAATGCAGTGTTTTAACTGATTTTCCAGCTCCATCGGAAAACCTTCTATTTTCTGTGCAGCATCGTGTACCATCTCCGCACCGATCATAATGTGGCCGAGAAGCTGTCCATCATCCGTGTAATCGTTCTGCGGGAATAAAGAGAGTTCTTTCGTCTTTCCGATGTCATGCAGAATCGCTGCCGTAATCAGCAGATCACGGTTTAAGATCCCGTACGATTTCGCCATAAAATCACAGAAACGGGTGACACTTAACGTATGCTCCAGCAGTCCGCCGACAAAGCCGTGGTGAACACTTTTTGCCGCAGAGCTCATGCGGAACCGTTTTACCGTCTCCTGGTCCTGGATAAAATAGTACGTCAGGATTGCGGAAAGATACTGGTTTTTCACCGTTCCAATCCAGGAAAGCAGTTCCTGATACATCGTGTCGATGTCGTAACGGCTGGTCGGCAGATAGTCTGCCGGGTTGTACTCGCCCTCTCCTGCCTTTCTTGCACGCTTGATCGAAACCTGAAGCGCGCCGTTGAATACGGTGATATCGCCGCTGATGTCGACGTAGTCAAGTGCTTCGAATTCGTCGATTCCCATCGAATTCGGATCCCAGATTTTCGCATCGATCGTACCGGTGCGGTCCTGTAAGATCACGTTTTCATACTGTTTTCCGTTTTTCGTAACGGCTGACTGTTTATGTTTGCAGAGATAGACACCGGACATGCGGTTTCCTTCCCGGAGTTCGTTAATATACTTCATAAAAATAAATCCTCTTTTTCTAAAATAAATGCGGACACAGCGTTCCGTTTTTGTTTTCCTTGTTTCTTTACATGCCTTACCAATTCTACCAGATTTTTATACAGAATGCACGTATTTTTTCACAGCGGTTCGGAAACCGTCCGAAAAGAAAAAGCTTTCGGAAACCACGCCGGTCAAGGCCGGCTTTTTGGCTTCCGAAAGCCTCTGTTTTCAGACTTCTCCAAGCGTCACATCAAACGTCATCTCCGCGTATCCTTCGGCGCCTTTCCGCATCGCCGTCACGGTAACCACTTCTCCTGCGCTGTGTTTTCCCAGCTGCTCATGGTACTGTTTGATCGTTTCCACCTTCTGTTCCCCGAGCTTTACAATCACATCATACTCTTTCATGCCCGCCATCATCGCCGGCGAATCGTCTGTGACGCTGCTGATCAGAACGCCTTTTGGAATCCCTGTTTTGTCGGAAAGCTCTTCTGTGACATCCTGCCCGCGGATGCCGATATAAGCGCGGCTCACATTGTTGGAGAGATTTTCAATCAGCTTTTTGATCTGCGAAATTGCAATGCCCGTCACCACGTTGTTTCCCTTGGCACTGTAGCTCTGCGCGATAATACCGACGATTTCGCCGTCCAGATTTACCAGAATACCGCTGCCGTCCGTACTGCCGAGGATGTCAGTTGTCAGCAGATTGTACTCATTGTCCAGCGCTGAGATCTTATTCGTAACCGAAGTCACCACGCCGTACGCAATCGAATCACTGTAGCCAACCGGGCTTCCGACGGCCACAACCGGATCACCCTGGCTTACGAGATACGAACTGCCAAGCGGCGCAATTTCAAGGCCGTCCCGTGTTTCCTCATCCAGCTTCGACTTGTCCACCTTCACAATCGTAAAACCGGTGCTCGGATCATGGCGCTGGTATGTGGCATCTACCATCGTCTCATCCCAGAACGTAACCTGAATCCGCTCCACATTTTCCACAATGCGGTATTCCGTCAGGATGAAAAGATCCTGTCCGTTGTCTGCAACGATCAGTCCGGAAATCTGCTGCTGGTTTTCATAGTTCTGGTTAAAATAGTCCATCTGATTGGTAATGCCGATGACGGTCACCAGCGCTCGTTTTGGTTTTTCCGTTACTTCCAGCATATCCTGGTAGAGCACTTCATAATTTCTGAGACTGTTGTCCTTTGCCTCCGCATCCGTTTCACCATCGACTGTGGAGCCTCACTGCTCTCCTCCCCCGTCTCCGTTCCCTCTGCCGCTTCGTTTCCATCCGTGCTCTCGGAAATCGTGCTTTCTGCGACACTTTCATCCAAAACACTGCCATCCGCTGTGGAACTGCTGATTTCCGAGCCGGAACCACTGCTGTCCACCGGCGCATTCTCCGAAGATGCTGTCATCGTCTCATCCATCTCCTGTCCGCTGTTCGGATCCTCGTCGCCCGGAATATCCACTTTGGCCGGCGGCTCCTCTTTTGTAATTGCACCGGCAATCTTTGGCTCTGTCACAGCAAAGACCGCGGCCGCAACCAGACCGCCAAGTGCTGCAAGAACCAGCCATCCGGCAATCAGCAATACGATCTTTTTCCAGTCAGGCGGCTGCTTTTTGATGCTCTCTTTCATGAATTTGTAAGGTTTTGGGTCATTTTCCATACATTTCTTTCTCCATACATCTGTATTCCATACCGAACTGCTCTGCGCATATGCGCTTCCGCAATCTTCACATATATAAAAAACTTTACCAGATAGATATGAACATTTTATGAAGACTGTTACATTTTTTTCTCATTTGCGCAACATCCTGCATTTTCTCGTTCTTGGGGTTTCTTTCTTTTCTTTTTTAAGGTATAATTGGGGGAGTGGAAAAACCTGTGACCCACATTCCACTTCCGGTCTGTACTTCCCGTGCAGATATATGATCAGATCGCTACTGTTCACTCAGCAGTGAAACACTTGCTGTTTCGCTGCGTAAGAAAGTGATTCAGGTGTGAGCAGCCCTCCTTTTGCGAAGCAAAACTTTAAATGAGGGCTGCGAATGTTACAGTTCGCAGGGTACCTGTGAACTGTAACATCAGATCCGTGCGGTATTGCATCAAAAATACCGCGTTATCTGTAGACAATGACTGAATTATGAATTACGAAAAGGTAAGTATTATGAATCAGAAAGCATTAAAAACGCTCGAATACGATAAAATTATCGAACAACTGGCTTCGTATGCCAGTTCTCCGCTGGGCCGGAAGAAATGTCTGGAGCTCGTTCCTTCTTCTTCCCTCTCCCAGATTACGCGGATGCAGCACGAGACACACGACGCGCTCACCCGGCTCTTTAAAAAAGGCCACATTTCCTTTGGTGATGCCAAAGATATCCGCGGCGCATTAAAGCGTCTCGAAATCGGCAGTTCCATGAACATCACGGAGCTTCTGCAGACCGCCGCACTTCTGGAAAACACGGCACGCGTCAAAGCGTACGGCCGCCGCGAAAATGCAGACCAGACGCCGGACAGCCTCGAAGATCTCTTCGAAACACTGGAGCCTCTGACGCTGCTTTCCACAGAAATCCGCCGCTGTATTCTCTCCGAGGATGAAATCAGCGATGATGCAAGCCCGAATCTACGCCGCATCCGTCGTTCCATCAAATCGTGTGAGGAAAAAATCCACAGCCAGTTAATCTCACTCGTCAACGGTTCCTACCGCACGTATCTGCAGGATGCCGTCATCACGATGCGCGACGGCCGCTACTGTATCCCGATCAAATCCGAGTACAAAGGCCAGGTTCCTGGCATGGTACATGACCAGTCCTCGACCGGTTCCACCTTCTTTGTCGAGCCGATGGCCGTTGTCAAACTGAACAACGATATCCGTGAGCTGGAAATTGAAGAAGCAAAAGAAATCGAGGTCATCCTCTCTACGTTGAGTGCCCAGGCAGACCTGCACCGCGATGAGATCCGTTACGACCTCGAAAACATGGTAGAGCTTGACTTCATCTTCGCGCGCGCCGCTCTTGCAATGGAGCAGAACGCCAATGAGCCGATCTTCAACACCGAAGGTAAAATCCACCTGCGCAAGGCACGCCACCCGCTGATCAATGCGAAAAAAGTCGTTCCGATTGATCTGTCGCTCGGCGAAGATTTCGACCTTCTGATCGTCACCGGACCGAATACCGGCGGTAAAACGGTTTCCTTAAAGACGGTCGGACTCTTAACACTGATGGGCCAGTCCGGACTTCACATTCCGGCACTCGACCGCTCCTCCCTTTCCGTTTTCGACGAGGTTTACGCCGATATCGGTGATGAGCAGAGCATCGAGCAGTCGTTGAGTACCTTCTCCTCCCACATGACGAATGTGGTTTCCTTCCTCGACAAGGCAGACCGCAATTCCCTCGTCCTGTTCGATGAGCTCGGCGCCGGTACCGACCCGACAGAGGGCGCGGCGCTTGCCATCGCGATCCTCTCTACGCTCCACGAGCGCGGCATCCGCACCATGGCAACGACACACTACAGTGAACTGAAAATCTATGCCTTATCCACACCGGGCGTGGAGAATGCCTGCTGTGAATTCGATGTCGAGACTTTAAGCCCGACATACCGCCTGCTCGTCGGCGTTCCTGGAAAGAGTAATGCGTTTGCGATTTCCAGCAAACTCGGCCTGCCGGACTACATCATCAACAAGGCAAAAGACGAAATCAGCGAGCAGGATGAATCGTTTGAGGACGTTCTGACCACTCTCGAGCAGAACCGGATCACGCTGGAACGCGAAAAAGAAGAGCTTGCCCGCACCCGCGCGGAAGTCGAATCCCTGAAGCAGAGCCTTGCCAAGAATCAGGAACAGATCGACGCAAGAAAAGAAAAGATGATCTCCAATGCAACCGAGGAGGCACAGAGAATTCTCCGCGAGGCGAAGGAATACGCCGACCAGACGATGCGCGATTTTCAGAAATTTGGAAAAGAGAATGTTTCCGTCCGCGAAATGGAGCAGAAACGTACCGCTCTGCGTGAAAAGATGAACAAGCTCGATAAGAAAAAGGCGAAGGAAGTGCCGAAGCGCACCGGAAATCTCCGCCCGCAGGATCTTCATCTCGGTGATGCCGTCAAAGTCTTAAGCATGAATCTCAAAGGTACTGTCAGCACCCGCCCGGATTCGAAGGGAAATCTCTTCGTCCAGATGGGTATCATGCGGACCAAAGTGCATATCTCCGACCTTGTGCTGATCGACGAGGCTGTCATCACCGGCCCGTCCATCTCCCGCACAAGCAGCGGAAAATCGAAGCTTTCCAAGGCTGCCACGATTTCTACCGAGATCAATCTGCTCGGAAAAACGGTGGATGAAGCGGTTGCCGAACTTGACAAATATCTCGATGACGCTTATCTCTCCCATCTGCCGAGTGTCCGCGTTGTCCACGGAAAAGGAACGGGCGCACTGCGGAAAGGCATTCACAATTATCTGCGCCGCCAGAAACACGTAGCGGACTTCCATTTAGCGGAATTCGGCGAGGGCGATGCCGGCGTTACGATTGTTACGTTTAAGAAATAAAAACTCAGTAAAATATGGGACGGAACGCATACTGTATGCGGTTCCGTCCTGTCCCCAGTGAAGGAGAATCTTTTATGGCTTCCAAACAGAAAATTCTGATCGTCGATGACGATAACAATATCGCAGAACTGATTTCTCTCTATCTGACCAAGGAATGCTATGACACAAAAATTGTAAACGATGGAGAAGAGGCTGTCCGGGAGTTTCACTCCTTCCAGCCGAACCTGATTCTGCTCGACCTGATGCTGCCCGGCATGGACGGCTACCAGGTCTGCCGCGAAATCCGGCACGATTCCGATGTTCCGATCATCATGCTCTCGGCAAAGGGCGAGGTGTTCGACAAAGTCCTCGGCCTGGAGCTCGGCGCGGATGACTACATCATCAAACCATTTGATTCCAAGGAGCTCGTTGCCCGTGTGAAAGCAGTGCTGCGGAGATTTCAGCCATCACGCACGATCCCGGTATCCGCGACCGCAGGAAAATGTGTCGAATACCCGGATCTTATCATCAACCAGACGAACTATTCCGTCATTTACCAGGGTCGCACCGTCGATATGCCGCCGAAGGAACTGGAGCTTCTCTACTTCCTTGCTTCCTCACCAAACCAGGTCTTTACGCGAGAACAGCTCCTCGACCATATCTGGGGCTATGAGTACATCGGCGATACCCGCACGGTAGACGTTCATATCAAACGTCTCCGCGAAAAAATCAAGGACCATGCCTCCTGGGCTATCACGACGGTCTGGGGCATCGGTTACAAGTTTGAGGTTAAAAAATAATGCGACGCACGCTTTACCGGAAATTAATTCTCATTTATGTCATTCTCGCCATTGCCGGCTTTACGCTGATCTCAACGGTCGGCTCCCGCATGGTGGAGGACAGTCTGGTCTCCAGCGCGAGCACCAGTCTGTACCGGGAGGCCACGCAGATCGCTTCCAAACAGGGCGACCTTTATTACCACAGTGAGCGTTCCCTGACGGATCTTTACAATTCGCTCAGTGCACTGGCTTCCTATCACAATTCCCAGATCTGGCTCATCAGCGCAGACGGGGAAATTCTGCTGAACACGGCAGCTGCACTCGATGAGGAAAACCCGGAGATCATCGACGGTTTTGATCCAGTTGCGCTCGGCAGCGAGTATTACAGCACGGGAACGTTTTTCGGCTATTTCGAAGACAAGATGCTGAGCGTCATGGTTCCCGTCACCTCCGATTTCCGGATCAATGGCTATGTCGCCATCCACCTTCCGCTGCAGGACGTCTATCAGCAGAGGGAAAGTCTGCTGGCACGGATTGATTTTCTGTTCCTGCTCGTGTTCGGACTCTCGTTTGTGATTCTGATCTTTTTCTCCCTCGTCGTGTACCGGCCGCTGAAAAAGATCATCAACGGTGCAAAGGAGTATGCCTCCGGCAACCTGACCCACAAAATTGATGTTAAATCTCACGATGAGATGGGGTATCTCGCTTCCACGCTGAACTACATGTCCGGCGAGCTGAACAAGACCGGCGAATACCAGCGGAAATTTGTGGCGAACGTCTCTCACGACTTCCGCTCACCGCTGACCTCGATCAAAGGCTATGTGGAGGCAATCCTCGACGGAACGATTCCGCCGGAAATGCAGGAAAAATATCTGAAAATCGTTCTGTTTGAGACAGAACGGCTGCACAAGCTGACGCAGAGCCTGCTGACGCTGAACGACATCGACGATAAAGGGAATATGCTCGATCTGACCTCGTTTGACATCAACGCCGTCATCAAGGATACCGCCGCTTCGTTTGAGGGAACCTGCACGAAAAAGCGGATTTCCATTTCACTGATCCTCGCATCGCGTACTTTGTATGTCTGCGCCGATATGGGAAAAATCCAGCAGGTGCTGTACAATCTCATTGATAATGCAATCAAATTCAGCAACAACGATTCCACCATCACAGTTGAGACAACGGAGAAGCACGGCAAAGTCTTCGTCTCCGTCAAGGACACCGGCTGCGGCATTCCAAAGGCAAGCATCACGAAAATCTGGGAGCGCTTCTACAAGCTCGACGCCTCCCGCGGCAAGGACCGCAAAGGAACGGGACTTGGGCTTTCGATCGTCAAAGAGATCATCACTGCGCATAACCAGAATATCAATGTCATCAGTACAGAGGGCGTTGGTACCGAATTTATCTTTACACTCGCCAAAGGCGAAGCACCAAAATAAGCCCCTCCGCCGAGGGGCTTTTTTGCCAGACATATCAAACTAACTCTGGAGGTAATTTTCACTATGAACCCAAACACCATTGATTCCATCATCAAACAGCTCATTGCATCCCACACCACCATTTCCACCATGGAAAGCTGCACTTCCGGCCTGATCGCTCCCTGATCACCGACACCGAAGGCGCCTCCGCCATTTTCCCCGGCGGCTACGTCACGTATCTGAACGAAACCAAAGTCCTCGTCGGCGTCGACCCTTCCGTCATCGAAATCCACGGCGTCTACTCCCCCGAATGCGCCGAAGCCATGGCCCGCACAGTACAAGAAAATCTGCACACCGCCATCGCCATCGGAATCACCGGCACAACCGGAAATCTCGACCCCAACAACGCTGACAGCGTACAGGGCGTTGTCTACTTCTGTATTTTATACAAAACCCAAGCCCACACCTTCACCTTCCAGACCAACGTCTCCGGCATGACCCGCCACGAAATCAAACAGCTTTACGCCGAGCAGGTCTTCGCCGAATTGGAAATGATCTTAACTTCTTCCTTATAAAAAGAATGCAGTTCCGTCTACGATCACCAGAGTCCCGTCCGTCTACCTCCACTCATGCGTCCGCAAATGCCCCGCGAGCTGCATATGGTCAAAGTTATTCTGCCGCAGTGCTCGTACAGTACGATCGCCACGGAATTTGAAAGGTTCAGCGAACGAATATCATTAATCATCGGAATCCGCACCGCCGTCTCCTGATTATTGTACAGAATATCCTCTGGAATCCCCGCGCTTTCCTTTCCGAACATGATAAAGCAGTCCTCTTCATACTGCACATCCACATACGTCTGCGGCCCCTTCGTCGTCGCATAGTAAATCTTCGCCCCCGGATTTCTCTCCAGAAAATCCTCGTAACTCTCATACACCGTCACATCCAGCTTCGGCCAGTAATCCAGCCCCGCGCGTTTCACCGCCTTGTCCGAAATATCAAACCCCAGCGGCTTAATCAGATGCAGCCTTGTCCCCGTCGCCACACACGTCCGTCCGATATTACCTGTATTTGCTGGAATCTCCGGCTCATGAAGAACAATATTCAAATGTGCCATTTTACCAATCACTCCTGTCGTATATTTAAGCCTTATCTGCCAACCCGGTACATCTCATCCATCTGCGGCTTATCCAGATACCGGACCTCTTCCCCGTTCCGGAGAATCCTCTCCTTTCCGGATGTCGTCCGCCCAATCACCGCCGATGGAATCCCTTCGAGTGCCATTTTCTGCACCAGCCCCTCGCCGTCCGCCGCTGCAATCAGCAGCGCCCCCGTCCGAAAGCATCTGATACGGATTCACCCCGAAAAACTCACAGATCTCCACCGTCTCCTGCTGGATCGGAATCCTCTTCAGCGCCACATCAAGCCCGATACCCGCGCCGTCCGCCATCTCCCAGAGCGCCCCGAAAATCCCGCCCTCCGAGAGATCCTGCATCGCAGCCACACCGTGCTCGATCGCAATCTCCGCCTCATGGCAGACAGAGTAATCCTCCGAAAAATCCGCCGCCCCATGGATAAATCCCGGAGAAAATCTCGTCAGAAGCTCATCCCTTCTTGTCTTTGCCAGATAAGACACCGCGCCAAGCGCAATCCCCTTCGTCACGACAAGATCCAAATCCGCTGTCACACACGACGGATCAAACAGCCCCGCACGCGTTGTCCCGCCTGCCGCCGTCACGGTAAGCACCGGATACAAAACCCCGTCCGTCACCTCCGTATGCCCGCCGATCACCGCAGTTCCATACCGCACACACGCACCGTCAACCGCCCGCATCAGCTCCTTTAAATCCTTTTCTTCCATCGCCTCCGGCAGCATCAGCGACACCAGCACTCCTTTTGCCGATGCCCCCGCCGCGGCCACACTGTTGCACACCCGGCAGACCGCGAGCACCGCGTCCTCCGGATCCTTCACCAGCACCGGCGCACACGAAAACACCTGCGTCTCCTTTTCTCCTGCAAGTGCCGATACCCCGCGTCCGACCGCCGACCCTGCTGCGTCCTCTCTTTTCTGCCCCAGCATCTTAAACACCGAGCGCACCAGCACGCTCTGCTGTAATTTACCCTTTCGCATCCCTTGTCCTCCTCGAACTTCCTGTTTCAAACGAAAAAGCAGACGGAATCCGTACTCCTTTTCCCTCTGCTTTCCCATTTTTCACGGAAAATGTTACAGTTCACTGGTTCCCAGCGAATTTTAACCAGAAAACGCCTAGTCCTCATCGTCCTCCGTTTTCTCTGTATCGCTGCTGTCGTCCGTCTTTTCCGTACCATCCGAATCCGAATCATCGCTGCTGTCTTCCTTCTTCTCCGAAGAACTCGATGACGAACTGCTCTGGCTGTATTTCGCTGCAACTTCCTTTGCTTTTGCAAGATCATTTGCCGCAATCGCCGCCTGCATTTCCGCACGCGCCGCTGCATTGTCCGTCTTTGTTCCCACGGTATAGACATCCGATGTCATGCGGTAAGTGCTGGAATTCACCTGCTCCTTCGTCTCATTTCCATTGTCATTCACAATCTTCCACAGCCGCGCCGTCGAACCCTGATAGCCGTACGATGTCTGTTCAATTGTTCCAAACGATGCATTCGCATCTTCCGTCAGGCTCGACGTCGGATCCTCCGTGCTTGTCGTCTCACTCTCATAGCGGACCGTGCGGTTCGGATCTCTCGTCTCATGGCCGTAGATGGCAAAATGCAGGGTGCTTCCGTCCGCGCTCGCCTCAATATAAATCGGCGCATCCGTATTGTTGATGAATTTCAGGTCTTTCAATCCCTCTGCAATCGCCGCATCCATCGACGGATCCACATAGTGGACAATCATGGAATGGCTGTACCGCTCCGTCACCTCAAGCTCTGCTTTTAAGACAGCAACATAGAGCGTTGTGGAAACCTGGCAGATACCGCCGCCGTACGAATCGACGACCTTGCCCATCTCATACGATGCTGCCAGTGCATAACCATTTTCCGCATCAAACGGCACAACGACCGCCTCTACGGAAAATTCCTCGCCCGGCTGTACCAGCGTTCCGTTAATCTTCTCTGCGCCGACTGCGACATTCTGTTTTCTGCCGCTCGTACCGTTGCCATACTCCGTCATACCCTCGCCGAGCAGATCTTTGACAAGTGCAAGCTGCTCCGGATTGCCGCCTGCCGGTGTTTCTTCTGTTACCAGTTCTACGCCGCCGATGCCGCCCCGCCAGCTTGTCGTCAGGTAATTGACAACCTTCGCCGTGGACTCATCCACGTTGACGCTGCATCCGGTCTGGCCCGGATTGACGATAAATTCGCCGTTTTCGCGGGTCAGCGTTGCATCTGTTGCCTCGCGGTTCAGCACGGCTGTGTTGTTTTCTACCGCCTGGCGCGCTGCCTCGCCATCGACTGTATATTTCAGGGAAAACGTCACCGTCTCTCCATTTTTGAGCCGGTTCTGTGTCAGGAACCGCTTCAGTACATTGCCTTCCTGCCCGATTGTGACGGCTTCTCTTGCCACCTCCGGGTTGGCACAGGAAAGTCCGAGATCCCCTGCTGTCACCTGTGCATTCTGCTCTCCGGCAGACAGGTTGATAACCGAGGGTTTTAACTGTTCAATTTTGTCGTTTACTGCCTGTGTGATCTGCTCTTCGGTCATACCGCCGACGGAAATGTCTTCTACATAGATTCCGTCCAGCGCTGTCCGGCCATCCGCTTTGACTGGTTCTGCCAGAAAGCAGAATGCGAATGCGATAAGCATCACCAGCAGGCCTCTCATTTTTCTGCTGTTTTTCATACTGTGCCTCTTCTTGATCCGTTTCCCATTTCACTCTGTCTTTTACAGAATCTCTTTACACCAGCCATAAAAGTGCTGGAAGAACCATACCAAGCACCATAACCACTGCAAGAATCAATGCCAGTATCTTTGCTGCATTTCTCTTCTTTGCCAGCGGATCTTTCTTCTTTTTCTGTGTCTCTGTCGGGGCTTTTCGATTGACTTTATTACTCATCGTTCCATCCTTTCTTTTTCTCTTCTATTTTTTCTCAGTTCTCTGTCGTTTTTCCATTCTTCCATGTGCCAGAATAATCTGATCGATCATGCGGGATGCACGGCTTTTTGTGAGCGCTCCCCACTCCGGTTCGAGATCCAGCTCATGGTACCGGATCAGATCCGCCAGATATTTTTTCTGTGCCTCCGTCGCCGGAACCTCACGTTTCATTTTGGCCTTCAGAGGCGCTGCGGCAAACCATTCCGGGTGATCTTCCGAAAATCCTTCTTCCAGTTTTCGGAACAGTGCCAGCGTTTCCAGCACATCGTCCATTGCACGGTGTGCGTGTTCCCGCGGGATCTGATAGTAGCCGCAGAGTGCTTCAAGGCTTCTGCTCTCCAGATCCGGGAGGGCTTTCCGTGCAATTTTCAACGTATCCCACGCTTCTTTTTCAAAGTCCAGACGGGCATTTATCGCTGCCTGCTTGATGAAGCTGTAATCGAACAGAATATTGTGCCCCAGAAGCGGCAGGCCGCCGCAGAAATCCAGAAAGCCGCGGACAGCAGTCTCCACATCGGGCGCATTCGCAATCATCTCATCCCGGATTCCGGTGAGTTCCGTGATCCGCTCCGGCACTTTTCTGCCCGGATTGACGAAAGTCTCATACGATGCCGTGACCTCTCCGCCCTGCACTTTTACTGCACCGATCTCCAGAATCTGGTCTTCCTTTACAGAAAGACCCGTTGTCTCAAGATCGAGCACTACAAAATCTTGTATTTTCATCTTTTATTACCTTTTCTAGTATCTCATGTTCTTTTGAAATGTCAAGCGTAAAAAAGCTCACTGCAGTCGATCATCTCCGCATTTCCCGTCAGCGGATCGCGCTTCTGATAATCAAACAGGAGTACCGTACGCGCCTTTTCCCCGTTTCCGAGCACATCGTAATCAAAAACTTCCACATGCGTCATGCGCTGCAGCTGCTTCCAATCGTATGTCGTATACGATGGCAGAAGCATTCTCGTTTCGGCTTCTTTCTGATAAAAGTCACGCGACTCGTTTTTCCATTCGGACGGATCTTTTGCAAAGCGCGGCCGTGTCTTCATATTTTCACGCGCATACAGATCAAGCACCATCATCTGACGGAAGAATGCTTCGTCCTGCTGTTTTTCGTCCCGTAAAAACTCGAGCAGAATTTCATACCGCTGGATCCGGTTATGCGCCGCCTCACTGTAGCCCTTCGCCCGGTAGAAATCACCGAGTTCCTGGAAGAAGTCGAACGGGTTCTCATGCAACCGCTCGATCATCGGCAGCGTGTGGACAAACTGACCGCTGTTGTAATAGACTTCTACCATCTCTTCCACGTCTTTCAGTTTCAGCACATCATCATACGGCAGCCATTTCGTATAAAGCACCTCATACGGCTCCCGTTCCTGATAATGGCAGTCATATTCTTTCGTATGCTCATACATAAAGGAGCCTCGAAGCACTTTTAAAAATCCGAGCTGCAGCTGCTGCGGCCGGAGCGCATAGACATCCGCAAAAGAACGGCGGAAACTTGCATAGTCCTCGTAGGGAAGTCCCGCAATCAGGTCCAGATGCTGGTGGATGTTTCTTCCTTTCGCAATCCGATTGACAATCTCTGTCACTTTTCCAAAATCCATCTTCCGGTGAATTGCTTCGATCGTCTGCAGATTCGTAGACTGCACGCCGATCTCGAGCTGTACGAGTCCCGGCCGCAGCGTATTTAAAAGTTCCAGCTCTTCTTCCGTAATCAGATCGGCAGCAATTTCAAAATGGAAATTTGTCACACCATTATCGTGTTCCGCGATGAATTTCCAGATCGCCATTGCGTGATCTTTTTTGCAGTTGAAGGTACGATCTACAAATTTAACCTGCGGTACCTTCTGCTCCAAAAAGAAGGCAAGCTCCTTTTTTACGAGATCGAGATTTCGGAACCGGAGCCTTTTATCAATGGAAGAAAGGCAGTAGCTGCACGAGAACGGACAGCCACGGCTCGACTCATAATAAATGATGCGGTTCTCAAATTTTTTCAGGTTTGCATAGGGAAAATCCACCTCGGACAGATCCATAACCGGACGCCACGGGTTGCTTTTGACTGCACCGTCTGCATCACGGTATGTAATGCCATGGATCTCCTCCAGCGTTTTCCCCTCCATCCCATTCTCCTGGTTCTGATAATAAACTGCTATTTCCCGGAAAGTCACTTCTCCCTCGCCTTTCATAATTCCGGCAAGGAACGGATACTGCTCCAGCATCTCCTCTGCATGGTACGAAACCTCCGGCCCGCCAAGCCAGATCTTTGTTTTCGGACTGATTTTATGATATTCTGTAATCAGATCCTCTACGATTGATATATTCCAGATGTAGCAGGAAACGCAGACAACGTCTGCACGCGCCAGAAACAGGCTTCGCAGCATGGAATCCTTTGACTGATTGATCGTAAATTCGCGGATCTCCGGGAACACGCCGGCTTTCTCCGCGCTTGCCTGCAGCGTATAAACTGCGAGATTGGAATGAATATATTTTGCGTTGACCGCAGTCAGAATAATTTTCATAATCTTTCTAATACTTCTCCTTGGTTCCTCTTTGCATATCTTTTATACTACCACATTCTCGAACGAAAATACACCGCCATTCCTCCAAAAGCACAATTTTTTCGCGATTTTCGATAAAACAGTTGCAATTTTCGCGAATCCATGTTATATTAACAGAGGTTTCCAACAGGAAATCAAAATGCCCAGATAGCTCAGTTGGTAGAGCAGAGGACTGAAAATCCTCGTGTCGCTGGTTCGATTCCGGCTCTGGGCATTTTTTGCTGCACAAAAGCAGGATTCACATTTTTTGCCACAGCAAAATCCGGCAGAATCTCCTGTCTCCTATCGCAAAAAAACTCTGCACCGCATCCCCGGAAATTCCCGGATGGATACGGTACAGAGTTTTTTTCGTCGCATAACTGCCCAAGAAAACATTTCGTTTTTACAGATTTTTGATTACCTCCCATGCTTCATCATCAAATTTTCTATCTCTGAAATAGTACTGTTTATCTTCTTCGGTAATCTTCCGAATGACTTTACACGGATTTCCTGCTGCAATCGACCAGTCCGGAATGTCCTTTGTTACAACACTTCCGCCGCCGATAACAACGTTATCTCCGATATGTACACCTGGTAAAATAACGGTATTTCCGCCAATCCAGACATTATCTCCGATGGTAACTTCAATGCCGTATTCATACGCACTGTTTCTTGCCGCCGGATGCACCGGATGACCTGCAGTATAGATGGCAACGTTCGGCGCCATCTGGCAGTTGTCTCCGATTTTTACCTTTGCCACATCGAGAATGGTGCAGTTATAATTTGCAAAGAAATTTTTTCCAACCTCAATATGAAAGCCATAGTCACAGTAAAATGGCGGATTGACAAATGCACCCTCGGATTTTCCAAACAGTTCTTTTACAATGGCTGCGATTCCGTCAAAATCCGAACGGTCGATGGTGTTCAGTTTCTGCGTCAGTCTTCTCGCATTCATCTGCTGCTCCATGACCTCTGCATCGGAAATGTACGGTAACTGTCTGTCTCTTCTCTCTACGTTTTTCATTATTCTGTATCCTCCCTGGTAATATTATTCACCCACTGATATTTTTTATAGTGTCTGTATACGGCAGGAAGCTTAATCATTTCATCCAGATTCAGCAGGAAATAAACGACCATGACCGTTGTTCCGATCGTAATCGCCGCATAAAAGAGATTCAGGACAAAAGAAATCTGTGTGGCAAGCGAAACTGCAGACAGGGAATTCTGGTCCAGCGTACCGACCATTAACGCATCGGACGCACTTACCAGTGCATTCATCAGATTCTGTACAACCATCGGGATCAGCAGTGCAAGAAGTTTCCGGTAGAATTCTGGATCTTTTTTCTTGATTTCCCTCTGATTTTTCATTTCTTTTTCCTTTTTTCTGTTTTATTCCATACACGTATATGTTATAATCATATTATCTTAGGTTTTGCGTTTTTTCTACGACAATATTCCTTATTTTTTATAATAATTGTACTTTTTCACGGAGGTTTTTATGATAAATGACCCAATTACAAAAGTCATGCAGGACGCATCCGAGATCATCCGCTACGATGAAGTCGGCATTCCGCTTTATATCCGGGAAGGACTGCTTTCTTCCTATCCGGATCACCGGGCGCTCTGCCACTGGCATGAGGATATCGAATGGGTACAGATCCGCTCCGGTCAGATGAACTACTATATCAATGGAAAAAGAGTCCTTTTAAACGCCGGGGAGGCGATTATCGTCAATTCCCGCCAGATGCACTACGGATATTCTGAAAACGGCCAGGAATGTGACTTTATCTGTATCCTGTGCCATCCGAAAATCCTCACCGCGAACAGCGTTCTGTACCAGTCTTATATTACGCCGGTTCTTTCGAATCCGGCTCTGGAATATCTTCATCTGAAGCCGGAAAATCCGGAAGATACTGAAGCGCTGCAGACCCTCCCGGAAATTCTCCGGCTGAAGAAGGAACAGCCGACCGCCTACGAAATCGAGGCTGCTGCTCTGCTTTCCCTTTTGTGGTGCCGTCTTTTGCGCACGCATCCGATGATGCCGGACGGCAACACCGCCGTCTCACAGGATCCAGATCTTCTGATCCAGCGCGATATGGTTTCCTATATTTACAGCCACTACAGTGAATCCATCAATCTGGAAGAGATCGCCGCCGCCGGAAAAGTCTGCCGCAATAAATGCTGTCAGATTTTCCGCCGCTATCTTTGCCAGAGCCCAATTGATTTTCTGAATCATTACCGTCTGGAAGTAAGCTGTCATCTGCTAAACACAACCAAAATGTCCATCGTGGAAATCTGTACCGCATGCGGTTTCAATCATCAGAGTTATTATTCCAAAATTTTTCTGCGTACTTACCATTGTACGCCGAGAGATTTCCGGAAACGCGCAGAAGGCCTGCCAACATAACCTGATTTTTTTCTGTACACGTTTTTTTGTTAAAAAAAGGAAGAATTTTGCTAGACATTTTTCCGATCCCTGTTATAATAAAATTACAAAGGTGTTGCGCTAAACCTAACCAAAACACTATATTTTCCATTTATTTTACAAGGAGGATGACATGGTAAAAAAATTTGTCTACGGAACCCCATTTGAAACCGAAGCTGTCGTAAAAGAGATCCCCTCTTCCGAAGGAAACCCGGATTACGGTACCTTCTCCACCGAGAACGGCTTCTCCTTCACTACAAAGCTTGCTGACGAGGACATGGTATTCGGACTTGGCGAAGCCAACCGCGGCATCAACAAACGCGGTTTTCTTTACATCAGTGACTGCGCTGATGATCCAAACCACGTAGAGAGCAAAACCTCTCTGTATGCAGCACACAACTTCATCATCATCTCCGGCAAGACACACGTAGGATTCTTCTTCGATTATCCGGGCACCCTGCGTTTCGATATCGGCTACACAACTTCCGATACGATGACCGTTTCCTGCGAAAACGCAGATCTCTACGTTTACATGATCACCGGTGATTCCGATCTTGATATCGTAAAACAGTTCCGCGGCATCATCGGACGCAGCTACATTGCTCCGAAGTTTGCTTTCGGTTACGGTCAGAGCCGCTGGGGCTACAAAACAGAGGATGATTTCCGCACGGTAGTGAAAAAATACCGCGAAAACCATGTGCCGCTCGATATGGTTTACATGGATATTGACTACATGCAGGATTACAAGGACTTCACCGTAAATGAAGAACGTTTCCCGGATTTCGAGGGATTTGTACAGGATATGAAAAAAGAAAAGATCCATCTCGTTCCGATCATCGATGCCGGTGTGAAAGTCGAAGAGGGTTATGACATTTACGAAGAGGGCTGTGAAAAAGGCTACTTCTGCCGCCGCGAGGATGGCTCCTACTTCGAAGCTACTGTATGGCCGGGCTGGACTCATTTCCCGGATGTCTTAAATGCAGATGCCAGAAAATGGTTTGGTGACAAATACGATGTTCTCGTTTCCAAGGGAATCGATGCCTTCTGGAATGACATGAACGAGCCATCCATCTTCTATTCCCAGGAAGGCCTTGCTGATTTCAAGGAGACTGCAAAGAAATATGTGGAAGGTGACCCGGAGGTTCCGCACTACATGGTAGGCGGAAAGCTTCAGGCACTGGCAAACAACCATGAGGACTATAAACGCTTCTATCACAACGTAAACGGCGAACAGGTCCGCCATGACAAGGTACACAATCTGTTTGGCTACAACATGACCCGTTCTGCCGGTGAAGCTTTTGAACGAATTTCCCCGGATAAGCGAATCCTGATGTTCTCCCGTTCTTCCTACATCGGCATGCACCGTTACGGTGGAATCTGGACCGGAGACAACTGCTCGTGGTGGTCACACATCCTGCTGAACCTGAAGATGATGCCGTCCCTCAACATGTGCGGTTTCCTCTATACCGGAGCCGACCTCGGCGGATTCGGTGCAAATACCACAAGAGACCTGCTGCTCCGCTGGCTGGCACTTGGTGTTTTCACTCCTCTGATGAGAAACCATGCCGCACTTGGAACACGTGAGCAGGAACCTTACCAGTTTGAGCATATCGAGGACTTCCGCAACGTCATCGGCGTCCGCTACCGCCTCGTTCCGTATCTGTACAGCGAGTACATGAAGGCTGCTTTAAACGATGATATGTACTTCAAACCGCTTGCCTTCGTTTACCCGGATGACAAGCTGGCAAGAAATACAGAAGATCAGTTGATGATCGGTAATGAGATCATGATCGCACCGGTTTACACCCAGAATGCCATCGGCCGTTACGTATATCTGCCGGAAGAAATGATGTTTGTAAAATTTCTCGGCAACGGAAACATGTTCCAGGAGATTCTTCCGAAAGGTATCCACTATGTAGAAGTTGCCCTGAATGAGGTTCCGCTCTTCATCCGCAAAGGCTGCGCAATCCCGGTTGCCGATTTTGCAGAATCCGTACCGGATATCAAAGAGGAAAGCATCCGCATGGTCGGATACGAAGGCGCTTCCTATGAGCGTTATACCGATGACGGAGTTTCCCGTATCTGATACAGAAAACAGTTTTTGAATCATCTCCCCTTTTGCAGGAGCTTCCCGGAGCCATCAGGTTCCGGAAGCTCCTGCAGTTTTTCACGCAAAAAGGCGGGAACCCTCTATGTTTCTCCGGTCCGCTTTTTTCTTTTCGCTTTATTCTGTTTTCGGCAACCGCACCTCTACGACGGCTCCGTAATTTTCATCCATATTGGAGCACGTAATGCTCGCCCGTTCGCCGTACATCAGCGCCAGGCGGCGTTTTATATTGGAGATGCCGACATGGTGACGGCCGTGGTAGATGATAGGCGTGTCGTTTTCGATTGCATCCAGTGCCTCTTTCGAAAATCCGTTTCCGGTGTCGGAAATACAGATGTAGAGGTACTCACCGTCCTCGTACGTTTCATTTGTCAGATACAGGGAAATCTCGCTCTTCCGGTCCAGGGATACACCGTGTACTACGGAGTTTTCCACCAGTGTCTGTAGCAGAAGAGACGGAACCTTCCATTCTCCGATATCACCATCCGTCGTTGCTTCAAAGGAAAAGGCTTCTTCTCCGTACCGCAGCTTCTGGATGCGGATATATGCCTCAATGTGTTCCAGCTCTTCCTCCACATCGCGCTGCTTCTTGGAATCCTGGAAAATGTAGCGCATATAGTCGGACAGCACCGTTGTGATCTCAACGATCTCGCCTTCGTTATTCTTATCCGCAATGCCATGAATCAGGCTCAGGCAGTTCAGGAAAAAATGCGGCTTGATCTGTTCCTGCGTATATTCCAGCTCGGCTTTCTGTTCGGCAAGCTCTTTTTCGTAGATCGCAATTTTCAATCCCTGTATTTTCCGCAGCAGTTCCTTGAATTTGCCGCTCACAGACTCCAGCTCTAACAGATTGTTGCTTCCATCGTCATTCAGACTCTGCTCTTTTTCCAGCTCCTCCAGTTTTTGTCCGAATTTTTCCAGCGGTTCCAGAATCCGGTGGTAATATGCTGTAATTTCCAGTGCGCAGACAATCAGAAGAACCGCGATCAGGACGACGAATGCAATCTGCATAATCAGTACATTCTCAAGAATACCTCCTCCCGGAAGAACCATAAGATTGATTTTTCCGACCGTGCCAAGCTGGTAGGAATAGACCGTCGCATTTTTCTCCTTTTTCTTTCCCGCTTTGGAAAAATCGATAATCTCATTCTTATATTTTTCCGATGTGTCTGCCTGCGTCATCACGCGCCCTCTGGCATCTACCATAAACGGAATGACATCATACTCCTCTGTTTTGGCGCGGATGGTCCGGAAAATCAGATTCAGATTGATGACGCAGCCGATAACTTTTTTGTTTTTCGCGTACCAGCCGACAATATAGTCGTCGTCGCCAAACGTAATCACAGTCCATTGTGTGCTGATCGAATCCTTTGATGTCATAATCTGCAGATAGGACATCAGCATCTGATTCAGCGTTGTCATTCCCTTACTCTCGGTAAACATAGTTCCGCTGTCCGTAATCAGAACATTGGCTTTCTGACCGTAGACGAAGAATGTCTGTACCTCATGGTAACGGATTTTCAGCACACGGTTTCGCTCCCGCAGCGTCCGCTCCATTTCATAATACTGAGCATCTGTCGATGTTATCTGATCCGGGATTTCTTTGATGTTGCTGTCAGAATCCAGCAGATAGATCAGTTCACTGTTGATCTGCGACATATCACGGTTGATCTGATCGACATAGAGCTTTGCCGTATCGGCAATATATTTATCTGCCAGCTTGCGGTTTTCCCAAACGCCCCAGAGCAGGCAGACAATAAGCCCCATCAGGACCAGAAAAACCGGAGTTCCAAGCCGCAGGGACGTATCCTTCAAACTGCGTATTCGAACGCTGCGCAGCATCCTTCGTTTTCCTTTCTGCCAGAGATTCATAAGCGCATCCACCCCTCCTTTTTTTCTGTCTGCAGAGCGACTGCCGGACGCCGCACCTTACCTCGCAGCTCCGGCAGTCCTTTTACACTCACGGAATGCATTTGCAGCTATGTTCTTTGTAACACAGCCCATTATACCATATTTTCCGGCTTTGTCCATGCAGAGTCCGTGTTTCACATGGCAAGAACAGGATTCTCTGTTCCCGTTCGCCTGGTACCGATGAACGGGAACATTCTCTTATTCAGAGAAAATATTCAGCAGATGTTCGGTATCTGCTCCTTCCTTTACGAATACCGGAATAGTATCCATCGGAGCAGCAACCGTTACCTTCTGTCCTCCCTCATACTTCTCTCCGGTCCATGCGTTAAACCATGCCGTTCTGGCCGGAAGATAAACCTTGCACTCCGTTACGTGATCCTCCATCACAGGTGCAACATAGAGATCCGGTCCGAACAGATAAGCGTCCTCCACATTCCAGCTTTCCGGATCTGTCGGGAAATCATAGAAAACAGGCCGCATCACCGGGGTTCCGTCCTCATGTGCTTTCTTCATCTGTACCCGGATATAATCTCTCAGGCGCTCACGCAGGAAAATGTATTTCTTTGAAATCTCATATGCCTCATCGCTAAAGCTCCAGATCTCATTGTCACTGCCGGATCCGATCTGTTCTGCACCGTAGCCCTCCTGTGGATTGCGGTTTCCGTGCAGACGCATGACAGGGCAGAAGCATCCGTACTCAAACCAGCGGATGTACAGACGATGGAAATCCGGGTCATCGGTTCTTGCGCCGTGGAAGCCGCCGATATCAGTGGTCCACCACGGAATACCGGCAATTGCCATGTTAAGACCTGCCTGTACCTGGCGCCGGAAGCACTCGAAGGTACTTACAATATCGCCTGACCATACGAGTGCACCATATTTCGCACTGCCTGCCCAGGCAGAACGGATCAGGCTGATCGGCATGGTATCGCCTTCTGCCGTCATGCCGTCATAGAACGCTTTCAGATAATATTTCGGATAAATATTTCCGACCTCCTGTACGCTTCCGAGCTGATAACGGTAGTTCTTGAAATCATAAACGCTGTATTCCGGCTCTGCCACATCCAGCCAGAAGAGTTTGGCACCCTGATCATAATAATTTTTCTTGATCTTCTCCCAGACATACGTTCTTGCATCCGGGTTGGTTGCATCGAAGAAGACTTCATTTCCACCGCAGAGCATCGTCAGCGGTACACCGTGTTCCGTGCGAACCAGATAGCCCTTCTCTTTCATCTCCTCGAAGTTTTCGGAATAAATGTCAACGGTCGGCCATACCGACACAACAACCTGAATTCCCATCTCCTTTAATTCGCGGCACATGCCCGGCACATCCGGCCAGTATTTCGGATCAAATTTGAACTCGCCCTGCTTCGTCCAGTGGAAGAAATCGACGACAATCACATCAAGCGGTACGCCAAGCTCTTTGTATTTTCTTGCTACAGACAGAAGCTGTTCCTGATTCCAGTAGCGGAGCTTACACTGCCAGAAGCCCATGCCATATTCCGGCATCATCGGCGGTTTTCCGGTCAGCGTCATATAATTCTCCTCGATCTCGGCAGGCGTATCACCTGCAATCACAAGATAATCGATTTCTTTCCCGGATTCCGTTACCCATTCCGTTCCATTATTCGCAAACATCACCTGGCCGACACCCGGATTGTTCCATAAGAAGCCGTAGCCGATGCTGGAAAGATAAAAAGGAACACTGACCTGTGAGTTTCTCTGTGCCAGCTCCAGCATGCAGCCCTTCAGATCCAGCTCATGCTGCTGATACTGTCCCATTCCGAAGATTTTCTCACCTTTTCTTGCTACAAACCGCGCTACAATACGGAAATTATCCCCGACACCGTTGCTGTACTCGCGTCCCATGATGTTGAGCGGCATGCTTTCCTCATCGCGCAGACGGCGGAAATGCTCCTTTAACAGAACTCTTCCATCCTCATGATAGAACGTAATGACGCTGCCGGAATCGATCACTGCATGAAGCTTTCCATTTGTGATTTTTCCGTAGGAGTATCCGTTCCCTCGTACATATTGGCAAAGGCTCCGCCTTTTGCTGATGGATCCTCAAAGATTTCAACCTCTCCCGCATGCGCGTCCTTTGCTTCCAGCGCCCAGTCGCGGCCGGTAAAGCTTCTATTTTTTGTCGCGCGCACACGCAGTGCATCTTTCCCCCACGCTTCGATGCAGACGGTCTCGCCATCGTAAGAATAAATTAACTTACCCTCTTTTTCCAAAAACATGTAAAAATCCTCCTTTTGTCAAAAACGGCAGGTCATTTCTGGCCTGCCGTTTCTCCTGCTGTTTTGCACTTCAGACATTGACCCGCCGGATCAACGCCTGCTTCTTACAGGTAATATTTTTTCTGTTTATTTTGCCAGATTTTCTTTGTATGCATTGTAAGCATCTGTCTGAATCTGAAGGAACTCGTCAATGCCCATAGCTTTCAGCTGATCGATGTAGGAATCCCACTCATCATCGATGCCGCCGTCTACTACCCAGTGCGCATACTGTGCTTCTACATATTTATAGATATCGGTTCCGATTGCCGTGATTCTGGAAAGGTCTTCGTCGGTATACTGAACCATCGGGAATCCACAGTTTTTCTCAGTATCAACGTATTTCTCATTGATTGCATCATCGGCCAGTTTGACACCGTCGCCTGATCCTCCGGAAGAGAAACTTTGTCATAGAAATCCTCGTTCATGTATTTCGGACCGAAATCACGTAAGGAGTTGGACCATGCAGAGGTATCCAGAGAAGATCCATCGCTTGGTACATCTACATTGTAGGTTCCGTCACCATTGTCTGTGATCTGGCTTCCAACGGAACCATAGAAGGTCTGTAACGATGCAAGATCGGTGTAAAATTCATCTGCCCACTTCAGCAGGGTGTCAGGATCTTTACAGTCTTTGGAGATCATGAGCTCACGGTCGGATATATCAAGGTAATTGGTTGCTGCTTCTACGTAGTGGTTTCCATCGTAGCCTTCTACTGCCTCAAGAGTCTTAAACTGATTTACGTTCGGACCAACCTGAGCGTCTGCAGTCCATCCAAAGATAAGACCTACCTGAGAACCGCCATCAGCCTGCTGTTTTGCTGTCTGCATGGAGCCATCCTGTGTGAAGTACTCTGGGTCAACAACGCCCTCTTCCCATAACTGACGCATCCATTTTACTGCTTCTTTGTAATTTTCTTCCATCGGCATGAAGACCGGTTTTCCTTCGCCATTCAGTCCCATGTAGTTTCCGTCACGGCTTACCATGGTTCCGAACGGGGAAAGGATGTGGCGCAGATCACCGCTTAACAGTCCGCTGCTTGCTGCATTTGTGATACCGATCTCATTGGTTGGATCGCCATCGCCGTCAGCATCTTCTGTCGCAAATTTAACAAGAACCTCTTCCAGTTCTTTATAGGTCTTCGGAGTTTCCAGTCCTAAGTTATCCAGCCATTCCTGGTTGATGCACATAACATCGCCGCAAACCTTCGGACGAAGCGGAAGCTTCTTCGGTAAGCTGTAGATTCTTCCGTCACGGCTGGTGCAGACTGCTTTCAGTTCCGGATCAGCCTCAAAGGCTGCTTTCAGGTTTGGCATATCTTTTTCGATCAGATCTGTCAGATCCAGGAATGCCGATTTGTTCTGTGCCATATCTGCCTGTGTTAAGCAGATAGATCCAAGGAATGCATCCGGGAGGTCTCCGGAAGCCAGCAGCAGAGATTTCTGCTCGGACCAGTCACTGTTGTAATAAACCTGCCAGTCGATGTTGATATTCATCTTGTCCTCGATTTCCTTCATGACTCCTTCCTTCAGGAAATCGGTCGGCCAGGTATCGGTCCATCTTACTGTTGCAATTTTGTAGGTTGGGCGGTCACTGGTATCTGTCGTGTCACTGGCAGAAGATTCTGTCTTTGCAGAACTTGCTGCAGTGCTTCCACTCGTACTTTCCGTTCCTCCATTACTTCCACATCCTGCAAGCAGTCCGGCTGCCATTGCGGCCGAAAGAGCAACGCTCCAGGCCATTTTTGTTTTCTTTCGCATCATCATCTCTCCTTTATGATTTTTTATTTGCAATACTTCTCTCCTGTCCGCAGGATCAGCCTTTTAGTGATCCGAGCATAACACCCTGATTGAAGTATTTCTGCACTAACGGGTACATACACATGATCGGCGCGGAGGAAACCACGATGATCGCGTATTTGATGAGGTCGGCCATCTGCTTTGCCTCAACGGCCGCAGCGCCGGTACTCATGGCACTCATGGTCTGATTGCCGACCAGAATGCTTCGAAGGACAATCTGCAGCGGCTGCAGACTTTCGCTTCGGATATAAATCAATGCATTAAAGTAGGAGTTCCACTGTCCTACTGCTGCCCACAGGGCAATAACAGCGATAACGGCTTTGGAAAGCGGGAGAACAATCTTGAAGAAGAATCCAAGGTATCCACATCCATCCAGCTGCGCCGCCTCCCAGAGATCCTCCGGGATACTGTTGTTGAAGAACGTTCGTCCTACGATGATGTAATACGTTACAACGGAGAACGGAACAACCATAACCCAGAAGGTGTCCAGCAGATGAAATCTCTGTACTGCCAGGTAGGTTGGAATCAGACCGCCGGTGAAGAACATCGGGATCAGGTAAAATGCTGTGAAAAATCTTCTTCCATATAAATGCTTTCTGGAAAGCGCGTAGGAAGCCGGAATATTGACAACGAGTGTCACAAGCGTTCCCATAATTACGTAAGCAATCGTATTCCGGTAGCCAGTCCACAGCTTTGCGTAGCTCGCCAGCTGCTTATACCCTTTGAAGTTAACTCCTTTTGGAAGGAACATAATCTGTCCGTTGGATACGGCTGCCGGATCACTGAACGATGCAATGACGATGAAGTACATCGGATACAGGGTAATGATGATCAGAAGCACACCGATCGTATACAGGATGATATCGAAAATCCAGTCTTCTCTGGATTTTTTTACTTTATTTGTTGATACTGCTTTTGCTTTACTCATATCTTTGCTCTCCATTCCTATGTAGGCTCAAAATTCTGTCAGATCAGTGAGGTATCACTCATTTTACTGGAAAGGAAGTTGACTGCCAGAAGAAGAACCAGGTTGATAATGTTGTTAAACAGGCCAATTGCAGCGGAAAGGCTGTACTGGCTGCTCACAAGACCCATCTTATACACATAGGTGGAAATGATCTCACTTGAGGTACTGTTCAGTGTATTCTGCAGCAGGTAAACCTTCTCAAATCCAACGCTCATAACGCTTCCCATTCTCATGATAAACATGATGGTTGCCGTCGGCAGCAGAGCCGGAACATCGATGTGGATCATTTTGTGCCATTTGTTGGCGCCGTCCATCGTTGCCGCTTCATACAAGGTCGGGTCTACAGAGGAAAGTGTTGCGATATAGAGGATACTGTCCCATCCTACATGCTGCCATGCCTCAGACCATACATAAATGTGTGGGAATGCTTTCGCACTTCCCATCAGGTTCGGGAGCTTGAATCCAAGCAGTCCGACCAGCTTTGCGATAATACCTGTACTCGGGGAGAGGAACAGGATCAGCATTCCGGCCATAACAACGGTAGAGATGAAGTGCGGCAGGTAGGTTGATACCTGGAAGAACTTTTTAAACTTCTGTGCCTTCATCTGGTTAACCAGCAGTCCCATGATAACCGGAAGCGGGAATGTTACCGCAATGGTGTAAAGACTGATGATGATTGTGTTTTTGATGGTCAGACCGAACTGATAGGAATTAAAGTACTGTTTGAAGTATTTCAGTCCAGCCCAGCTGCTTCCCATAATGCCTTCCGCAGGTGTAAAGTTTTTAAATGCAATCACAATTCCGTACATCGGATAGTACGTAAACAGTGCAAAAATGATAATGGAAGGAAGCATCAGTAAATATAATGGCCTGCTTCTTCTCACTTCCTCTACAAATCCTATGGAGCTTTTCTTTTTGGTTTTACTATGGTTGGCGCTCACATATCATCCCTTCTTTCCTTTAGATTTTTTGTAACGATTCAGATCTCCATCGCGATTTTTCTTTCATTTCGCATGGCTCTGAAACAGTTACCATTTTTCTTTTTCATGCTCTCGTTTCAACCGATGAACATATTATACAAAAAAGAGGGGCGTTTTTCTATCATTTTCCGGCAGTCTGTATATTAAAAAAGAGATGTCTTTTCACATCTCTTTTTTAATCAGAACGTTTTTTTTGTTATTGACATCGTTTTTTTGTTATTTTTGTCTGCTCCGGTACTCATTTGGTGTACATCCGACCAGCTCCCGGAACGTTTTACTGAAATAAGAAAAATTTCCATAGCCGACTTCCATCGCAATTTTGCTAATCGGAAGCGATGAACTGCGCAAATACTCCTTTGCCCGCTCAATGCGCCGCTCAGCAATATAATTCGGAAGCGACATTCCCGTTGTTTTCATAAAAATTTTGGAAACATAGTCCTCTGAGAGGAACACTTTTCCTGCAAGCACGGATCTTGAAAGATCCTCGTTCAGATTCTGTTCGATATAGTCTTTTAGCTGCTCCACCACATTGTCACTGCGGGATTCGTTCTTTTTCTGACCTTCCAGCACATCAAACAGATAATCGATGAACGCATGGGCACCTACCACAGAGAGAACCGCCTCTCTCCGTTTCGTTTCATACTCTTCACTGTCAAAAACCTGTCCGAAAACGATATTGCTTTCTTTTAAATAAACATATATATTCTGTATCATTTCTTCAAAAAAACGACTTGTGAAATCTTTTCGCAGACCGCCACTTTTCTCACGCTTTCTCAGATATTCCTGCAGCTTTTCCCGCACAGCCGCAAGGGAATCGGATCGCTCCATCTCAGCCAGATACGTTTTCCACGGCACTTCCTGATAATCGCGCTCTACGAAAGACCAGCGTGTCTCATACAGAATCCCTGTTTCATCCGGCACTACATACTTTTCCATCTCTTCGAGCTGATCGCGGCTCTTTGAAATCTCATCCAGTACCGCCGGTTTTCCCATGTACATGCAGAATCTTGCCGGAAACGCGCCCGCCAGACAGGTCCGCAGTCCTGCCAGTTCCTCCTGCGTTCCCATCGCACTTCCGTGATTTCGCAACACAACTGCCCATTCCAGATCACTGACATGTACCACGGTTTCCAGTTGCATTTCTGTTGTTTCCACATATTCCGTCAGAACATTTGTAATCACAAAATTATATAAGCTGATCTCTTTTTTATAATGTTCCTTATCCGGAATTTCCAGTACCCGCAGCAGAATCAGACGGAAGGTCTCATCCGGAGTACAATATCCGCTCTTTTTTGCCCTTTCAATCCAATACTCCTCCTGCAGACACTGAACCAGAAGATCCTCCCAGAATTGCTTTTCATTCTCTCCTTTTTTCTCCTGTTTCTTCTGTTTTTGATGTTTTTCCTGCACAATCCCGACAATTCTGCGCAGCGCTGTTTCCAGATCCACATTGGAAATCGGTTTTAACAGATATTCCCTTGACGACAGCTTCAACGCCATCTGCGCATACGCGAAATTTGCATAGCTGCTCAGAAAGGTACATTCGATATCCAGCTTTTTGTACCGGATCCATTCCAGAAGCTCCAGCCCGTTCCCCTGCGGCATATCAATGTCACACAGCAGCATTTCTATCGGATACTCTTCCAGCAGCTTCTGCGCCTGGCGGATGTTGTTCGCCGTAAATACCATATCAATTCCAATTCCGCTCCAGTTGACGGTTTCTTCCAGTTTTTCCACCAGAAGCTTATCATCATCTACAATCAGAATACTAATTCCCATAGGTAAGCCTCCAATATATTTTTCTTCTTTTTCCTACAGAAAAAAGCCAGCCGACAGACTCTTATTTTTCTGTCAGCTGGCCTGTTTAAAAACCATTATAACCTGTTTATTCTTTTCCGTCAAAGCAATAGGTACACATTTTGCATTTCGGCAGTCCGATCGACTCTACCAGATCGTCCAGACGGTGATACCTGAGGCTGGTGAAATTCTGACGGCGGCAGATTTCCTGGCACATGGACTCGTAGCGGTCGCTGGTCGGATCTGCATACTCTTCCAGTACTTTCTCTGCGTTTTCTCCCTCTTTTTCCAGAATAATCCGTCTGGTGATCAGATCCAGCTCGGATTTGGAGCGGGAGAAATTCAGGAATTTGCAGCCATACAACAGCGGCGGGCACGCCGGGCGGACATGAACTTCTTTTGCACCGCTCTGATATAAAAATTCCGTTGTCTCACGGAGCTGCGTACCGCGCACGATGGAGTCGTCGATCAGCAGCAGTTTTTTCTGATCGATCAGTGCCTGCACCGGGATCAGCTTCATTCGGGCAATCAGATTTCTCTGTTCCTGATTTGTCGGCATAAAGGAGCGTGGCCAGGTCGGGGTATATTTGATGAATGGTCTTGCAAACGGAACTTTGGACTCATTCGCATAGCCGATTGCATGGGCAATTCCGGAATCCGGCACGCCTGCAATGAGATCCGGGTGGACATTGCTTCCCGCATCACGTTTGGCAAGCATGGCACCGCAGTGATATCGCATCTCCTCTACATTGATCCCCTCATAGGACGCAGTCGGGTAACCATAGTAAACCCACAGGAAGGAACAGATCTTCATCTCCTCCTGCGGCGGCACGAGCATCTCGACGCTCTCCGGCGTAATAAAGTCAATCTCACCCGGTCCGAGTTCACGGTAATCCGTGTAACCCAGGTTCAGATATGCAAAATTTTCAAAGGATGCGCAGTACGCTCCCTCTTTCTTTCCAATAACAAGCGGGGTGCGGCCTTTTTTATCGCGCGCAGCGTAGATGCCGTCTTTTGTCAGCAGCAACAGCGTCATGGAACCGTCAACAACATCCTGCAGATGGCGGATGCCCTCCGGAATCGTCTTTTCACTGCAGATCAGAGATGCCGCAAGCTCGGTTGCATTGATCTGACCGGTGCTCATCTCCTGGAAATGGGTGCGGCCGTTGCCGTAAACCTCTTTTAAAAGCTGATCCATGTTGTTGATTTTTCCAACCGTGGTAATCGCAAAGCTTCCAAGGTGTGACTGGATCAGAAGCGGCTGCGGTTCATAGTCGGAAATGCAGCCAATGCCGAGGTTTCCCTCCATTTCTTCCACATCACGCTCAAATTTTGTACGAAACGGTGAATTTTCAATGTTGTGGATAGCACGTGAAAAGCCATTTGCCCCGTATGTCGCCATACCGCCTCTTCTTGTTCCGAGATGTGAGTGATAGTCTACTCCATAAAACAGTTCCAGTGTACAGTCTTTTCTTGATGCAACTCCAAAAAAGCCTCCCATTTCTTGTCTACCTCTCTTTGTGTATTTTTTCTCCCTTGGGTTCTCTTAAATATGAATGCCCCGGCAAACCGGGATGCCCGGTTACTGTTCACCGATGCGGGAACCGCAACTAGTCTTCTTTTAGTGTACCACGATCTTCTCCGTACTGTAAAGTACAACTAATAAATTTGATATAAAAAATAATCTACATTAATAAATAAATTTACAGCTTTTTCCACAAAGATTTTACTGTAAAATCAAAAAAAGAAAGTATTGATTCTTTTTATCGGTTATGATACTTTAAAACTGCTTATGAATCTTGGTTTTGCGTTAAACGCAAGAAAACGATTCATTCTTATTTTATCTTTTCTTAAGAGGAGGTTTTTACCATGGTTTCACTTTTGTTACCAGTCATTTATCTGGCATTCATCAGTCTCGGACTGCCGGATTCTCTGCTCGGCTCAGCGTGGCCGGTCATGTATCAGGAGCTTGGAACTTCTGTTTCTTCTGCCGGCATCATTTCTATGATTATTGCCGCCGGAACAATCGTATCCAGTTTGAACAGCGACCGTCTGAATACCCGCTTCGGCACCGGAAAAATCACGGCGGTAAGCGTTCTCACAACAGCGGTTGCGCTGTTTGGTTTCTCCGTCAGCCACTCTTTTCTCGCCCTCTGCCTCTGGGGTATCCCATATGGACTTGGCGCCGGAAGCGTGGACGCGGCTCTGAACAACTACGTTGCACTGCACTATAAAGCCCGCCATATGAGCTGGTTGCACTGCATGTGGGGCGTCGGATGCAGCACCGGTCCGGTCGTCATGGGATATGCCATCAATCATTCCACCTGGAACAACGGCTACCGTACCATCGCCCTGTTCCAGATTGTGCTGACTCTGATTTTATTTTTCAGTCTTCCTCTCTGGCAGAAGCCATCTGCTGATGCTTCTGCAGATGAGAACTCCGTTCCGGAGCAGAGAAGTTTTTCCCGCCTGATCCGCGTTCCCGGTGTCAAAGAGGTTCTGACCTGCTTTTTCTGCTACTGCGCAGTAGAATCTACTGCCGGCATGTGGGCTGCAAGCTACTGTACTCTGTTCCGCGGCATTGATGCAAAACGCGCAGCAAGCTGGGCAAGCCTGTTCTACATTGGCATCACGATCGGACGGTTCTTCTGCGGTTTCATCACAATGAAATTAAATGACCAGAAAATGATCCGGCTCGGACAGGCTGTGATCGCAGTCGGCACGATTCTGATGCTGCTGCCGCTTGGCGATTCCCTTCTGTTTATCGGCCTGATCCTGATCGGACTTGGCTGTGCGCCGATTTATCCTTCCATCATTCACGAGACACCGGCAAACTTCGGTGCTGACTTAAGCCAGGGAATCATCGGCATCCAGATGGCCTTTGCCTACGTCGGAACCTGCCTGATGCCGCCGGTTTTCGGTGTTCTCGGCCAGCATATTTCCTTCGGACTGTATCCGGTATTCCTGATGGCCATTTTGATTCTGATGGTTGTAATGGCAGAGCGGATGCACCGCGTAACGGCGGAAAAAAGAAATTCTTATAAAGCCAACTATTAATCCAATTATTCTGCAGCAGAATGGTTCCCTTGGATCAAACTCTGATATACTGCGTACAAAAAAGTACATCTGATCAGGTTACTCCCTGATCAGATGTACTTTTTGTAAATTTCGGAAATTTTTTCAAGCACGCTCCGCTTCAAACTCTTTCACCACATCCTCCAGCAGGTTTCTGATCTGCAGGTGCTGCAGACATACTTTCTCACATTTTCCGCATTTCACGCAGTCTGATGCCTTTCTGCCCGGTGCAGTATATACAAGATTGTGATAAGAAATACTGATACATCACGCCAATTTTCCTGTTTCATTCCTCAATCATGCCAAAGACATCTTCAATCTCGCCCATATACAGATAATGGAGATCGCCATCTTTATATAAAGTATCGCGCGTAAATTCCGGCAGATCTTCTTTCTCCATTCTGACCGCATAGATTTTTTTGCAGACAAAGGTCAGCTCTGCCTCTTCAAATCCAACCGCATTTCCCAGCATCTTCGGTGTCAGACTGGTCAGACTGATCTTATCCGGCACATCATTTCCCGATTTTGATCCCAGGATTCCAAGATCCTTCCGATATTTCTCCGGAAAAAAGCAGACCGTAAACTCGTCTTCCTTCTGCAGAATCTGATGCGTCCGGCGGCTTTCCCGGATAAATACGGTAATGATCTGCTTTCCTTTCTTTGGCGGTCCCCAGATCGTCCCCATCGTACCCCATCCGATCGTCATCGTATTATACTCCCTTGGCGTACCCGCAGTACACAAACCCCAGCGGTCATCAAAAATAGAAAACACATCATACTTTGCGGTTTTAAAATTCTCCATCGTAATGTTCATACTACATTCCCCTTTCGCTGATTTGCTTTGTTATCCTTAGCATACCGTACGGTAGTAACTACCGGGCAAGAACTTTTTTTCAAAGTCCTACGTTTTTATAAAAACAGGAAATTTTTTTATTTTAGAAATTTCATTTTTCCACAACGCAAAAACCGGAATGCTTACACATTCCGGTTTCCAGTAGAGCGCGAGACGGGATTCGAACCCGCGACCCCAACCTTGGCAAGGTTGTACTCCACCCCTGAGCCACTCGCGCATTTATTAATTTTTATCTTGCTAAGTGCTCGCTGCACCTTACAAATGATACTATACAGGAACTCCCCTCATTTGTCAATACCTATTTTCAATTTTTTTCAAAAAAAATCAAAAGTATCTACGATTCCCTCAATTTTCGCTCTCCATCAGACACCCGCACAGCTGTCTTCCCCCCACAAATTCACACCGAACCACCCTCCTGACGAATCCAGACTCCTTTCCATCCGTCCTCCCAACCCCACATGCTCACGCCGATCCGCCTCCTGGCGGATCCAGACGCTTTACCCCCGTCCCCACCGTCAGACCTCGCGTGGCTTCGTACCTGCGGTGCAGCGGGCATAGAAAAAGAGGGCAAGAACTGTGAGCGCAGAAGGGGCCCGGAAAAATGGGATGACCTCTGGTGCACAATACCAGAGGTCAAAACGCACTGAGTCGGGAAACCATCAGGTTTCCTGACGAATTGCGTTGATTCTCATTTTTCCGGGCCCCTTCCGCGCCACAAGTTCCGCCCTCTTTTTCTCGCCCGCTGCACCGCAGGTACGAAGCCACGCGAGGTTGTCCGAGGTCGTCCGTATTCACCTCTACGCCTTCAGAATCGCGCTCAGCACATACTGATTATTTGAGAAGTTTTTCTGCGAAATATCCCCGAGTCTGATCAGGTCAACATCCAGCCACAGCTCCTCTGCTGCCACCATCATATTTGCAAACATAATCCCGAAATTCACCTCATCCCACTTCCGAAGCTTCTCCACACTGTGCTTCTTCGAGAAAATATGAATCCTGTTATCATACACCACAAATCTCCACGGCTGGCTGTTCATACTGGATGGCGACAGTCTCGCCGCTTCCAGCATCTGCGTCATCCACTGCCGCGGCACCTCTTTGAACACACAAAGATCCTCCAGCGGCAGTCTCTTTGCTTCACTTTGCCGTCTCGTATGCGAACCATGACTCTTACCAAAAGCGACGATCCCCACCAGCCGCTTTCCGTTCTTCTCAAGCTCCGCCTTTTTCACACGATTACTTCCGATAAAGCAGGTTCCCAGTCCGATACTGCACAGATACAGCACCATCTGTTCCATAATATAACCCACGTTCATCAGATATCGTTCTGACTCCTCCGAATAAAAAGCCATATAATACGGCGCCTTCACACTGAACATACTGAGCATTCTCTCCTGCCCTTTTCTGTTGTCCAGAATCGCCATATCCACACCGATGCCCGAAAACAGTGCCGGCATCTCCTTATAATGCTCCCAAATCTTATCCAAAGTCTGCGGCGGAAGCGTATCAAAACAATAATTCCTTACTGATTTTCTAACAAAAATAGCCTCATATAAATTCATACTCTCACCCTTACTTCATCTGCTATCCGTCTGTTTTTGTTACAGTTCACTGCTGAATGAACAGTAATATTTCTTTCATAGCCGGCCGCGGCCCGCTCCCCATTTTTACAGGAGCAAAGCCGCATTCCGAAAAATTTACGTTTAATCTTCCGCATTCGACAGAAATACGGAAATTCTCCCTCTTAATCGCAAATATTTTTCAATTTCCAGCTCATCCATTTTTACTCTGTAATAATATTGTAACATATCCAAAAACTTTTTCAAGGGAAAAACGCGCCAAATTTTGTATATTTTTCACACATATTTCCCATCAAATTTATGCAACTTTAAAACCTGTGCTTACGCTTCCGCGGTCAGCTTCTCCAGCTCCTCCACATAAGAAGCAAACACATCCAGCGCCTCTTCCACCGGCTCCGGCTTCGTCATATCGACGCCGCAGATCTTCAAAAGGTCAATCGGATCCATCGAGCAGCCGCCGCTTAAGAACTGTTTGTACTTCTCCACGATACCCGGCTCCCCTGCCAGGATCTTGCTGCTGATCGCAATCGCCGCCGAAAATCCCGTTGCATACTGATATACATAGAACGGTGTATAAAAATGCGGAATTCTCGCCCATTCCAGCGCGATCTGCGGATCCGAAATCATATCCGGTCCGAAATACTCCTTGTTGATCGACAGATACAGCTCCGAAATACCGTCCGCCGTCAGCGTGCCTTCCTCTGCCATCTTCTCATGAATCCGCTTCTCAAACTCCGCAAACATCGTCTGGCGGAACACCGTTCCCTTAAACTGATCCAGGAAATAATTCAGCAGGAAAATCTTCTCCTCTTTTTCTTTCGCATGCTTCAGCAGATAGCGGATCAGCAGTGCCTCGTTGCAGGTTGATGCCACCTCAGCGACAAAGAGGCGGTACTCCGCATACGTAAACGGCTGTGTATGGTTCGAATACCAGGAATGCAGCGAATGGCCCATCTCATGCGCCAGTGTGAAGACCGAATCGATATTTCCGTTAAAGCTCATCAGCACATACGGATGGGAATCGTAAGAACCCCAGGAGTAAGCACCGCTCTTTTTTCCTTCGTTCTCATAAACATCCACCCAGCGCTCCGAAAAGCCCTTGTCCAGCAGTGCCACATAATCATCCCCGAGCACGGCAAGCGCTTTCTTCACGATCTCGATCGCCTGCTCATACGTATATTTCTGCTCGTACTCTTTCGTCAGAGAAACGTAAACATCATACATATGAAGTTCATCCACACCGAGCAGCTTTTTACGCAGTGCCACGTAGCGGTACATCGCCGGCATTTTTGCATGAATCGCCTCGAGCAGCTTGTCGTAAACCGAAACCGGGATATTTCCGCCATCCAGCGATGCAGCCAGTGCAGATGGATATTTTCTTACATCTGCAAAGAATGCGGCCTGTTTCAGATTGGCACCGAACGTTGCGGCGAGCATGTTTTTGTGTTTTTCATACTCCGCATAATACTTCTCAAACGCTTCTTTTCTGACCCGGCGGTCCTTCGACTGTAAAAATCCGACGAAGGTGCCGTGGCTCAGTGGAACCTGATTTTCCTCTTCATCCGTGACCGGCTGGAATCTGAGGTCTGCGTTCGAAAATGCCGAGAAAATCTGATCCGGGCTGGATGCCATCTCTCCGGCTTTTGCAAGAACCGCCTCCATCTCCGGCGAGAGAATGTGCTCTTTCTTGCGGAAGTTTTCTTTTAATATGCGATCGTACAGACGGAGCGGCTCATATGCTTTTTCAAATTCTGTAACCGTCTCCTCGTCAAGCTCCAGGATCTCCGGCTCTACGAAAGAAGAGGCATCCGCAAGAACAGCCATCATGCTGTCCATCTTTCCGGCATAGCCCTGATACTTCTGATTTCCCATATCCTGGTGATATTTCTGGCTTGCATAGACATACAGGCTGGAAAAGACGCGGCTGATGTCATCCAGACCGGAAAGAACGTCATACAGCGCTTCTGCACTCTCTTTCATTGTTCCCTGTTTTGCGCGGAACGCTTCTATTTTCTTCGCAAGCTCCTGCTCTGTTTTCTCAAATTCTTCATCACTACCAAACAAACTCGAAAGATCCCAGCAGTACGCCGGATCCATCTCTTCTCTTTTTTTCAGTTTAATTTCTGCCATATTTCTCCCTTCATCCATCTTTTTAGACGGAACTATTTCTGCGGTTTTTCTTCTAATACTAATGTGCCGCACTTACGCTTAGTTTACCACAATTTAACCTCTAAATCTAAAATTTTTTCTTAATTTTCTTGACAAATCCATAAACCGATTGTATGATTGTACTATCAAATTAATACAGTAGTACAAAAGGAGTGAATGCCATATGCCATGGAATCTTGATTCCTCGCGGCCGATCTATCTGCAGATCATCGAGCGGGTACAGATGGACATCATCACCGGGCGCTATCAGCCGGGCGATAAGCTTCCGTCCGTCCGCGATCTCGCGCAGGAGGCCGCCGTCAACCCGAACACAATGCAGAAAGCGCTTTCCGAACTGGAACGCAGCGGACTGATCTATTCCCAGCGGACCAGCGGACGCTTTATTACCGAAGATAAGGAGTTGATTCATCAGATGAAAAAAGAACTTGCCGCCGCAGAAGTATCTGCTTTTGTTGCCCACATGAAACAGCTCGGCATAACCCCGGAGGAAATCCGGCAGCTACTTGCCGAAACGATTGAGGAGGAAGAAAATCATGAGTGAACTTGTAACGTGTAAAGACCTGACGAAGCGCTTCGGAAACCACACCGCGCTCGATCATCTCAACCTTTCCCTGGATTCCGGGAAAATTATCGGACTGCTGGGGCCCAACGGAAGCGGAAAGACGACGCTCTTAAAGCTGCTGAACGGACTGCTGACCCCGAGTGAGGGTGAAGTCCTCATCGCCGGAAATCATCCCGGTATTGAGACAAAACGGATCGTCTCCTATCTGCCGGATAAAATGTATCTCGGCAGCTGGATGCGCGTCTCGGATCTTTTAACGTATTACAGCGATTTCTTTGAGGACTTTGACATGTCCCGCGCCAATGCCATGCTGGAATCCTTAAAAATCAGCCCGAAGGACCGTTTGAAAACGATGTCGAAGGGAACGAAAGAGAAAGTCCAGCTCATCCTCACGATGAGCCGCCGCGCAAAGCTCTACTGCCTCGACGAGCCGATTGCAGGCGTCGATCCGGCAGCACGCGATTACATTTTATCTACGATTTTAAACAACTACGAACCAGACGCATCCATCCTCATCTCAACACATCTGATTTCCGATGTCGAAAATATTCTCGATGAGGTCATCTTTATCCAGGAGGGCCAGTTAAAACTGCACGCCTCGGTTGAGGATATCCGGATGCAGGAGGGTGAATCGATTGATTCTTATTTCAGGGAGGTATTCAAATGTTAAAAAAATGTCTGAAACATGAGTGGAAAGCATGCTGGAAAAACATGGCGCTGCTGAACGGTGCCGCCATTTTCATGGGCGCTCTCGGAGGCTCCGGATTCCTCTTTTCCCAGATTTCTGAGCTGCCGGATCTGCTGATCGTCCTCTATCTGTTTGCGTACGTTTTGATTGTGATCGCCGCATCCGTCATGACACAGGTGCTGATGATCCAGCGCTACTATAAAAATCTTTTTACCGACGAAGGGTATCTGACCAACGTCCTTCCGGTATCGGCAACGGATCATATTCTCTCCAAAATGCTGGTTTTCGGCGCATGGAGCATCTTAAACGCACTTTCCGTTCTCGCTTCCTTCGCTTTTTTGCTTCTGCCGTCCGCAATCCGGTATTTTACCGCAAACACCCTGCTTTTTTACAACAAGGCCATGACCTTTTCCGATTTTCTGTCCTATCTCTGGGCACAGATTACCGGTGTTGCCGATGCTGCTTTTTCCCTGATCGGCATCACGAACCACATCGGTATGGCACTGTTTTCCATCGTTGGCTTCTTCGCTTCGCTGTTCTTTGGCATTCTTCTGTTCTATGCCGCCATCAGCATCGGAAGCCTGGTATCCAGCCACAAAATTCTGACGGCTGTCCTCTCTTACATCGGCATGACTACCGTGATCCAGATCTTCGGCGGAATCAGCATCGTCCGTGTTTTCCAGGACTCCACACCGACTGCTGTGGTTACCACATCCTCGGTTTCCACACTTATCATCACCGTGGTGCTCTGCGTTGTTCTGTTCCTGATCTGCCGCTATATCTTAAGCAGACGGCTGAATCTTTCATAAAAATTGCATTAAAAAGCGCCGCCGCGGACGAACCGAATCGTCTGCGGCGGCGTTTTGTATGCATGTTCTGCACTTATGCCAGATGCCAGATATCCTCGTTGTACTGTGCAATGGTACGGTCGGAGGAGAAGAAGCCTGCTTTTGCGATGTTGATCAGGCACTTCTTGTTCCATGCATCTTTGTTCTCGTAGTCTTTGTATACTCTTTCTTTTGTCTTGATGTACTCTTTCAGGTCGAGCAGCGTCATGAACCAGTCTTTGTTCAAGATCTCTTTGTAGAGTCTCTCCAGGCAAACCTTGTCGCCGATAGCAAGAAGCTCATCGCTGACGATGAAATCAACCAGCTTTGCAATCTCCGGATCTTCGTCATAGATGTCTTTTGAGCAGTAAGCAGCATCTGCGTACAGGTCGATGACATCCTGCGGTTTCTTTCCGAAGATGTAGATGTTCTCTTTTCCGACAAGATCGCCAATCTCAACGTTTGCACCGTCTTCTGTTCCAAGCGTCAGGGCACCGTTCAGCATGAATTTCATGTTTCCGGTTCCGGAAGCCTCTTTGGATGCCAGGGAGATCTGCTCGGAGATATCTGCTGCCGGGATCACCTTTGCAGCTTTTGATACGTTGTAGTTCTCAAGCATAATCACTTTGAAGTACGGGCTTACCTCAGGATCGTTATCAATCAGCTCCTGCAGGCACAGGATCAGATGGATGATATCTTTTGCGATGATATAAGCCGGTGCAGCCTTTGCACCGAATACCATGGTGATCGGGGTTTTCGGCTTGTTGCCGCTCTTGATATCCATGTATTTGTAAATAGCGTACAGGGCGTTCATCTGCTGGCGTTTGTACTCATGAAGACGTTTTACCTGTACATCGATGATGGAATTTTCATCCAGCGCGATATTCTGTGTCTCATACAGGAACTGTTTGAGATCCAGTTTGCGGTTGTGTTTGATCTCCTCAAGTTTTGCAAGAACCTTCTTGTTGTCTTTGTATTTGAGCAGTTTTTCCAGCTCGTCGGCATCTTTTTTGAATCCCGGTCCGATCAGGCTCTCGATATACTGTGCCAGTTCACGGTTGCAGTGCAGCAGCCAGCGGCGGAAAGTGATTCCGTTTGTCTTGTTGTTGAATTTCTCCGGATAAATATCGTAGAACGGTTTCAGCTCGGAGTTTTTCAGGATCTCGGTGTGCAGTGCTGCAACGCCGTTAACAGAAAATCCGTAGTGGATATCCATGTGTGCCATGTGGACGCGCTGATCCTTGTCGATGATCGCTACTTTCTCATCTTTGTATTTCTTCTTTGCCTGTGCGTCCAGCTCGTGGATAATCGGCATCAGGTGCGGAACAACCTCCTCGAGGTAATCGATCGGCCATTTTTCCAGTGCCTCTGCCAGGATGGTGTGGTTGGTGTAAGCACAGGTCTTGCTTACAACATCGATGGCTTCCTGCATGGTAAAGCCTCTCTCCTGCAGCAGACGGATCAGCTCCGGAATGACCATGGACGGATGAGTATCGTTGATCTGGATCACAACGTGATCATACAGCTTATGCAGATCGTAGCCCTTCTGCTCGCACTCCATCAGGATGAACTGTGCGCCGTTGCTGACCATGAAATACTGCTGGTAGATACGAAGCAGCTGTCCGGCACGGTCGCTGTCATCCGGGTAGAGGAACAGTGTCAGGTTTTTCTGGATCTGATGCTTGTCAAAGTTGATGCTGTCTGATGGAACGATACTCTCGTCTACCGTATCTACATCGAACAGATGCAGACGGTTACAGCCATTGTTGTAACCCGGTACGTCGATATCATACAGGGTAGAATGCATCGTGAAGTTTTTATACGGAACTGCAAAGGATACCGGCTGTCTGACGAGCCAGCTCTCATTTGTGATCCATGGATTTTTCACTTCTTTCTGTTTGTGGTCGACCAGAAGCTGGCGGAACAGACCGAAGTGATAATTAAGGCCGATACCGTCTCCCGGCAGGCCAAGCGTTGCGATAGAATCAAGGAAGCATGCTGCCAGACGGCCGAGACCTCCGTTTCCAAGGGACGGCTCCATTTCCATCTCCTCGATCTCGGTCAGCTCTCTTCCGTGAGCTGCAAGTGCTTTTTCAACTTCCTCGTACATGCCAAGGTTAATCAGGTTATTGGACAGCAGTTTTCCGATCAGAAACTCTGCTGAAATATAATACAGCTTCTTACTTCCGGTGTTTCTTTTGCGACCTGCCATCTCCTGTTTGGTGATAACCATCAGGCTTCAAAGATTTCGCTCTTTGTGCAGTTGTCCAGATCTCTTCCAAAACGCTCTTTTAAGATTGCCTGAATTCTTTCTTCCATTTTTTTCTCCTCGTATTGCTGTGGATAAATTCCCACAGTGTCATTTAGTTGCGCTGCCATTCCGGATTTCCTGCAATTGGCAGCTTTCACAGTTCCATTCAAAGCTTTTCCCTGAATGGGACGGTTCACTTCTGAATCACTTTTTGGGGCAGCGAAACAGCAAATATTTTACTGCTGCGCGATCCGCGACTTCGTAGATTCCCTTACGACGAGTTCCCCATCGTATACTTTGCTGCAGGGTTCTTCTTTTCCTGAAATTAAGGAAAACAGCATCTTCGCCGTCTCTGCGGCAAGCTGCTCCACCGGCTGACGGATCGTTGTGATACTGGGTATATAATACTCTCCCGCATCAATTCCGTCAAATCCGGCAACGGAAATATCATCCGGCACGGTAAGCCCGGCCTCTTTTAAGGCACGGCACGCACCGATTGCCAGCGTATCCGCGGTGGCATACAGCGCGGAAAACTCCGTCTTTTTTTCCAGAATTTCTTTTGTTATCTTGTACCCTGTGGCGAAAGAATACGTGTCGTCCTTCGTCATATGAAATACCAGATCAGGGTCATAAGGTATCCCATGATCCAGTAAAGCCTGGCGGTACGCATTCAGACGGAGGCGTCCGATACTGATGTCGTCCTCGCAGGCGGTAATGATGGCAATGCGCCGGTGCCCGAGACCACAGAGATAATCTACCATCTTATAGCTTTCCCTGTAGTCATCGACCGATACGCTCGCGCACGGTTTTCCTCCGTCTGAAACCGCCCCGATTGTACTGATCACGTACGGAACCGGGATCTGCGCCATTTTCTCATGCGGATGCGTAAAGTTTCCGCCGAGGAAAATGATGCCGCGCAGCCGTTTTTCTTTGACGATCTCGATCGCGGAGTCTACCTCATTTGCCTTTTCCTCTACTCGCTCAATAATGCAGGCGTATTTCTTTTTTCGCACAACCTCTTCAATCACACTGATCATGTTGTTGAAGAACATGTTGTCCATGCCTTTTACCAGAATGGCAATCGCTTTGGCATTCGACCGCTTCAGGTTTCTGGCACTGTTGTTCGGTACGTAATTCGATTCGGCAATCACCTTTAAGATCATCTCTTTTGTTTCCGGATTGATGTCCGGATGATTGTTCATCGCTCTCGATACGGTACTCACGCCTACCTTACATTTGCGGGCAATGTCCCTGATTGTTACCTGTTCCATATTCTGCAGGCCTCTCCTTTAAACTCTGTACCTGTTCTGCCGGAATCTCTTCCGGCTTGTTTCCCCGGCCTGTTTTGCTTTCTTTCCAGCGCGTGTTTTTATTTTGTAATACGTGCTGTAATCTGTGTCAGCCGATGAATTCTCTTGGCCAGCTCCGGTGTAAACTGTCCCGGAAGCAGGCGCCATTTCCAGTTATTTCCAAGTGTAGACGGATAGTTAATTCTCGCCTCCGTTCCAAGACCTAAAAATTCCTGCATCGGAGTGACAGCCAGATTTGCCACGCTCTCCATTGACATGCGAATGAAATCCCACGGGAGTTCCTCGTCGGTACTCTTTGCATTTCCCATATACTCTTTGGAGAATTCGCGGTCTTCCTCACTCATGACATAATACCATCCAAGAATGGTATCATTGTCGTGTGTTCCGGTGTAGACAACACAGTTTCTCTCGTAATTGTGCGGCAGATAATCACTCTCCTCACGGGAGTCAAAAGCAAACTGCAGCACCTTCATACCCGGATAGCCGGATTCTTTCACCATTTCGATCACGCTCTCGGTAAGATATCCCAGGTCTTCTGCGATGACATCCACATCGCCGAGCTTTTCTTTGACGGTGTTGAACAGATCCATGCCCGGTCCTTTTTCCCAGTGGCCGCGCTCTGCCGTCTGATCACCGAACGGGATGGAATAATATTCATCAAATCCGCGGAAATGGTCGATGCGGACAGTATCGTACAGTTTAAACACGTGAGCCAGACGTAACAGCCACCATGCATAACCTGTGCTCTTATGATAGTCCCATTTGTATAACGGGTTGCCCCAGAGCTGTCCGGTTGCGGAGAACGCATCCGGCGGGCATCCGGCAACTGCTTTTGGCTGGTTGTCCTCATCAAACTGGAACAGAACCGGATTTGCCCAGGTATCGGCACTGTCAAATGCAACATAAATCGGAATATCACCGATGATACGGATACCCTTTTCATTTGCGTATGCCTTCAGTGCTTTCCACTGTTTCAGGAATATAAACTGCTGGAATTTGTAAAATGCAATCTCCTCGGCAAGTTCTTCCCGTTTCTGATTCAGTGCTGCTTCTTCTCTGTCCTTTAATTCTGCCGGCCACTCACTCCAGCTGATTCCGCCGAGTGCATCCTTAATCGCCATATACAGCGCATAATCTTCCAGCCAGTAACCATTTTCCGATACAAATGCATCATATACGTCATCTGCCGCAAATCTTTCAAATGCTTTTCTGAGTACTTTGAAACGGGACAGATAAATCTTTTCGTAATCAATATACTCTGCATTGTCGCCGAAATCGCACGCATCACACTCTTCTTCTGTCAGAAGTCCCTCTTTTACCAGGGTCTCCAGATCAATAAAATATGGATTTCCTGCAAAAGTAGAGAACGACTGGTACGGCGAATCTCCATATCCCGTCGGTCCAAGTGGAAGAATCTGCCAGTAGCTCTGGCCGGCCTCCTCCAGGCGATCCACAAATTCATATGCTTCTTTCGAAAAACATCCGATTCCATATCGGGACGGCAGCGAAGCTACCGGAAGTAAAATACCACTTGCTCTCATTTTTTAACCCTTTCTCCTTGTCGTTTTTTCTATCCATCCGACCCCACAAATACATAATTCCTGTTCACGGATACGCAGCAAATTTTAACTTATGCAACCCCTATAGCCAGCTCATTTTGTTTCGTAAAACAGGGCTGTCGGTATCTCGTCTGTATTTCCGGAAACGGTGTCGGTAACGTTTCCGGAACTCGTTATATTTACAATACCATACTCTGCATCAAAAAACAACCCCCAACCCCCTTATCATATTTACCAAATATTGAATACTCTGTTTATTCAAAACAACGAATTTGCATTTTTATAACGATACAAGCCATACATAAAAAGACAGCATGCGGGGACGGAACCGCTTTGGGCACTTAAAAATCATGAATTTTTCAAGCCTCCCATATAGGTTCTGTCCCCGCATGCTGTCTTTTGCGTTATCTGTTTTTCACTTAAAACTCCAGAATTATCTTTGTTCCGGTTCCAAGCGTACTCTCAATTTTAATCTTCGCATCATGAAGAATCGCTCCATGCTTCACAATGGAAAGTCCAAGTCCCGTACCTCCCGTTTCACGGGAATGACTCTTATCTACACGATAGAACCGTTCAAAGATCCGCTCCTGATCTTCCTTTGCAATTCCGATTCCGGTATCTGCCACAGATACCACTGCCCGTCCGTTTCTTCCGCGGGAAACCGTCACTTCGACCTCACCGTCCCTGCGGTTGTACTTGATCGCATTGTCGCAGAGATTGTAGATCATCTCATAAAGAACCTGCCGTGCACCTTTGATCCGGCAGCTCTCTCCTCTCAGTGTCATCTTCACCTGCTGCTCCTTTGCCCGTATGGAAAGATGTCCCTCGACATCACGGCAGATCTGCATCAGATCCACTTCCTCCATCGGGATCGACTGGTCGTTCTCGTCCAGTCTGGACAGCTTGATAATATCCTCGACAAGAGAGCTTAACCTGCTCGCCTCACTGTGGATTCTTCCCGCAAATTTTGGAATATCCTCCGGTTTCACCATGTTATTTTCTATGATCTCCGCATATCCGGAAATTGACATCAGTGGTGTTTTCAGCTCATGTGACACATTGGCAGAAAACTCACGGCGCATCACCTCCGCTTTCTGTTTTTCTGTCACATCCAGCACCAGGATGACCGCACCGGATACAACACGGTCCACACGCACCGGATTTGCAAGAAGCTGATAGACTCTTCCATTTATCTCCAGCATCCGTTCCTCGGAACTGCCCTCCAGCGCATGATCCAGTGCCTCCTTCAGCTGCTCGTTGCGGCTGACTGTCACGATATTGTGGTTAATGCACTCCTCCGCTGTCACATCAAACAGATTCTGTGCCGAACGGTTGATGGAAAGTACGACCGACTGGTTTGTCACGATCAGACCATCCTTCATATATTCCGTGATGGCAAGATACTCCTCCTGATTATGGCGGAGCTCCTCCATCTGCTGCTGAATCTGCTTCTGCTGCTGATGAATTCTTCCAAGCAGCGGACTCAATTCCTCATACGCTTTGTTGTCCAGCGGATGATTCAGATCAATCTCATTGATCGGCTTTACAAGCGCCTTTGTCATATGGCTGACCATCAGCAGCTCCACGACAAGAACTGCCGCAATCAGCACAGCCACAAGCCATATATTCCGCAGCATCACACCGAACACACTGTCTGTTGTCAGGGAAACACGGATGATTTTTCCATTGTCCAGGCGCAATGCCGTATAATATGTTTTGCTCCGCAGGGTCTCGGAATAACGGGAAATATTGCTTTCCCCGGTCTTTTCCGCCTCAATCACCTCCGGCCGCCCGGAATGGTTTCCCATCATGTTCTCATCCTCGACCGAATCAAACAGAACGGTTCCGTCCGTGTCAATCAGGGTAACCCGGCTTGCCGTAATCTTGCCGGCCGGTTTATCCAGACTGTCATCACCCATCTTGTCCAGAAAATACCTGTAATACTCACATTCATTTCTCACCGAAACACGAAGCTGCTCCGCCGTATTGTTGTACATTGCCCAGCTCATGGTGAAAAAAGTCAGGATAATCGCAGCGATAATCAACGCTCCCGCATGTTGAAAGACTTTTTTACGCATCTTACTTTCTCAGCCTCCTATCCGGTATCCCACGCCGCGGACCGTCTCGATCAGCTCGCCGCATTCGCCCAGCTTCTGGCGGAGTGTACGCACATGAACGTCTACCGTACGGGTTTCTCCGTCAAAATCATAGCCCCAGACATGGCCGAGCAGACGGTCTCTCGTAAGGACAATTCCTTTATTTTCCATTAAAAATTTCAGCAGTTCAAACTCTTTTAAGGTCAGGGTAACCTTCTCCCCTTTGGCCAGAACCTGATGCTGTTTCACCTGGATCTGCAGATCCCCGGTCTCCAGCACATCGTTTTCCTTCTCTTCTTTTCCGGCACGGCGCAGCACGGCACGTACCCTTGCGATAAATTCCATCATGCCGAACGGCTTGGTAATATAGTCATCGGCTCCGCAGTCAAGGCCCATGACCTTATCATACTCAGCGCCCTTTGCCGTTACCATAATGACCGGAATTTCCTTTGTTACTTCCGATGCCTTGAGGCGTGAAAGAATTTCAAGACCATCCTCTCCCGGAAGCATGATATCCAGGAGAATCAGATCCGGAAGCTGTTCTGCAATAGCTGCATTCAGCTCTTTTCCGCTTTCCAGGCCTCTTGCGGTAAAACCGCTCGATTCCAGTGTGTATACGATCAGTTCCCGTATATTTCTTTCATCTTCCACGCAGTAGATCATCTGTTATTCCCCTTTATGGTGACCGTTAATGGAGTACACAACCCATTCCGCAATGTTTGTTGCATGGTCACCGATTCTTTCATAATATTTTGCAATCATCAGATAGTCCAGAGACTGGACATCTGTGGTAATTCCCTTTCGCATACCCTGCAGAATTTCATCCTTGACCTCATCAAAAAGATCATCCACGATATCATCGAAATCGATAACCTCCCGTGCAAGCTTCAGATCCTGCTTAACGTATGCATCGATGCATTTTGTTACCATAGAAGCTGTTGCTTTCGCCATATCCTTCAGACGGATGCTTGCATCCGGCACACCAAGACTCGTTACTTTTACGATATCCGCAATATCCGCTGCCTGGTCTCCGATCCGCTCCATATCGGTAATCATTTTTAATGCCGCAGATACCTGGCGCAGATCACGTGCTACCGGCTGCTGCTGTAAAATGATGCGGAAGCAGAGATCCTCGATCTCCCGTTCTTTCGCATCGACAACCTGGTCTTTTTTGATAATCTCTTCTGCCGCTCTCTGGTTTCCCTCCAGCAGAACCTCATATGTCCGTCCGATTGCCTGCTCGCAGAGTGCGCCAAGCTCAATCAGCTCCGTGTGCAGAATTTCCATCTGCTGCTCAAATCTTTCCCTCATATCAGCCAAACCTCCCTGTAATGTAATCCTCTGTCCGTTTATCCTTCGGCATGGAGAAGATCTGTTCGGTCTCTCCGTATTCTACTACCTCGCCTAACAGGAAAAATGCGGTTTTGTCGGAAATTCTGGCTGCCTGCTGCATATTGTGTGTTACCATGACAATAGTATAATCTTTTTTCAGTTCTACCGCAAGATCTTCGATTTTGGAAGTAGAAATCGGATCCAGTGCTGAGGTTGGTTCGTCCATCAGAAGAACCTCCGGCTGTACAGCAAGGGCACGCGCAATGCAAAGACGCTGCTGCTGTCCGCCGGACATGCCAAGTGCGCTTTTCTTCAAACGATCTTTCACCTCATCCCAGATTGCTGCCTGTCGAAGAGACTGTTCCACAATGTCATCCAGCTTCGCTTTGGAACGGACACCATGAGTTCTCGGTCCGTAGGCGATGTTGTCGTAAATGCTCATCGGGAATGGATTTGGCTTCTGAAATACCATACCGACCCGTTTGCGGAGTCCGTTGACATCCATTTTCCCGCCGTAGATGTTTTCTCCGTCCAGCAACATTTCACCGGTGATCCGGCAGCCCGGAACGAGATCATTCATTCTGTTGATGGATTTTAACAGGGTCGATTTACCACAGCCGGAAGGTCCGATAAAAGCCGTCACCTCATTGGCATCAATGCTCAGATTGATATTTTTTAAGGCATGAAAGTCTCCGTAATAAAGATCCATATTGGATACATCTATTTTACTCATGTTTTTTCCTCGTCTCTCTTTTATTTCTTTACAATTTTCTTCGCAATCATTCCGGAACAGCCATTGATCAGAAGGACGATCAGCATCAGGATGACGCCGGTTGCATACATCTGATTCATATAGAGGCCTTCACTGGAAAGTGCATACATATGAACGGCAAGGGTACGGCCGGAATCCATAAGGCCTGCCACCTTTGCAATCGTTCCTGCTGTGAAAAGAAGTGCTGCCGTCTCTCCTACGACACGGCCTGTCGCAAGAATGACACCGGAAAGAATGCCGGGTACGGCAGATGGAAGAACAATTTTAAAAATCGTACGAAGCTTTCCGGCTCCCAATCCAAAGCTTGCTTCCCGATAAGAATCCGGAACCGATTTTAAGGCTTCTTCTGCTGTTCGCATAATCAGCGGAAGAATCATGATGGCAAGGGTACAGGCACCGGACATCATCGAGTATCCCATTTTCAGGGTTTTCGTAAAAAACAGCATACCAAACAAACCGTAAACGATCGACGGAATACCGGAAAGGGTCTCTGCCGTAATCCGGATCAGGCCAACCAGTTTTCCGCGTTTATTGGCATATTCAACCAGATAAATCGCCGAGAAAATGCCGAGGGGCGCAGCAAGCAGCAGGGAAAGTACTGTCATCGTAACAGTGTTGATGATCGCCGGAAGCATCGTAACATTCTCTGTATTATAGGTCCAGGCAAACTGCTCCAGTGTCAGGTTTTTCACGCCACGAATCAGAATGAATCCAACCAGGAAAACCAGAACGGCAAGTGCAAGAATAGCTGCTCCCCAGGTAATTCCGGTCAGCACGGAGGAAAAAACACTTTTGTGATACGTAACCTTTGTTCTTTCTTTTTCTTTTGTATTTATTTTTACAGCTTCCATTGTATTTACAGCTCCATTTCCTTTAATCACCATAATGTACCCTCCGGTTCAGCATAGACACCGATAAATTGATCAGCAGGATAAAGACAAACAGCACAACACCCGTTGCAATCAGCGCTTCCCGGTGAAGTCCGGATGCATATCCCATCTCCAGTACAATATTGGCTGTCATGGTACGAAGGCCTTCTGTGATTCCTTTTGGCATACGAGGTTGGTTTCCGGCAATCATAATCACTGCCATCGTCTCTCCGATGGCGCGTCCGATGCCAAGAACGATGCCGGCCAGGATTCCGGATTTTGCCGCCGGGACAACTGCAAAGAAAACGCTCTGGGAATGCGTTGCACCAAGGCCAAGGCTTGCTTCATAGTAGGATTCCGGAACGCTTGTAATGGCGGATTCTGTTACACCGACCACGGTCGGAAGAATCATAACGGCCAGAAGAATAGATGCCGTCAGCATTGTGTTTCCGTTTTTGCCTGTCAGCTGTGCCATCAACGGGACGATCACAACCAGTCCGAAAAATCCATATACGATAGACGGAATACCGGCCATCAGGTTAATACCTGATTTGCAGATGCCGTAAAACTTTTTCGGACAGTAACGGGAAAGAAACACCGAAGTAAGAATGGCAACCGGCACACCCATCAGGATTGCAAGGCCGGTCACGCAGATACTGCCGACAATCATCGGCAGGATACCGAAAATGTTGTTTCCCGGTTTCCACACGGTACCGGTCAAAAATTTCAGCGGTCCGATTTTAAAAATGGCAGGAACGCCATTCATGAACAGGAAAATGCAGATCAGTGCAACAGCCAGTACGGAGCAGCATGCCGCAATCAGGAATACAAGTTTCATGATCGTTTCTCTTAGTTTCATAAGATAAATCCTTTCCTTTCATTGTTTCGCGGAGCGTGTTTGAAAAAGACTTTCGTTTTTTCTTACGAACTGCTTTTTCAAGCACGTTCCGAAAGACAGCTTCTTTTTCTGAACATTTTCGGATACGGAAGTAAGAGCGATTTTCCATTGTTCGCCCTTACTTCTTTTTCCATTGCTTTATACATTCTTTATTTTACATCTGCCCAGTCGGTTGTGTCGCCAACATAGATGCTCTTTACCTGATCGCTGGTCAGCCCGTCGGTCGGGTTCTCTTTGTTTACAATGACAGCAATACCGTCGGTTGCGATTACGGTTGCGGTAAGCCCTGAGGATTTCTCCTCATCCTTTAAGTCACGGGATGCCATACCGATGTCGCAGAGACCGTCGCTTGCGGAAGTGATACCTGTTGTGGAATCGCTCTGCTGTACTTCGATGTTAGCGTTTGAATTTACTTTTGTATAAGCCTCTTTTAATTTTTCCATCAGTGGTGTTACAGAGGAAGATCCTGCTACCACAACCTTTTCACCGCTGCAGTTTCCTTCGTAGGCTTTGGTATCTTTGATTGCAATATATCCGTCATCTGAAACAACCTGCTGTCCGTCGGTGCTTAAGATGTAGTCCATGAAATCCTGCGCATCTGCGGAAAGACCGTCTTTTGTTACAATGTTGAACGGACGGCTTACTTTATAGGAACCGTTTTCTACGTTCTCTGCGCTTGCCTCTGCTCCGTCGATTTTCAGTGCTTTGACTTCATCATTTAAGGATCCAAGAGAGATATAACCGATTGCGTACTGGTTACCTGCCACTGTGCTCATCATAACGGAAGTATTGTTGGTGATCTGTGCATCAACGGTGGTGTTGTCTACTTTCTCACCTGCATCGTTTTTCTCTTCTACACCGAACAGCTCGATGAATGCACCTCTGGTACCAGAACCATCCTCACGGGAGATCACGCTGATCTGTCCGGAGAAATCTCCGCCTGCTGCGGTGCTGTCACCGTCTGTGCTGCCATCTGTCTCTGCTGCAGAAGCCTCTTTTGTAGTGTCTGCTGTGGAAGAACTGCTGCTGTCGCTGCTTCCACATCCTGCAAACATTCCTGCAGCCATCATTGCGGTTAAGGTGATTGCAATTACTTTTCTCTTCATAATATTCTTTTCTCCTCTTTTCACACGGGATTTTTGTGATTTCTATTTTGTAAAATCGCAATCCCGACGTTTTTTACATTTCGTTTTTACAGGTTTCATCATAACAACGGCGTGTAAAATGCAAAATCTCAGAGATGTTAAGTTTATGTAAAACATGAGTTTTTTCTTTTTTACATTCCATTTTTCCGGTCGTAAACCGCTCCGTCACATCTCTCGCAAGTGGCACATTTTTTCCGCGCAGTGCAATCCTGCCCAAAGGATCTTTTTCTCCGCAGGAAATTCCAACAAGATTTCCCATAGAAAAAAAGGCTCCCCGGAATACTCTTTTTTCAGAGTATCGGGGAGCCTTTTTCTAAAGCATATGCAAAAGCGGATATTCGCAATCCTCTTATTCCGTCACCGGCACGTCAAGCTTTTCGGACGCTTCTTTTAACAGGTCAATGATCGGCAGATGCTGCGGGCATACACTCTCACACTGACCGCACTGCACGCAGTCTTCTGCTTTTCCCGATGTTTCCAGCAGCTTTTTATAATAATTTTTCGCGCGGTCTTCTTCTCCATACAGGCGGATGGTATTCAATGCCTTGAATACATCTGGAATCGCGATTCCCATCGGACATCCGTCGCAACAGTAACGACAGGCGGTACATGGAACTGCCGGACTCTTTTTCAGCGCTTCCTGTGCTTTGGCGATCACTGCTTTTTCTTCCTCATTTAACGGTACAAAATTTCGGAAGGTTTTGATATTATCCTCCATCTGTTCCTCGTTTGACATACCGGAGAGCACGGTTGCAACACCCGGGAGAGAAGCCGCAAAGCGGAGTGCCCAGGACGCAATTGATGCATCCGGATGAACGCGTTTCATCTCTGCTTCAATCTCTTTGCCTGCTGATGCAAGGGAACCGCCCTTTACCGGCTCCATAACAAGGAACGGCATATCGTATTTCCGAAGCACCTCATACAGACGTCCGGACTGGATCAGCGGATTGTCCCAGTCAGCATAGTTCATCTGGATCTGGACAATTTCGACCTCCGGATGCTCGGAGAGAATCTTGTCAAGCAGCTCCGGCGTTCCGTGGAAGGAGAAACCAAAGTGTTTGATCAATCCCTCTTCTTTTTTCTTCTTGGCCCAGTTGAAACAGTCGTATTTCACATAGCCTTCATAGTTTGCGCCGTCTTCTACGCTATGCAGCAGGTAATAATCAAAGTAGCCTGCTCCGGTGCGCGCGAGCTGATCGTTGAAAATGCGGTCACGACCTTCGATGCCCTCGTCCATCATCCACTGCGGGAGTTTTGTCGTCAGAGTAAAACTTTCTCTCGGATGACGCTCTACCAGCGCTTTTTTCACGATACTCTCCGATTTTCCGCCGCAGTACATATAGGCGGTGTCAAAATAGTTCATTCCGGAGGCAAGGTACGCATCGACCATTTTACAGATCTGCTCCAGATCCAGTTTTCCGTCCTTCTCCGGAAGGCGCATCATGCCAAATCCTAATTTCGGCATTTTTGTTACATCTACACTCATGATAAAATCCCCTTTCTTTCCGCGGAAACCTTCGTTTCCTCAGTATTGTTGAGAAAATTGTAGCATTAAAGTATACTTGAAAGTCAATAGTTTTTTTTATTTTCGTCAAAATTTTTCTTTGACTTTTTCCGTTTCCGGTGGTATTCTGATAAAAAATTATGATTACAAAAGGAGTAGCACTATGATCTGGAAAAACCAGTTTCTTCACCTCACAAATGGCGATGTTTCAGCTGTTTATGGGGATAGTGCGCTCTTTTTTAAGTAAACTTCACTTTTTGAGTTCTTAAAATTCTATAGAAAACGCACATATCTCCCAATCAAAATTTTACTATATTTTGACAAGGAGATTTTTTTATGTCTGAGAAAACTATCAGAAAACAAATACGAACTTTATATCTTATGACCACGGTCGGCTATTTTCAGATTGCGGCGGCTTCGTGGATTGCACTGCTCGCACTCCGCGGATTTTCGCTGTTGCAGATCGGGATGCTCGAAAGTATTTTCCATATCGTGAGCCTCTGCTTTGAACTCCCCTCCGGTATTGTCGCCGATGTCTTCGGGCGGCGGAAAACGCTGATTGCAAGTCAGATAGCCTCCCTGATTTCCGGTACGCTGATGATTTTTTCCACCGGCTTTGCCACAACGGCGCTTGCTCTCGGATGCAGTGCGCTCAGCTATAACCTTGCATCCGGCACACGGGAGGCACTTGCGTATGACAGTCTGAAGCAGAACGGGAACGAAGGATTTTATGCCCGTTTTTCTTCTACTGAAATGATGCTGTACCGTATCACCAATTCCACCGCAACGCTCTGCGCAGGTCTTGCCCTGTGGCTGGGATACCGACGCGCATATGCGATTGATCTCTTCTTCGGGCTGATTGCGCTTGGCGTTTCATTCCACCTTGTGGAAATAAAAACGGACGAAACACCAGTCCATTATCCTGTTGGACAGGAAATCGTTTCGGTTGTACAGGAAAGCTGGCAGTTTCTTGTCTGTGAGAAAAAAGCAAGAAATATTATGCTGGTGAACGCACTCATCGGTGCCGTTTCTACGCTGGTTCTCTTCTTTTTACAGGCGAAGCTGCCACTCACCGGCATGAACAGCGCGCTGCTTGGACCTGCCCTCTTCGTGATGGGACTCGGCGCGGCACTGGGATCGCGGATGACGGCATACTTTCACAAATACCGCTACCGCGCGATTCTGCTGTTTGGCACGATCGGTGTACTTTTCGCCTTTCTTATGAGCTTTACCGGACTGCCGGCCCTTATGGTCTTCGGCGGATTTATCGGATCCTTTTCCGATGATTTTCTTGAAGTCCGGACCGATATTCTGCTCAATGACATGATCCCGTCCAGGCAGCGGGCGACGCTGATGTCGGTGAACTCGTTTGTCTTTTCTATGATTATGATCGTCCTTTCCACCGTATTTGGATGGATCATGTGATCGTCAAAAATTTACTTACATTGAAAAAAACGCTCATCAGTTTTTTGCTGATGAGCGTTTTTTTCAAAAAATGATCAAACACCGCCGCTCCCTGCCAGAGCGCCGTCCGGGGTCTGCGGGGGTGTGCTTCCCCCTCCACATTCCCCACCACTTTTTCTTTCTTCAACCACTTCCAGACATCGCCATACACGCGGTACTTCTCTTTCTCATTCAGTATTTCATGCCGCATTCCCGGATACAGCTTTCCTCTGACATTGCGGTACCCGATCAGCCGCATATGGTCAATGGATTTTTTAAAGCGCCGCACATTCACATAACACGGATCATCCCCGCCGGACAAAAACAGCACCGGCAGCTTCCGGTTTGTGCAATGCCATCCATGGAATCCATACGTCTCCTTCAGCAGGTCATTCAGCGCAAAAAAAGCATCATCCGAAAACGTAAAGCCACAGAGTGGGTTTTCTTCATACTCCCGCACCACCTCCGGGTCCGAACAGCACCAGGCGAACCGGCTCTTCTCATCCGCAAACCGCGCCGCAAACGATCCAAACGACATCGCCTCCAGAAGATTGCTCCGATGCTCATCCCCGAGCACCGCCGCTTCTGCGTGTCCTACAGCCGCACCCAGCGGCCGCAGATAATTCTTGCTCGGTGAACCACACACAATCAACGCATCCAGCTCCCTATCATGCTCCTTCGCATACGTGCGCACAACCAGGGATCCCATACTGTGTCCCATCAGAATAAACGGCAGATCCGGGTACTCTTTTTTTGCCCATACCGTAACCTGAAACAGATCCTCCACAAGCCCTGCGCCGCCTGCGCCGTACATAAATCCGAGATCCTGCTCCGACTTCACACTCTTTCCGTGCCCGCGGTGATCATGAATCACACACACTACACCGTGTTCCGCCATAAACTCCATAAACGGCAGATACCGCTCCTTGTATTCGCTCATTCCATGGCTGAGCTGCAGAAGCGCCGTCCGCTGTACGCCCTCCTCCGGCTCCACCACAAGCCCGTCAAGCATCAGTCCATCCACCTTCGACTGAATCGTAAAACCTCTTTGCATTGCACCTTCCCCTTTCTTCCAGAACGATGCCGAACTGCCCGAAATTCTAAACCTCCGTGTCCTCCGAAATTTCCGGTGGAACCGCAAACGACAATGTAATCCGATCGTAGCACTCCTCGCACAGATCAAACTCATGCTTTTCCAGGTCCTTCCCGGAAAAGTACCCCCACGTCGTGTCGACCGAGCAGATCCCCTCCAGCAGCATTCCATTCTGTATTTTCATGCTTTTTCCGCAGCAGTTACACACCGCCGCTTCCAGCTCATTTGTGTTTTTGTTGTATTTCCGCATTTTTCTTCCTCCCGTGTATCAAAAAACGTTTCTTTCTTCGTTCCTGACACAAAACAGAAATCAGATTCTCCTGTGTCCTGTCGATTGTAACACATCTTTCCCGCCATTCCTACTGGGAATGAAAGGAAAGTCCTGTGCGTTAAATGCGTATACAATAACAATTTCTCTCTACCTCTTCGGAACCGATTCATCCGTCCGGCTCATCAGCACCGCATCCTCCTTCGGAAGATCGTAGTACCCCTTCCTGAGGCCGTCCTGCACAAAGCCAAGACTCTCATACAGATTCCGCGCCGGCGTATTGCTAAGGCGCACATCCAGATGAATCACGCGCACCTTTCTCTCCTGCATCCGATGGAACAGTTCCTCCATCAGCGCGCGTCCGATTCCGCGCCGTCTCGCCTTTTCTGCCACGCAGACATTCGTAATCTCGCTCTCATCAAACGAAATCAGAATTCCGAGATATCCTAAAATTTCGCCGTCCTCCTCCGCAACGAGAAACAGTGCGTCGTCACGGATCAGAAAGGTAAAAAATCCGGTTTCTGTCCACGGAATCGAAAAATTTGCCTCCTCAATCGGCATCACCTGCTCCAGATCGTCGATCTGCATTTCCCGGATTGTGATCATTCGCTCTTCTCTCCGTTTTTCTGTTTTTTCAGCACATCGGCGTGTTTGATGGATTCCCGCTCCGCTCTTTCACGCTCCGCCTGCGATTTTCTCAGGTATTCCGGCTCATGCTCCTCGGCCGTCTGAATCTTTCCTTCTTTATAATAAACCTCAGCCAGTGCTGCGACTGCGGCCGCTCTCTGGCGGTTCACGTGCGCCGGTGCAAACGAAAACGGAATTGTAAGAAGCTCCTGCAATTTTTCCCGGTAAACCGCAACGCCGTCCCCCAGGAAAATAACCTCATGGTCAAGACAATTCAGGCCCTCAGCCAGTGCCTCAATGCTCATCGTATCCTGTTCCCAGACCGTATCGAGACGATGATCCGTGTAGCAGTAAACTCCGGTATAGACCTGGTTTCTTCTCGCATCCATGATCGGGCAGACAAATTTGTCAGTATCCCAGATATTGTACGCGATTGCCGCCGTCGTTGGAATGGAAATCAGTGGTTTTTCAAGTGCCAGACCAAGTCCCTTGGCTGTTGCAGAACCGATGCGAAGACCGGTAAACGAGCCCGGACCTCCGGCAACTGCAATCGCATCGATCGTCGAAAGATCCAGCTCTGTCATGTTCGAGATTTCATCCAGCATCGGAAGCAGAGTCTGGGAATGTGTTTTTTTATAATTTACGGTGTATTCCGCAAGCAGTGTGTCATTTTCAACAACAGCCACCGAAGCCACCAGGCCGGAGCTGTCCAGTGCAAGTATTTTCATAGTTTTTTATTTCCTTTCCGATATTTCCTTCCTGTGCAACTCATTTTGGCAGTCTGCCGGAAACAGGAATCTTTACGATTTCCTTTTGTTTTTCCACCACATTCAGGATTTTTTTTCTTTTATTCCACCGTAATTTTCCGGTAATCAAACCCTTTTTCGAGGTCTTTTTCTATCGTAATCGAAATCGCACCCTCCGGGATCAGCTCTTCAATCAGTTCTGCCCATTCGATCAGGCAGACACCCTCACCGAAAAAATAATCATCGTATCCGATTTCTTCCATTTCTTCTATATCACCGATCCGGTAAACATCGAAATGATAAAATGGCAGACGTCCTTCCGTATATTCCTGAATAATGGTAAATGTGGGACTGTTGACTGCCTCTGTGATGCCAAGTCCTTTTGCAAAGCCCTGCGTCAGAACGGTTTTTCCAACACCAAGGTCTCCGTTTAATGTATAAATCTGGCCAGGCTTCGCCGCTTTTCCCAGCTTTTCGCCAAGGGCAAGCGTCTCCGACGCAGAATTTGTTTCTATGATCATATGCTTTCTTCTCCTCTTTTTCTGCCTATCATTTTAACACAAACAAAAAGGTAATACAACCGCAGAACGAAACCGCTTTTCCTTGTGCTTTTCCTTGCTTTTTCTATCTGTTTTCGCTATACTATGTATCAGAGTTTCGCGGCCCAAAAACGTCCCACTCCTGTTTTTTCGGCCCGGAAAACGCGGTAAAACACGCTCTGCGCTTTTGTCCGCGTAAATCAAAAAGGAAAGAGATCAAAACTGTTATGCTGACTGTAATGAAATTTGGCGGAAGCTCCGTCGCAGATCTTGCGCACATCCGCAATGTAGCACAGCGCTGCATCGAAAAACAGCAGGCCGGAAGCCAGGTCGTTGTCGTTCTCTCCGCGATGGGAAAAACGACGGACGGACTGATTGCAACCGCAAAACAGATTACGGAAAAACCGTCCCGCCGCGAGATGGATATGCTTCTTGCCACCGGTGAACAGGTTTCCGTTTCCCTGATGGCCATAACCATGATTCAGATGGGCGTCAGTGCTGTTTCTTTAAATGCCTGGCAGGTACCGATGCACACGACCTCCGATTATCAGAACGCGCGCTTCAAACGGATCGACACCGAGCGCATCCGTAAAGAGCTGGATGACAACAAAATTGTCATTGTCACCGGCTTTCAGGGGATCAACAAATACGATGATATCACAACGCTCGGACGCGGCGGCTCCGATACGACTGCGGTTGCCCTCGCTGCAGAGCTGCACGCGGATGTCTGTGAAATCTACACGGATGTAGACGGCGTCTACACCGCAGATCCGCGGATTGTACCGAATGCGCGCAAAATGGAAGAGGTAACTTACGATGAAATGCTGGAGATGGCTTCGCTCGGCGCAAAAGTCCTTCACAGCAGATGCGTGGAAATCGCAAAAAAATACGGCGTGGAACTTCTGGTCTGCTCCAGTCTGAACCGGAATTCCGGAACGATGGTAAGGGAGAAAACCAAAATGGAAAAAATGTTAATCAGCGGCGTGGCTGCCGACAAAAATGTGGCAAAAATCCGTGTTGCAGGCCTTGGCAACGATCCGGAGAGCACGTTCCGCCTCTTAAATTTACTGGATCGGAACAATCTGAACATCGATGTCATGATCCAGTCACTCGGAAAGGACGGCACAAAGTCCGTTTCCTTTACCGTTGCAAAGCCGGATATGCTGCGCACGATCGATGTGCTGAACGACAATAAGGATTCGCTCGGCATCAAAAAGCTGGATTATGATGAGAACGTGGCAAAGATTTCCGTCATCGGAGCCGGTGTCCGCTCCCATTCGGGCGTGGCTGCCAAAATGTTCGGCGCGCTCGCCAATGCAGGAATCAATACCGAGATGATTACCACCTCAGAAATCCGCATCACTGCCCTGATCGACGAAGCATACGCAGATCAGGCAATGCGTGCGATCCATGAGACATTCCTGGAGCGTGTCTGAAAAAGGGGGGACCCCTTTGATACCAGATTGCTGCGTGCTTTGCACTCCAGCAATCATCAAAACATTCGTAATCCGCCCATTTTTCTTCGAAAAATGGCTGCTTACGTCTTATCAAGAAATCGTTTAAAAATCAGGAGGAAAACAATGATGTCTAACCCAATCGTTACAATTACTATGGAAAACGGCGATGTGATGAAAGCAGAGCTTTACCCGGAAATCGCCCCGAACACCGTAAACAACTTCATCAGTCTGGTAAAAAAAGGCTTCTATGACGGCCTGATCTTCCACCGCGTCATCCCGGGATTCATGATCCAGGGCGGAGATCCTGCAGGCACAGGCGCCGGCGGCCCGGATTACTGCATCAAGGGTGAGTTCTCCCAGAACGGATTTGAGAACAACCTCGCACACACCCCAGGCGTTCTCTCCATGGCACGTACCATGTTCCCGGACAGCGCAGGAAGCCAGTTCTTCATCATGCACAAAGCTGCTCCGCATCTGGACGGCGCATACGCTGCTTTCGGAAAAGTAACAGAAGGCCTGGAAGTCGTAGATAAAATCGCATCTGTCAACACCGACTACAGCGACAAACCGCTGCAGCCGCAGAGAATGGCTACCGTTACCGTTGAGACCTTCGGCGTCGAGTATCCGGAACCGGAGAAATGCTAAGGATGAACGATGAACTGATGTTAGTTGAACCGTCGGAGGAATACTTCGCCGAGCTCGCCGCCTACCGGAACGATTTTCTGGAAAACAGCGATTCCATGGACGCTGCGGACCGCTTCGCCGGTTTGATGATATGAAGGCGTATCTTGAAGATACCATGCGGTATACCAGAGAGGAGACTCTGCCGGAGGGCATGGTTCTCGCAACACAGTTTCTGTGCATCCGCAAATCAGACAACCGCCTTGTCGGCATGATTCAGGTGCGCCACTACCTGAACGATTTTCTGCGCACCTTTGGCGGCCATATCGGCTACTCCGTCCGCCCGTCGGAACGCAGAAAAGGCTATGCCTCCTGGATGCTGAAAAATGTGCAGCCGTACTGCAAAAGCCTCGGCCTTTCCGAAATTCTGGTCTGCTGCCTGGATACCAACGAGGGAAGCCGCAGAACGATCCTGAAAAATGGCGGCCGGTTCGACGGCACCGCTTATCGTGCCGATGAAAACAAAACACTGGAGCGTTACTGGTTCACCCTGTGATTTTTAATCTTCCATTTCGCATAGCTCTGAATAGTTTCACAAATTTTTCTTGACATCCATGTCATTTCACTTTATAATTTGGAACTGCAAGCGAACAATTCTGTTCTTATGCAAAATATATGCCCCTGGTAAAAAACCGACGGACAGGCAGGGGTAGTTGCCGAGCGTGGTTAAGAGCCACATTATTGATTGCGTTAAAAGCGCAAATTTTATGAGTTGATTACTTTATAATCGATGCTCTACGACGAGCACATCATCTTATGAAACGGTCAATAAGAGTACGTGACTATATATTTCTGCATAGGAAAACAGGGAGAAGCCTGGATTTTTGTCCATCCCCTGAAGTTTGCACAATACGATCATGTATAAATTTCGATTTTTAGACAGATGATGCACGTCATCTGTTCTTTTTCGTGCTTATAGCCAAAGATGAACCCAACACCATTTTCTGAAAAAGGAGAACCAAACAATGTCAAAAGTTATGATCATCGGATGCGGCGGTGTTGCATCCGTAGCCATTCACAAATGCTGCCAGAACAGTGAAGTATTTTCTGAAATTATGATTGCAAGCCGCACCCTTTCCAAGTGCGATGCTTTAAAAGAAAAGCTGGCTCCGACCACAAAAACCATTATCACAACAGCAAAGGTGGATGCCGACTGCACAGAAGAATTAATCGCCTTAATCAAACAGTATCAGCCGGATGCCGTATTAAATCTGGCTCTTCCTTATCAGGATCTTACCATTATGGATGCCTGCCTCGCATGTAAGGTTCCTTACATCGATACTGCAAATTACGAAGCAGAAAATACAGATGATCCGGCATGGCGCGCAATCTACGAAAAGAGATGCGAAGAGCTTGGCTTTTCCGCCTACTTTGATTATTCCTGGCAGTGGGCTTATATGGACCGTTTCAAGGAAGCCGGCATCACCGGTCTTCTCGGAACCGGCTTTGACCCGGGCGTCACCAGCGTTTTTGCAGCCTATGCACAGAAACACTATTTCGATGAAATTCACACGATTGATATTCTGGACTGCAACGGCGGCGACCACGGATATCCGTTTGCAACCAACTTCAATCCGGAAATCAACCTCCGCGAGGTATCCGCTCCCGGCTCTTACTGGGAAAACGGCCACTGGGTAGAAATTCCGCCAATGTCGATCAAACGGGAATATAACTTCGATGAGGTAGGCGAGAAGGATATGTACCTTCTTCACCATGAAGAAATTGAGGCTCTTGCAAAAAATATCCCGGGCGTAAAAAGAATCCGCTTCTTCATGACCTTCGGCCAGAGCTATCTGACCCATATGAAATGTCTGGAAAATGTAGGACTTCTCTCCACCACTCCGATTACCTTCAACGGACAGCAGATTGTACCGATCCAGTTTTTAAAAGAGCTTCTTCCGGATCCTTCCACTCTTGGTCCGCGCACCGTGGGTAAAACCAACATCGGCTGTATTTTTACCGGTATCAAGGACGGAAAAGAAAGAAGCATTTACATTTACAATGTCTGTGACCACCAGGAATGCTACCGGGAAGTAGAGTCTCAGGCAATCTCCTACACCACCGGCGTTCCGGCTATGATCGGAACCATGATGGTCGTGAACGGCCTCTGGAACAAGCCGGGTGTCTACACCACAGATGAATTCGATCCGGATCCGTATATGGAAGCACTCAACAAGTGGGGTCTTCCGTGGAAGGTCGTAGAAAATCCTGTTTTAGTAGATTAAGCCTATGTATAAGATAAACGAACTGCCAACTCCCTGTTTTGTCATTGATGAAGGCAAACTGGAAGAAAACTTAAAGCTCCTGCACCAGGTAGAAGAACGCACCGGTGCAAAAATTCTGCTGGCTCAGAAATGCTTTTCCTGCTTTTCGGAATATCCGCTGATTGGAAAATATATCAGCGGAACAACTGCCAGCGGACTCTATGAGGCGCGGCTTGGAAAGGAAGAAATGGGGCTGGAGAATCATGTGTATTCTCCGGCCTACCGCCCGCAGGATATGGAAGAGCTCGCACAGATCTGCGATCACATTATTTTCAATTCAGAAAAGCAGCTCCGAACGTACCTCCCTGTACTTAAGGCTTCCGGAACCGCAAAAGCCGGACTTCGCATCAACCCGGAATGCTCCACGCAGGAAGGCCATGCGATTTATGATCCCTGTGCGCCCGGCTCCCGCATGGGCATCCGCGCCTGCGATTTTACAGACGAACTGGCCGATCTTGTGGACGGTCTTCATTTTCATACCCTCTGTGAACAGAATTCGGATGATCTGGAAACCACACTGCGCGCCGTGGAAGAAAAATTCGGCAAGTGGCTTTTTAAAATGAACTGGCTTAACATGGGAGGCGGACATCATATCACCCGTGAGGATTACGATATCGAACGCCTGATTTCCTGTATCAACCATATGAAAGAAACGTATGGTCTTCAGATTTACCTGGAGCCCGGGGAAGCAGTTGCCTTAAACGCAGGCTACAATGTCACGGAAGTTCTCGATATTGTTGAAAATAACGGAAAAATTTTAATTCTTGACACTTCCGCTGCCTGCCATATGCCGGATGTGCTTGAGATGCCGTACCGCCCTCCGCTCAAAGGCAGCGGACTGCCCGGAGAAAAGCCTTATACCTACCGCCTTTCCTGCAATACCTGCCTGGCGGGCGACGTAATCGGCGAATATTCCTTCGATTCCCAAATCCGGATCGGTGACAGACTGTATTTTGAAGATATGGCGATTTATTCGATGGTAAAAACCAATACCTTTAACGGAATCCCACTCCCTTCCATCGCGGTGATGGACAAAGCTGGAAACTGCCGAATGATAAAGGAGTTTGGATATGAAGATTTCAAAAACCGATTGTCTTAGAACCCCAAAAGCCGATGGCTTTTACATGCCGGGCGAATTTGAGCCCCACGAAGGCACGCTGATGATCTGGCCGTGGCGTCCCGGTTCCTGGAATTACGGGGCAAAAGCGGCAAGAACGGCATTTGCAGAAATTGCAGAAGCAATTGCCGCTTATGAGCAAGTTTATCTTTTCGTCCGGCCACAGGATAAAGCATCGGCACAGGAACTGCTTTCCTCCGACCGGATTCATCTGATCGAAGCCCCGACAGAGGATGCCTGGGCAAGAGATACCGGCGCTACGTTTGTGGTCAACGATCAGGGCGGGCGAAGAGGCATTCAATGGGAATTCAACGCCTGGGGCGGTCAGTATGACGGTCTGTACTCCCACTTTGAACATGACCGTGAGGTTCCGGAACGAATCTGCAATTTTCTCGGAGATTCCTTCTATAATGCCCGCCCCTTTGTTCTGGAAGGCGGCTCCATCCATGTTGACGGGGAAGGAACCCTGCTTACGACCGAAGAATGTCTGCTGAGTCCGGGGCGCAATCCTTCTCTTACAAGAGCGGAAATTGAAGAAAAGCTGCGTCAGTATCTTTCGGTCGAGAAAATCATCTGGCTGCCTTTTGGTATTTACAACGATGAAACCAACGGCCATATCGATAATATGTGCTGCTTTGTAAAGCCCGGAGAAGTTCTTCTTGCCTGGACAGATGACGAAAACGATCCTCAGTATGCCAGAAGCAGGGCCGCTTTTGATCTTCTCTCCCATACCGTTGACGCGAAGGGCCGAAGCTTTGTGATTCACAAGCTGCCCATTCCAAAGCATCCCATCTGTATTACAGAAGAAGATCTTCTCGGCTATGATTTTGAGGATGGCGAAGATCAGCGGGAAGCCGGGGAACGCCTTGCCGCCAGCTATATCAATTTTTACCTTGCCAATCACTGTGTCCTTCTTCCCCGTTTCGGCGATGAAAACGATACCGTGGCTGCAGAAATTCTCGGAAAATGCTTTCCGGATCGACGGATCCTCCCTGTCGATGCACGCGTCATTCTGACCGGCGGAGGCAACATTCACTGTATTACCCAGCAGATTCCGGCAAAGAAAAGAGGAAACAGATTATGAGAAATATAAAAATTGCCGCACTGCAGTTTTCATGCTGCAGCCAGGTGCAGGAAAATATAGACAAAGCAGAGACCATGGTCCGTGAAGCCGCTTCCAACGGTGCCAATCTCATCCTTCTTCCTGAATTATTTGAAAGACCGTATTTTTGTCAGGAAAAGCGATACGATTATTATGATTATGCCCTGCCTTTGACAGAAAATCCCGCTGTCCGGCGTTTTCAGGCCGTTGCCGGAGAACTTGGGGTCGTGATTCCGGTCAGCTTTTATGAAAGGGATGTTCAGCGCCTGTTTAATTCCATTGCCATGATTGATGCAGACGGATCCATTCTTGGCGTTTACCGCAAGACCCATATCCCGGACGATCATTTTTATCAGGAAAAATTCTATTTCACTCCGGGAGATACGGGATTCAAAGTCTTTGAAACACGTTTTGGAACCGTCGGCGTCGGCATCTGCTGGGATCAGTGGTTTCCGGAAACAGCACGATGTATGGCTGTGCAGGGGGCTGAAATCCTGCTCTATCCTACCGCGATCGGAAGTGAGCCGATCCTGAATGTAGACAGCAGCGGGCACTGGCGGCGCGTCATGCAGGGACATGCTGCCGCAAATCTTGTTCCGGTTGCTGCTGCAAACCGGATTGGTACCGAAACCGTAACGCCCTGTGAAGAAAATGGCGGCCAGTCCTCTTCTCTTACTTTCTACGGTTCTTCCTTTATTGCCGATGCAACCGGTGAGCTTGTGGCATCTGCCGGAAGAGATACCGAGGAAATCCTGTATGCCTTCTTCGATCTGGATGCCCTGCGCGAAGAACGTTTTTCCTGGGGGCTTTTCCGTGACCGGCGGCCGGAAACTTACCGTATCATGACGAAACAGTAAAGCTCTGTCTCTTCCTGTTGTAACTCTTCCTACAGCGGTGCGCTGCATCACATATTCTAACTACAAAGGAGAACCGCTATGCAATATGGAGTTTTATGTCTGCTGCCGCCTGCGGCGATGCTGATTTTTGCATTAAAAACGAAAAAATCTTTCGAAGCTCTGATTTTCGGAACCCTGGTTGCCTATCTCATCATGTACAAAGCGGCTTTTATCGGACCCTGGTGCGATCTGCTGCTTTCGGAGATCAGCAACGCAGATAACCAGTATATTCTTCTTCTCTGCGGACTGTTCGGAGGCTTCATCTTCCTGCTCCGCGAGGCAAAAGGAACACTTGGTTTTTCCAACCTGTTAAGCCGTTTCTGTAAAAATGAACGGATCACCATGATGATGTCGGTATTTCTCGGAATCATTATTTTTGTCGATGATTATCTTAACATCATGACCGTTGGAACCTGTATGAAGGATGTCTGTGATAAACGAAAAGTCCCACGCCAGGCCCTTGCCTATATCATTGACTCAACCGGTGCACCTGTCTGTGCACTGATTCCCTTTTCCACCTGGGTAGTTTTTTATTCCGGTGTTTTTATTCAGGAACCGGACATTCTCAATATGGGCTTTTCCACCGGTATGAGTGTTTACTTAAAAGTGCTTCCTTATATGTTTTATCCGATGACTGCACTTCTGGTTGTGGTTCTGTTTGCCTGCAAACTGATGCCAAAGCTCGGAAAAATGAAAGATGCCTATACCGATCTGGAAAAGAAAGAGCAGACACCGGAGCATCCCAAAATGCACAATGCCCCTTCCGTTGACATTGCCATGGCCGGAATGAGCGTTGATTACCCGCCCGAAAATACCAATCCCGGAAATATACTGGATTTTCTGATCCCCATCGGTATTCTGATCGGTGTGACAGTAGCTACACAGGATATGATGCAGGCGATTATTCTTGCTCTTGCTTCCTGTATGATTCTTTATCTTCCGCGGAAAAAAATGACCTTTACGCGGTACGTGGAACTGTTCTTTGCCGGCTTTGCAGATATTCTTCCGGTTCTCGCCATTCTTCTTGCATCCTTTATGATCAAGACTGCCTGCGGCGAAATGGGACTCTCGGAATACGTCATCAACCTGTGTGTTCCGTATATGAATGCCAAAACACTGGCAGCTATTATTTTTGTTGTCATTGCAGTTCTAACCTTTGTCACCAGCTCTTTCTGGGGAATTGAGGCCGTAGCCGTTTCCATTGTTGTTCCGCTTGCCATCGCCCTTGATGCTAATGTACTTCTGGCGCTTGGCGCTGTCGTATCCGGCGGTGTTTTCGGAAGCCATGCATGCTTCTATTCCGACGCAACGGTTCTTTCCTCCGCGACCTGCGAGATTGACAATATGTCACATGCCGTGTCGCAGTTTCCTTACGTCCTGATCAGTGCTGCTCTCGCCGTAGCAGGATTCTTAATCTGCGGAATTTTTGCTCTTTAAAAAGCACCCTTAAAATAAAAAAAGTCTTCGACGATCGGATTTTTCCAGATTCATCGAAGGCTTTTTTTGTTTTTTTATTCTTTTACACTCAACCGCACCAGCGCACGCTGCAGCTTGGCTTCGGCAATACGGTATTCTTTGTCTGTCAGACCGCCGTTTGCCAGCGCCTGCTCGGCCCTGTGTTTGGCAGCCTCGGCGCGCTCTGCATCAATATCCTCTTCCCACTCCCAGGTTGTTGCCAGGACACGGCAGACCCCGTTCATCATGGAAAGCATTCCGCCGATGCAGGCGGCATTTCTTCTCGTTCCGTCCTCCAGCACAATATGCGCCTCGCCCATACCAAGTGCAGTGCAGTAATTGCAGTGCCCCGGCAGAATTGCCAGGTCGCCGCTGATGGTTCTGCAGACAACGCGCGCTACGTCACCCTCATAGAGAAGTCCGTCCGGCGTGCCGACACGTAAAGGAAATGTACTCATACGTCATTCCTCCTTTACTGATTCAGTGCTTTTGCTTTTTCAAATACCTCGTCGATGGTACCTGCAAACAGGAAGCAGCTCTCCGGAAGATCGTCGCACTCACCATCGAGGATCATGCGGAATCCGCGCAGGGTTTCTTTTAACGGCACGTATTTTCCTTCCATACCGGTAAACTGTTCCGCTACCGAGAAGCTCTGGGACAGGAAACGCTGTACCTTACGGGCACGGCTGACCGTCAGCTTATCCTCTTCGGACAGCTCGTCCATACCCATGATGGCGATAATGTCCTGCAGCTCTTTGTATCTCTGCAGCACCTGCTGTACGGCACGCGCTACCTCATAGTGCTCATGGCCTACGATTTCCGGTGTCAGAATACGGCTGGTAGAATCGAGCGGATCAACGGCCGGATAAATACCCTGGCTGGAAATTTCACGGGAAAGTACCGTCGTGGCATCCAGATGGGTAAATGTCGTTGCCGGAGCCGGGTCGGTCAGGTCATCGGCCGGCACATAAACAGCCTGTACCGATGTGATGGAACCCTTTCTCGTGGACGTAATACGCTCCTGCAGTGCGCCCATCTCGGTTGCCAGCGTCGGCTGGTATCCTACTGCGGACGGCATACGGCCAAGCAGAGCCGAAACCTCGGAACCTGCCTGCGTAAATCGGAAAATATTATCGATGAACAGCAGCACATCCTGATTTTTCACATCACGGAAGTATTCTGCCATGGTAAGGCCGGAAAGTCCGACACGCATACGCGCTCCCGGCGGCTCGTTCATCTGTCCATAGACCAGTGCTGTTTTATCGATAACACCGCTCTCTTTCATCTCGTTGTAAAGGTCATTTCCTTCACGGGTACGCTCTCCGACACCGGTGAAAACGGAAAGTCCGCCGTGCGCCGTTGCCACGTTGTGGATCAGCTCCATGATAAGGACTGTTTTTCCAACGCCGGCACCGCCGAACAGACCGATTTTTCCGCCCTTGGCATACGGGCAGATCAGGTCAACGACCTTGATTCCGGTTTCGAGGATTTCCGTTGCCGGAACCTGTTCCTCATAGGACGGCGGATCGCGGTGGATCGGCCATTTTTCTGCTGTTTCCGGTGCCGGCTTATTGTCTACGGTCTCACCGAGCAGGTTGAACACGCGGCCTAAGCACTCCTCTCCGACCGGAACGGCGATCGGGCCGCCCGTGTCGACTGCTTTCGTTCCGCGGACAAGTCCGTCTGTGGACTTCATGGCAATGCAGCGAACCATGTTGTCGCCCGTCTGCTGCGCCACTTCCACAACCAGCTTCTCGCCGTGGTTGTCTATCTCGATGGCATTCAGAAGTGCCGGCAGCTCTCCTTCCGGAAAACGGATGTCCAGAACAGGACCCGTTACCTGCACAACCTCGCCAATGTGTTTTTCACTCATTTAACGACTTCTCCTCACTTTTCTTGTTTCCACTCTTACACGCCTTCCGCACCGCCGACGATCTCCGTGATCTCCTGCGTAATGCTTGCCTGACGGGCACGGTTGTAATACAGATTGAGCTGTTCAATCATCTCCTCTGCATTTCCCGTTGCCGCCTCCATTGCGGTACGGCGTGCCGCAAGCTCACTTGCCACACTCTCACAGATACCGCCGTAGATCAGGCCGCCTAAGTATTCCGGCACAATCGCTTCGAATACCTCGACACCGTTTGGCTCATACAGGATCAGATTCCGGATTTTTTTCGCTTCCGGATCCTCTCCGTCCTCTTTTGCAATGTCAATCAGAGGCAGGATCGGCACGGAAACCGGCATCTGCGACAGCATCGACACGAATTTCGTATAGCAAAGCTCCACATGTCCGAAGGTCCCTTTCCGGAACTCACGGCACAGTGCGCGCGCGATCTCAAAGCTGTCTGCCACGGAAAGATTTGCGATCTCGGCAAAGCTGTCCGTCAGAATGTCCAGCTTCCGGGATTTTGCATACTCCACTGCCTTTTTGCCGACCGGAACCACACAGATCTCTTTTCCTTTGGCATCTGCCTCAAAGCATCGGAACAGATTCGCGTTGTATCCGCCCGCAAGGCCGCGGTCTCCGGCAACCAGCACGTAGCAGCATTTCTCGTTTTTTGCCTCTTTTGCATAAATGGAATAAAATTCCGTGTTTCCTTTTGCAATATCCTGCAAAGTGCGGTACAGCTCCTGAAAATACGGACGGCAGGTATCAGCCCGCTCCTTCGCTTTTCGCAGCTTGGAGGACGCTACAAGTTCCATCGCCTTGGTAATCTGCATCGTGCTTTCGACACTTTTGATCCGCAGCTTTACGGCTTTCATGTTTGCAGCCATAGGCTCCTCCTTCTTTCCTTATTTTGCAGGTCTTGTATTGATAAAGTTTTCGGTGTACGATTCGAGCGCACTTTTCAGCTTCTCTTCGGTATCTGCCTCGAGTTTTCCGGTTGCGGAAATCTCCTGCATCACGGCAGCACCCTCTGCGTCGGTATCAAGCCAGGTATACAGTCCGTCCTCATAGGCGCGGACATCCTCAGCTGCAACCTTTGACAGAATTCCTTTCGTTACCGCATAAAGAATGGCCACCTGTTTTTCTACCGGAACCGGTGCATTCTGGTTCTGTTTTAATACTTCCACGATACGCACACCCTGCTCCAGACGCGCCTTTGTATCGGCATCCAGATCGGATCCGAACTGTGCAAAACTTGCCAGCTCGCGGTACTGGGAATAGATCAGTTTCAGAGTTCCGGCTACCTTCTTCATCGCCTTAATCTGCGCATTTCCACCGACACGGGATACGGATACGCCAGGGTTTACCGCCGGCATAACGCCCGAGTGGAACAGCTCTGTCTCAAGGAAAATCTGTCCGTCTGTGATGGAGATGACGTTCGTCGGAATATAGGCGGAAATATCGCCTGCCTGGGTCTCAATGATCGGCAGGGCCGTCATGGATCCGCCGCCGTGTTCATCGTCCAGCTTTGCGGCACGCTCCAGAAGTCTGGAATGGAGATAGAAAACATCTCCCGGATAAGCCTCACGTCCCGGTGGACGGCGGATCAGCAGGGAGAGTGCACGGTATGCAACCGCGTGCTTACTTAAGTCATCATAAATAATCAGCACATCTTTTCCCTGATACATAAAGTACTCGCCCATGGCACAACCGGAATACGGTACGATATACTGCAGCGGGCTCGCTTCGGATGCCGTCGCTGCCACGACGATGGTGTACGCCATTGCGCCGTTCTTCTCAAGATTTTCTACTAAGGACGCTACTGTCGAACGTTTCTGTCCGATGGCAACGTAGATACAGATCACATCCTTGCCTTTCTGGTTCAGAATGGTATCGGTTGCGATCGTTGTCTTTCCGGTCTGACGGTCTCCGATGATCAGCTCTCGCTGACCTCTTCCGATCGGAACCATGGAATCGATCGCTTTAATACCGGTCTGCAGCGGCTGATTAACACCTTTTCTCTCACAGATGCCCGGTGCCGGGCTTTCAATCGGACGGTACTCTGCTGCCGTAATCGGGCCTGCGCCGTCGATTGGCTGGCCGAGCGCGTTGACAACGCGTCCGATCATGCCTTCTCCGACCGGAACCGAAACAACTTTTCCCGTTCTTTTTACAAGCTGTCCCTCGCTGATGTTCTCGCCGGAACCGAATAAAACGACAGATACGCTGTTTTCCTCGAGGTTCTGTGCCATTCCATAGCTTCCATCCTCAAATTCCAGCAGCTCGCCTGCCATGCAGTTCGAAAGACCGCTGGCTCTTGCGATTCCGTCTCCGACCATCAGAACGGTGCCTGTCTCATCCTGCCGGATCGCATTTTCATAATATTTGATCTGGCTGCGGATGACCTTGGATATTTCTTCTGGTTTCAGTTGCATGTTTTCCTCCTACACCACTGTATTGCTGATTCTTCTGGAAAGCTCGGCCAAACGTCCCTTTACGGTTCCGTCAAACAGCTTTCCGTCGAGTTCTACGCGGACACCCGCCAGAACGGACGGATCGGTTTTCAGTTCCATCACGACCGTTTTTCCACTCATCGTTTCCAGTTTTTTCTTCAGAAGCTCTTCCTGTTCCTTCGACAGGGATGCTGCGCTCGTCACAACTGCCTCGGCAATGTTGTGGGCTGCGTAGTATCTGCGCTGAAATGCTTCCTGGCATCCGCCGAATTCACGGAGAAGATTTTTTTCACACAGCAGTTTGATAAAATTGACCAAATACGGTTCCGCCTGGCTGCCAAATGCCGCGTCGATCAGCCCGATCCGCTCTTTTCGCGGAATCGAAGGCTCCGATAAAAGGCGCGGATACTCCGGGTTTTCCCGGAACAGAGCTCGGATCTCCTTCATCTCAGAAGGATTTCCTCTTCGAGATGCTCCTCCTGGGCCAGCTCATACAGGCTCCCACCGTATACTCTGGCAGTTTCTGTCATGATGCTTCACCTACATTCGATATAAATTCATCTATCAGCTTCTCATGGTCTTTTTCATTAATCTCACGTTCAATGACCTTTCCGGCAATATCCATGGCAATGCCGCCGATCTCGCCTTTGACTTCATTGACCGCTTTCTTTTTCTCCTGGGCAATCTCTTTTTCTGCCTTGTTTTTCAGGCAGCTGCCTGTTCGGAAGCCTCTTTTACGATTTTCTCGCTCTGCAGCGTCGCTGTCTTTCTGGCGCTTTCGAGAATCTCGTTGGCCTTTGCCTTGGCCTCCTGCATATTCTGCTCATATTCCTCTTTGATGGCGTTGGCTTCTTTTTTTGCCGCCTCTGCGTCTGTAATCTCCGCATCGGCTGCCGCACGCCGTTTTTCCAGCATCTCATTGATCGGTTTGAAAAGGAACCGTTTGATCAGATACATCTGGATGAAGAGGTTGCAGATCTGTGCGATAAAAGTCCAGGGGACAATTCCTACCAGTTCCTGAACCTGCATAGTTTCTTTCCTCCTAGCAATCATTTACTCCTTGCAACTATTTCAGGAAGTTCATGAACATTCCCGGTGCTACGAAGATCAGAAGCAGGCCGGTTACGAAACCGTAAATACCTGTGGTCTCTGCGATCGCACAGCCAAGAAGCATCGTACTTGTTACATCACCTTTGCATTCCGGCTGACGTCCGATTGCCTCAAGTGCCTTTGCTACGGCGTTACCTTCACCGATACCAGGTCCGATACCTGCGATCAGGGAGCATCCTGCGCCGATTGCGCATCCTGCGAGAGCGATACCTTTTGCTAAAATCTGAAAATCCATCTTGTTTTCCTCCTGTATTTTCTTTTTGTAAACCTCATTTTTTAATCTCTTTAGCCTTCCTCTGCTGCATTCGCAATGTACATGACAGTCAGCATACAGAAAATAAAGGCCTGCATCACGCCGGAGAACCAGTCAAAATAGACCGACAGAACAGCCGGGACACCGACGTCCAGAATCGGGATCTGTGAAAGGGTTCTTCCGAGCACGCCGGGAAGCAGTCCCAGCAGCTTTCCGCTTGCCAGTGCCAGCGATCCGTAGATCAGGGCATTGATGACAACGCCGGAAAGAATGTTTCCAAAGTGACGGCACGCCATACTGATCGGCGTTGCGAGCTCCGACAAAACGTTAAACGGTGTCATAACCGCAATCGGAGTCGTGAAGCCCTTCAGATATCCGCCAAAACCGTTGGTTTTGATCTTCTGTGTGGTGATCATGATGAAAACCACAACAGCCCAGGCCGCCTCGGTGGAAAGATCCGCTGTCGGACTTCGAAGTCCGATCAGGCTGATCAGGTTCGAGACAACGCTGGTCGCGAAAAGCGCCGACACAAAAGGAATCAGATACCGGAATTTTTCTCCCATGTTGCCGATGACGAATTTATTTGCGGTCTCCACAATCATTTCTGCCACCGCCTGGCGTTTGGAGATGTTCCGTATCTTCAAATCTCTTGTGAGCCAGATGCAAAGTCCGGTAATGAGTGCCATTACAATCCAGCTTACCACCAGCGTTTCGCTGATCTGAATTTTCCCGAACAGCGGGAAATCGATCGGGATCGTAAAAAAGACTTTTGCACCGGAGATATCAACCTCCATTCTCTTTTCTCACCTCCTCTGTATGAGATAAAATAAAAAATTTGAACCTTTTGTCAAAGCGGATCTTCACAATCCGCTTCGCTGCTTGCTCATAACCGAATCGCTGCTTCGCTGTTTCGGTTTCAAAACGCCGTCCCGTCTTTGCGGCTTTCGCCAAAGATCAGGTTCAGCGCTTTATGCTGTTTTTTATGCCCTTCAGCTTGATGGCCGTTCCCGGAATTAAAAGCGGCAGGATTCCTGCGGCAAACTGAAAGCATGGAAGCACAATCGCCAGAATTGCCCAGAGCATCTGCATCAGGTTTCTCTGCGAATAGCTTGCCTGCATCCGCCGTTTTGCTCCCGCCTCGTCTGTCTCGGACACTGCTTTTTGTACTGCCATGCCCATCAGGAAAAAGTTCAGCACCGCAACGGCACCGCCTCCGATTCCCCCGAGGATCACCCGATAGTCAAATGGGATTTTTTCCGGCCAGATCAGGTGCAGGATCAGAAACCCGACCCACATCACAACCACGCCGACAACAGTATAGATGGCAACATTTTTCGTCTCCTTTTTTACGGCCGGCTGGACCTTGTCTCCGAAATTGCTCATATCGCCTTGTTTCCTTTCTAATGGATTTTCCCCTTAAAATCAGTCTGAAATCTTTTCTCTGCCACTTGATCTTCGTCAACTGTGAAAACTTTTTCAGACACGTTCTAAATATGTCGGTTGAAAGACACCCGCTTTTTCTTCTTTTTTCCGTCCGGCTCCGTCTCGATGCGTTTCTGATGCCGCAGAACGCTCTGCCCGAATTTCCAGGCTGTCACGGCACCGCCTCCGATCCCAAAGAAAAAGCCGATCAGATAAATCCATGTTCCAACCGAAAAGCGGTCGCAAAGCCACCAGCAAAGTGCCAGACAAAGAAAAAGAGGCGTCACAAGGGACAGTCCGAATTGTGTCAACATTGTGAGATTGGTAATCATCCCCGTCCACTTCTTCATATCCTGTCCCTTTCTGCCGCCTCTTTTTGTCAGACCCTCGGATCTGTGTCTTGTTTCATTTTTTCCAAAACACACTTTCATTTTTGTAACCGCTTAGTCAGATTGTACCATAAACGTTTTCATAAGACAAATGAATTTGTATATTTTCCAAATTATTTGTTTTTATTTATATTCTTTTCATAATAATTGGAACAATTTTCTCATTTTGTCCCATTGCAAAATTGCAGCGTTCACCTCGCTTCTTATTTTTTGAAAAAAACTGCGGTTTTATTCCACACATACTGCCGTTTTTTCTTTCCAACCGGAAAGCTGATAGCTTACCTCATAGTGTCCCGGCTCCAGCAGGTATCTACCGTTTTCTTCTGATCCGAGCACTTCTGCAACCGCTTCTTTTTCACTTTTGGCAACCATTGGAAGTACGGCCTCTGCGGTACAGTCGAACGGAACATCCATGGTGATGGTCACGTGCTCTTTGTCGGAAAGCTCCCAGCGAATGCTGTACATTCCCGATGCAGAATCATATTTTGCCTCTGCATACCTCAAATCCCAGTTCAGCGTCGGTGCAAACTGTACGGTCCTGACACCCGGATGGGATTCCATCGTGTTGATGCCGGCAACGTGACGGAACATCCATTCCTGGATGGAGCCGTAAGCATAATGGTTCATACTGTTCATGCTGATGCCGGAAATCGTACCGTCCGCAAGAAGGGAATTCCAGCGTTCCCAGACGGTAGTTGCACCAAGCTTAACCTCATAAAGCCAACCCGGAAATTCCTCGTTCAGCAACAGTTCGTAGGCAAGATCATTCATGCCGTTGTCGGTGAGCACATTGTTCAGCAATGGTGTTCCGACAAATCCCGTCTTCAGTTTGTGGTTACTCTGCTCAAACAGCTTCAGAAGCTGCCGTTTTGTCAGCTCTTCGTTCTTTGACAAATGGTATTTCAGCGTCAGCAGCAGCGCCGTCTGTGTTTTGATGCAGCAGCGGCCTGTTGCGCTGTAATATTCTTCCTGTACCACAGCAAACTGCTCCTCGGACAGCTTCTGATACTTCTCCTGCTCCTCGCGGTATCCCAGCACACCGGCCGCTTTTGCCACGATTCCTGCGCTGATCGCATAATACAGGTTTGCAATAAACTCCTCGTCCGTTGCACCCATGACCTGCTCAGCGCCCTGCACCGGATTGTCAAGCGCCAGCCAGTCGCCAAAGTGGAATACATATCTCCAGCCATGGTTGTCCCCATCCACTTTCGTGATGTAGTCCACCCACGATTTCATGCTCACAAACTGATCTTCCAGAATGCTCTTGTCCCCATAAAACAGATATAGATTCCACGGAATGATACACGCCGCATCGCCCCAGACACACGCTGCATCCTCGATGCCGCACGATGGCACCACATGCGGCACCTTTCCGCCGAGCACGCTCTGCTCTTTTGCCATGTCGTACAGGTATTTTGCATAGAATGCATACGTATCTTCGAGATACATCGCCGTCGGCGAGAACACCTGCGCATCACCCGTCCATCCCATGCGCTCATCACGCTGCGGGCAGTCGGTCGGAACATCCACAAAATTGCACTTTAAGCCCCAGCGCACATTGCTGATGAGCTGATTGACCAAATCACTTCCTGTTTTCATCCAGCCTGTCGCTGTGATGTTGCTGTAATAAGAAAGACCCGTGAAATCCTCTTTTTTCAGATCCGGAATGCCTTCGATCTTCACGTAACGGTAGCCGTAGAACGTAAAATGCGGCACAAGATCCATTTCGGTTCCATCGGAAATATAGATGTATTCGGATTTTGCACTCCGCAGATTGTCATTGTAGAAATTGCCGCGCTGCAAAATCTCACCTGTCTGAACATGAATTTTGGTTCCTGCCGGCACGTTGACATGCAGCTTGAAAATTCCCGTAAACTCCTGCCCCATATCGAAGACCAGCTCGCCGGCCGGAGTATGAAGCAGTTCTTTAGGTTCAAACGTCTCATGAATCGTCACCGGAAGGCTCATGCGTTCCGTCAGTTCTCCTTTTGGTGCCTCACAAAAAACCGCCTTCTCCAATGGCAGTTCCGACAGCGTGTCGTCCCGGTGCTCACCGTCGTAAAGATTCGAGAATGCAATTTTACTGCGCCGCACCTGCCACGATTCATCCGTGCCAATCACCTCTTCCGAACCGTCCGCATACGTCAGATGCAGCTCCGCAATCAGCTTCCACTCATTGCCGTAAAATCCCTTGTCCTCAAACGCACTGAATCCAAACCGCGCCTTGTACCAGCCGTTTCCAAGCAGCACACGGAGCATTCCCTGTTTTGAAACCTCCTCTGTCACATCATACGTCTGATACTGTACCCATTCATTGTAATCATTGCTGTACGGCGTCAGGTACTCATCCCCGACACGCTTCTCATCCACATACACCTCATACAGTCCAAGTCCGCAGACATACAGCCTGGCCTTCGCTACCTCTTTTGCCGGAACAATTTCTTTTTCAAAATATGGATGACGGTTCTCCTTACTGTCACAGGAAATCCATTTTCCTGTCCATGCTTCATTCCGTTTTCCGGTCTCAAAAAACTGTACTTCACTCACCGCCGTCTCCCCGGCATCACTGCCCGCTTCCACGTTCCAGTAATACCGCGTTCTCGGCTCCAGATCCAGCTTCACCGGATAGAAAAGACTGCTCGCCTTATCATCCTCTCCGGAATCAAACAGCAGATGCTCCATCGCTGCATCCGATGCTACACGGATTCTCGCATAGCTCTGTTTTTTTCCTTCCGCGTCTTTCACTTTCCAGGAAAAGACCGTTCTCTCCATTCGGAACCCCATTGGATTTTCCAGATGATTCACCTGTGCGTGATAAATTTTCATTTCAATATCCTCCTCCATCTTATTTTTGAAAATTCCCCCATTTTTTCTCATTTTATCATGATCCCTTTCGAGAAAAAAGGTTCTGTTTTGCAGGAAAAAACATCTTTATTTGCACCATTTTCTGCCCACCAGACATCTCCCCGGATTGCCAGAAAGTATGGGACATTTTCCCTTTTTCGGGCTACACCGAAACTAATAAGAGCCTGTGCTTTCCTTTCCCCTCCGCCGCAGTGCGATCCTGCCCGGAGGGCTTTTTACTTTACAGGAAAATTCAACGAAGTTTCCTGCAAAGTAAAAAAATGCCGGATTCTTTGAACCGCCCCAAGAAATCAGATTTTTTAGATCTAACTTTTTAGGACGGTTCATCCGACATTTTTCCGGAATTTTCCGGCTCTATCTTCAGTTTCTATCTTCAGTTCAGCAATTCATCCGCCAGCGTTCTCTTCGGCACATAGTGCACATCATTTTCATCCCGGTAATAATTCGTATTCCCATCCTCCGGCACATCTACCAGATGAATCTCCTCCGCCGGTTTTCCAAACGCCACAATCAAAAGCGGCCGGATCTCCTCTGGCAGTCCAAGCACTTCCATCACCTCGCCCGCCTGAAAATTCCCGATCATGCAGCCGCCAAGACCCTGCTCCACAGCCGCAAGCAGCATCGTCTGCGCCACAATCCCGACATCCTTCTGATACCGGTTCAGATTCTCATCAATCCTCTTATCCTGGCAGATCACAACAAAACCCGTCGGCCGTTTTCCCGGATGCGGCAGTACCATATCCGGCAGCGCCCGCGCCCACTTCGTCAGCCCCTGCACCTTCTCCACTTCGTCCGGCTCCCACGCCAGAAAATACTTCAACGGCTGCTTATTCACACTCGAGGACAAAGCCGCGCGCAATCCACAAACCCTTCCAACGTCTCCCGCGAAATCCTCACCGACTCATCAAACCACGATAACTCCTGTTTTTTAATACCAGATCCTTTAACATCATTCTTC
>NZ_QUHY01000015.1:0-101185 GCF_003479865.1 Blautia sp. AM47-4
AAAATACCCCCGAAATTGCTCTCTGGTTGTCCTATTTTTTAACCCCCGAAATTGCTCTCTGGTTGTCCTATTTTTTAACCACTACGGTTCCGCTTTTGACCCCATTTTTGCCGGTTGTCCTATATTTAACCACTAAAAATTGGGTGAAATCCGCTCTCGTTTTGCCAAATTTGGTCAAACCATATCAGCCCGTTTAGATATAGCAAAAGCCCGGAAAACCTTGGCTTAACAGTGATAAGGAACTAATTTACTTATCAACTGTTAGCTGACGGTTTCCGGGGTGCATACGGACAAATCCCGTCTGATTTCCAACAGGAAGTCAGACGGGATTTTCGCTTTATATTACGAATTATGGAGGACATACCATGAAAACCTTAATATCTTGTGCCTACAATATGGATAATTGCTGTGTGGAAGTGAAATTCAGCGACGGCAGTATGATTGCGATTGACACTATCGCCGTTGAGAACGAGATTGCTGACAATATGTATCAGCGGTCAGAGCTGGATTATTTGATCTACAACGCTCCTTTGGAGTATGCAGACCTTATCTTGAACGGCGATCCCGAAACCTATTTGAAAACTGTAACAGAATACAAGCCTTGGGATAGCTGACAACACGCTGCCCGCAGGAGAAAATCCTGCGGGCGTTTTTCTGTTTATATTATTTCCCTCCGTTGGATCTCAATTTAGGAAAGAAGATGACAATCTTGAAGCCCTTTCCCCACTGGGAAGCTGCTTCCAGATGAAGATTTAGATCGTCGGCCATCTTCTTAACCAGGTAAAGTCCCATACCGGTAGCCTTCTTTCTGCTGTCAGTAGAATCCCCGGTAAAGCCCTTTTGAAAAATGTACGGCAGATTATATTTTTTTACGCCAATGCCGTTATCTTCAACAGAAAGGATATCTGCGGTCTCCGAATGTATCACGGAAATTGTAAGCATGGGACTATCGCTGCTATATTTGATGGCATTGCTAACGATTTGTCCCAACATAAACTGAAGTCCTCTACGGTCTGTATAGACTGTTTCAGATTGCAGTTTGTTGAGAATGACAAACTGCTTCTCTTCAAGAAGTGGGGCATAGTCCTCCAGAACTTCACCCAAGCAGTCATTCAAATTGACATCCTCAAATCGGTAATCCTTTGTACTGCTCTTCAACCGGGCATAGTACAGCATCTGCGTGACATCCTCCTGAAGCTGACTGCGGACATAATCCAGCTTTGCTTGCAGGGAAGGAGAGATTTCATCGTTCCGGTTATCCAAGAGCATGGTCAGCAACGATAGGGGCGTTTTCGCTTCATGTGCCCAGCCCTCCACATATTCTTCATAGTCCTGTAGGGCATCTGCCATACTGTTACTCTCAGTTTTGTGTTCCTGTAAAACTGATGCCAGAAGCCGGATAGATTCTCCTTCTTCCCGGCTGATGGCACTGAGCAGCCGTTCCTCGTTGCAGATGGTAGGATCACTGAGGAAATCCCGGAACAGTTCTCGGCGGGTAGTCTCCCGCTTGTTTAGTACAAACAGAATCGCTGAAAACAAAAGGAGGCTTGTCAGAACTACTAACCCAATCAAGGGTTGAAATGCCTGAATGTCAGAAATCCAAAGAATGATAGCACAAAAGCAATCCACGCCCAACAGCAACAATAGCCAGGGGTAGTATCGCTCTGTTATGCGCCAAAGCTGCTTCATGGAGCCACCCCCGTTTCCAGACGATAGCCCATCCCACGAACCGCAACGATTCGCTGCTTCATCTCAAGACCGGACATCGTCTTTTTCAGCCTGGTCAGATTAACCTGCAAGGCATTTTCGTCTATGTATTCCGTGGTTCCCCATAGTGCTATGCAAAGTTGCTCCGTCGTGACCAGAGCATCGCCGCCGGACAAAAGAGCAACCAACAGTTTTCCCTGATTTTTTGGAAGCACGACAGAGGTATTATGAATATAAAGCGTGTAGGTCTGCTGGTCTAACAGGAAATCTGGTCCCTCTATGAGATTGGTACGGCCTTCATACCTTTTGAGAATATTGGATACCCTGGCAAGAAGCCGGTCTTTTCTGCACGGCTTCGTCAAATATTCATCGGCACCCAAGTGGAACGCTTGCAGTTCATCCTTTACCTGATCTCTGGAAGTTAGTACCAGGACGGGGATAGCGGTTTTATTCTTTAGTTCCTGGCAGATTTGAAAGCCACTGATCTCCGGCAAATTCAGGTCTAAGATCACAAGGTCAGGACGGAGGGCTGCCAGGAGCCGAGCGGCATCTTCAAACTCGGTGATTGCCTCCGCAAGATACCCGTCCTTTTGGAGCATATTGCAGAGTTCTTCCCGCATATAGACTTCATCTTCCACAACAGCAATTCTTTTCACGACAGCACCTCCTTCCAAATTATTCTTCTCTCTGCGGCTGCATCAGTGTCAGCAAATACCGATCACTGGAGTGCTTGACCACTCTCATATAAATATATTCTATCACGCAAAGCAGCAAAATCATAGTAGCAGATACAAGCAGCATTTCAGGCACTGTCCCACGGGTTCGGGACGAGAGTATCCCTGTAAACAACGCTCTGACTCCAAACAGACTGCTGACAGCTGCAACCAATACAGGAAGTCCCATAAACCACGCAATCTGCTTTCCGGCAGACTGGCAAAGGCTTTCGTAAGTGGCTCCCAGGCGGATCAGGGTCTGGTATCTACGCCCGGTTTTCTGCTGGCTCATCAGGAACTGAACACCCACAATGGTGTTGGCAACCACCAAGAACACAATCGCCAGATAGAGGGTAATATAGATGGATGCTACGGTGTAGAAAAGCTGGCGGCCCATATTCTGAAGATAGCTTTCATATTCGATACCTATTTTGTCCAGCTTCTCGTTCAGATCGGAATAGGCAGTCATAAGGCTATTTCCATTCAGAGCTTGCTCACTGAGCACCGCATTGACATAGGTATCATACATTCCCTGACTATAATATAGGAATGCTTCATCCGGAAGAATCAATGCAAAGGACAAGGTTATAGAACGGTCCGTGACCAAATTCACAGACTGAACCTCTCCTGTAAGATGAATCGGACTACCATCCAGTTCCACCTTGGGCTGCCCGGCCAATACTTGGTTCAGCATTGCGGTACGGCTTGCCGTAGTAAACTCTGTATCAATATAGACAGTGGCCTCCTTTTCGCCTAATTGGAGAGCCGGATTGCCGGACAATTCCAACAAACGATTATAGTCCGATAAACAAATCAAATATGGGTATGTGGCATAACCAAGATTGTTCAGAAGGACATCCCGGTCTTCCGACTGGGGCAGGCTCCGAAGAGAGTCCATAACAGCGTCCATGCTGTAGGCATTATCATAATCTTCTGTGGTGCGAATACGCCCAACCCTCATTTCAAAAAGCTCTGAAAATTGATTTTCCAAACTGTTTTCTTTCAGGACTGCCTTTATATTCGGAAGAACCTGCGATGAATCTTCTGCAGTATGATCTTCAAAAGTATAGTCGATTACATGGCCAGAAGACAGGCTATTCGTTCCTGCAATTCCTACGCCCGCACCAAAACAACACAGCGCCGCCAGAATCAGCAGGGAGCTGATGGCCATGGAGGTTGACTGATGAATAACATTCTCCTGAATCTGCCGGAAGGTAAATACATGAAGCTGCTTATTTCCTTTTCCTTTCTTAACAATCAAAGCAATCAGCGCACGCATCCCATAGAAAAGCAGCATCGTACCAACTATGCCCAACAGCAAAGTCAGTCCCATCATACTTACCTTTGTCCATGCAATTCCCTGAATCGCCATGTAGTAAGCCACTGCCAACATCACACTTCCGCATATAGCAGCCAGTCCATAGATAACAGATGGCATTTGCTTTTTGGGGCGGTTCGTTGGCTGGGATAGCAAAGTACCGATCTCCTGGCGGCTGATTCGTCCACTCAAAATCAGAAGTGCCGTCAGCTTAATTGCCAGAAATCCTGCCAGCGTCCATTCAATTGCAGACCAGGATAAAGAAAACTGATGACCGATGATCCCCATGCCTACCAGCTTGGCGGTGACAAGACTGACAATTTCTGAAAGCACCACAGCCACAGGTAAGCCTATGAGCATGGCAAGAATACTGGTCAGGAAATCTTCCGCCAGAAGCATACCAAACAGTTTACTTCTACGCATCCCCAACATTAGATAAACACCAAACTCATGCCGTCTGCGCTCGAACTGATACTTGCAGGCAAAATAGATCAAAAAGAACAGAATACCGAGGGTCATCCCATAAAACGCAGGAATCAGAAGCAGGAGTTTGTCAACTGCGTCACTCTCCATTTTCTGCAAAAAGAGCATCACATCTTGAGTGGAGATGGAAAGAATCATGTAAAAGGCAACAATAGAAATCACCAGGGAGCTGAAAAACAGACCGTTTTCCTTTCGGCTGCGGCGGCTGTTCCGAAGAATGAGATTAGAGAACATTTGCGCTGCCCCCTCCCAGTTGCGCCATCACCTTCAGGATGCGCCCGTAGAACTCCTGCTGGCTTTCGTCTCCACGCCGAAGCTCATGAAAGATCACGCCATCCTGGATGAACAGGATGCGCTTACAGAAGCTGGCGGCATTGGAATCATGGGTTACCATCAGGATCGTAGCTTGTTCGTCACGATTCAGGCCGGACAGCTTCTCCATAAGACTTCTTGCGTTCTTAGAATCCAGCGCACCCGTCGGTTCATCGGCAAGGATCATTTGGGGATGTAAGATCAGAGCCCTTGCTGCCGCAACACGCTGACGCTGGCCGCCGGACATCTTGGACGGAAACTTATCCAGAACATCAGTGATTTCCAGATAGTCAGCCAACTGCTTCAGCCGCTGGCTGCTTTCTGCTTCGGATACCCCATGCAAGGAAGTCGGGAGCAGGATGTTTTCCCTGCCAGTCAGGTTGTCCAGCAATTCAAAGTTCTGGAATAGATAACCAACTTTTTTGCCACGGTACTCTGCAAGAGCCTTTCCCTTGAGGGATTGCAGAGTATCGCCTTCCACCTGAATGCTTCCACCTGTGGGTTGAATCACGGTCGCAATACAATTGAGCAGTGTGGATTTACCAGAACCGCTGCTTCCCATAATACCAAGAAACTCTCCCGGCATCACCTGGAAGGTGATCCCATTCAGTGCCTTTGTTTGACTTGGCACATTGCCATAGATTTTTGTTAAATTTTCAATATTCAAAATGGGTTTCATGTGAATACCTCCTATCATTTGTAATAAAATGATAGCATGGGAACACAGCAAATACCACTTACAGTTGTTGTAAGGATTCAGGATATAAGTAGCGGCTCAAGGGGGACGAGCATATATTTTTTAAGAGCATCAGGCGACAATGATAAAGTATACCGGATCGCCTCATTGGCAAACCAGTTCGTTTTAATTGTATCCCAATCAGCAAGCCGAATGATTTCTGCTGTGCCGTTCTCAAAATCAACTGATATTTCGCCCCATTCGCCGTCGCAGTCTGCCTGGTATTCGTAGATTGCGGCGGTGATTTTCTTTTTGCGCTTGGTTTTGGATTTCTGTTTCAGCCGGACTGCATGGATAGCACCCTCGGCAACCAGCAGTTCTGTCAGCTTATCCATCGCTTTCCGGTAAGCCCGCTCTGCACCGCTGGCTGTGCTTCCCTCAAACATAACCGCCAGGTCTTCAAAGGTGGGGCGGTTCTTCCATGAGCCAACACGCCCACAGGTCATGCAAATTGCTAACCGTTTTTCGAGCAAGGTCTGCTCCCGGTAATTCAGTTTCTCAAATGCCCGTTGCACCTTTTCTGCCTGTATGCCGTTCCAGAGGATGTCGGTATAGTTCCAACTATCGTCAAGGGCGACATCTTCGCCAGTTTCCTCGCCGTCCTCGTCTGTCACATAGAATGGCTGCTGATTGCGGATACCTCGGACAACTTTCAGATATTCTTCGGCAAGAGCAAGATCACAGTTGTATTTCTTGGAAAACTCGTTGACAGCATCCTTGGTATTGTGGTACAGCCAAGCCATTGACCGCACCATTTTGTAATTAGTCAGAGAGGATACCGACCATTTTTCTTCGCCCATGCGGAAACGGAGCATAGCATCCCGGATGAACGGAAAAATGTATGTAGCATACTCCGCACCCTTGGCAGGATCATAGTCCATCAGCTTTTGGAGCATTTGCTCCCGGCAGGACAGTTTTATATCCAGAAAACGGTCTGTATCGTACAAATCGCCGCCATCCACACCAAGAAAGCTCTTGATGCGCTTATTAAGCTGCGGCTCGTAGTGATGTAGAAAGAACGAAAAATATAGCAAATTCTTTTCCCGCAAAGCAGACAGGATATATTCATTCAGACTGTCCACTGCTGGCGGTTCCGGTTCCAGTTGGAAGATGCGCTCTGCCACATAGGGAATGATACCATCACCGTGCGGATTGACTTGGTGTTTCGGTATGTATCCGGTCATATTCCATGTAAAATCACTCAGCATAGCGCACCTCCCTTCTGTATGCCATTCTGTTTTATGAAATGTATTCCATGATTATGGAGTTCAAAATATTATACAATGATTCTACGCACATCAGCTTTACTACGCCGTTATGGTCACTTAAAATCGTACCATCTTCGGAATAATAGAACCGTATCGTCTTCCGACTATTTATTGTGTATTTTATCGTGATGCTGCAATACCTATCAGTTCCACGAGCGGGTTCATAATTAATTGAAAAATAGATTCGGTCATAAGTTCCGCTATAGAGATAATGGCTGGCATTGTTTTCAACATTTACGGATGTATAATCAATGCCATCCTTTGAATTTTTACGGTATTCATCGTAGAGTTTTTGAATCAGCTCAAAATCAGGGTATGTATTCAGTAATTCTTCTAACGCCTTTATATAATACTGACTAAAGGAATTTACAATTAGCCGATTCTTTTCTTTTATCTCCAAGAGTTCTAAATTCCGTTTCTCTTGATATACTCGTACTCGATACTGTTCTTCTTCCCCTGGCGTCATATTGCCCTCTGCAATGAAGTTCTCAATCTGTCCAATCAAACTTGAATATGCGCAGCGCTCATCAGGAGCAATATTCAAACATGATGCAATAATTGTATTAGCAACAATCATATCAGCATTTCCGGGAAAACGCTTGGTCAAATCATATTCATCAACAAACCAGAAGTTTGAAGGCATAAAGTCCTCCGGCTCACCATTGATCATACACCAAAGAACTTTACCCAAAGAAAATATATCTCCTTTTTCAGTTACTTCCTCTACACGACCTGTTTCGTATTCTGGGGCAATATACATCCTGGGACCAACTGCCATAGTTTCCGGTGTCAGTCGTTCGCTCCCATCGTTAAGAAAACACGTTCCAAAATCTGTAAGATACAGTGTGTATTCATCACCTTTTTTCAAAAACAAGATATTATCCGGCTTTATATCTCTGTGATACAAGGGCGGATTTCCGGTTGAAAGTGTATAGAGTGCTTTGATGACCGGCAAAAGCAGTTCAAATGCTAATTTAACATTCCCTTTGGTAACTTCGAGTATATCGTATACCGAACCGTCATATTTTTTCATTTCAACATAAGATTCAGCAATTTTATCCTCGTTAATATAAACATCCGTCACCTCAACAACATTGGGAATTGGATTCTTGCATAATTCCTGAAATACAGCAAGTTCTCGTTTGAAGCGTGCGACTTTTTCAACGGTAGACGTATTTCGAAGGTATTTTCTCGCAGTTCCGGTTTCAGTATCGAATACCACATCACCATTACCGCCTTTAACATCAGCTTTTCGTGCCATGTATTATCTCCTTGTCATTTTTTGTTGTAAGCTTCCTTTTTCAAGGCAGCCTGTCCCATTTCCTTTTCATAATCGCCCTTGGCATAAGCAACATTGCTCAAGGCCCGGAGCATTTTATCTTTCGCCAGTTTCTTCATAACCTCTGCAAGATCATCGTCCAGTTTACCACGCTTCACATAGCGGTTTATGGTGTTCAGCCGCTTCTCATAAATCTGTTTCAGCGGATGATCGTCCGCAAGCTCCCGCTGTTCTCTGCCTTTTAGATTGCCGATCTGCCGGCAAGTGCGGTGCAGCTTATCTCCCGGAGCATAGCCGCCGCAGTATTTGGTGTGCCGTGCGTTGGTGGTCAGAAACCACTTGCCGCAGATTTTGCATTTCTTCGGTGCATGACCAACACATAAGCCCTCAAAAAGATCAGACCGGAACATCCCTACAAAGGATACATAGTGCATCCGCTTGACCAGCTTCGCAACTTTTTCGCCGGGACGGATGACGGATACATACTGAACGGAATTGTTCAGGGTAGACATCCAGCATTGCCCTCTGTGATAGAAAACTCCGGCGGGAAATAGGTGCCGAACATTTTCGCAAAGCCCTCTGCGGTGCGGTCTGCTTCGTTTCCGTCCGATTGTTCTGCAAAATCAAGCATGGCCGTTTGGTATTCCCCAAGGGAGTATGCCAGATGCCCGAAAACTGCGGTATAGCGTTGGAGCATCATCGCATCGGCAAAGTTCTGGATTTCTTCAAATTGCAAAGAATTGGTTGCGGCTTTTATGGCAAACTCCACATATTTCAGCGCATTGTCCACAGTAAAGACTTTTTCAATCCGTTCTCTGTGCTTTGAGATATTCATATAGGAGAACGGCGGTGTTTGACTGAGAATATCAAGCATCGTCAGAGCAGCTTCCGTTGCAATAGGACAGAGTGCAGAAGCATCCTGTCCGGCGTTTAATATTCCAAGCAGCAGATTGATTTTCTCGCATTGCTCGTTCATCTTTGCGATGGTATCCGCAGGGACATTCAGCGCATCACAGGCAAGAGCGCCGACAGGAAGTGTTTTTCCCTCATATATGACCGTATCCTGCCAAAAATCCAATGTCATCAGTTCTTGGTTCATGCTTGCCCCTCCTGTCCTGTTTTTTCATTTTCTTAATTGTATCATGCTAATGTAAAGAAATCTACATCTATCCATAAGTTGTCCTGTTTTTTGAAACGGGGTTGTCCTCCGATTAGCCTGTTTTTTGAGAAATCCGGCATAACCATAGTAGAAAGAGCGAAACACCTGCCAATCACGGCGGGTGTTTCGTGCTTTCTGAATACTATGAACGGAGGTTTTTCTATGACAATCTATGAAACCATCAAGCGGCAATCAGCGTAAAGCAAGCCGCCGAACACTACGGGATGAAAGTGAGCCGCAACGGTATGGCTTGCTGCCCGTTTCACAATGACAGGCATCCGAGCTTGAAGCTGAACGAGGACTATTTCTTCTGCTTTGGCTGCGGAGCCAAGGGGGACGCGATTGACTTCGTGGCAAGGTTGTTCAATCTGACGAGCTTGCAAGCGGCGCAAAAGCTGGCTGCGGATTTTGGGCTTGACCCGAAACCGCCCACTGCCGCAGCTATGGTCAAGCCAAAGCGTCCCTATATCCGTCAGTTCCGGGAGAATGAAATGCTGTGTTTCCGGGTGCTGACGGATTATCTGCATCTGCTGGAAGATTGGAAAGTACGATACGCACCCAAGACACCGGAAGATGCTCTGGATGACCGTTTTGTGGAAGCCTGCCAGATGCACTGCTATATCGAATATATGGCAGATGTGCTGACGGTGGGTGATCTGGAAGAACGGGTGGCATTGGTGGACAAGCTGATGCAGGACGACAAAATTGCTTTTCTGCAAGAGTATACCGCACGAAAGAAAAAGGAGGTGGCGCACCGTGGCAAAGAACCGGAAAACGCCTAATATGAATTTGCCTGTCTGGTTTGACGGGCAGAACATCAACGAAGCTCTGTTTTGTGAAGAATTTCTGCATGAGCGCAGAATCATCTTCGCAAACGGAGCTTTTTTCACGCCCGATGGTCGAGTGACGGATGACCTTCCTCTGCGTGGGGAGATTTACGACAAGCTGAAATTTTGTGCCGTGAACAACATCCCACGGAAGATCACCAACATTCTGGAAGTGCTGAAACTGGAAGCGCAGGTGTCTGACTTCCCTCCGGAGCAGGATCGCATCCATGTTGCCAACGGTACGCTGCTCTTGAACGGCACTTTCACCGAAGGCAGACCGGCTATCGTGCGAAGCCGTCTGCCTGTCGGCTATAATCCCGATGCTCCTGCACCGGTGATCTGGCTGAACTTTCTGGATGGACTACTCTATGCAGAGGACATCCCCACCTTGCAGGAGTTCATTGGCTACTGCCTGATTCCCTCCAACAAAGGACAGCGCATGATGGTGATTAAGGGCAACGGCGGTGAGGGCAAATCCCAAATCGGTGCGGTGCTGTCCACCATCTTCGGCACGAATATGAAAGACGGCAGCATCGGGAAGATTTCTGAAAACCGTTTTGCCCGTGCCGATCTGGAACACATCCTGCTGTGCGTGGATGATGATATGCGGATGGAAGCTCTGCGTCAGACCAACTATGTAAAATCCATCGTGACTGCACAGGGCAAAATGGACTTGGAACGCAAGGGCAAACAGAGTTATCAGGGCTGGATGTTTGCCCGGTTGCTGGCATTCAGCAATGGTGATCTGCAAGCCCTATATGATCGCAGCGATGGTTTTTACCGCAGACAGCTTGTGCTGACCACCAAAGAAAAGCCCATAGACAGAGCCGATGATCCTGACCTTGCAGAGAAGATGAAAGCTGAAGCCGAGGGTATCTTCCTGTGGGCATTTGAAGGCTTACAGCGGCTTGTTGCCAACAACTTTAAGTTTACGGAGAGTGACCGTATCCGGGAAAACCGGGAAGCGGTCAAGCGTGACAACAACAATATCTTTGATTTCATGGAGTCGGAGGGATACATCCGATTGAAAGCGGATGCTTCCATCAGCTCTAAGGATTTCTATGAAATCTACCGGATGTGGTGCGAGGAAAATTCCCTTGCTCCGCTGAAAGCCCGTAGCTTCAGCGACGCCATGATTGCCAATGCCAAGAAATTCAATCTGGAGCATTGCAACAACATCACCAACTCTGCCGGACGGCGGGTATGGGGATTTATGGGTGTGGAAGCTGTGGCAAGACCTCATATAAATGGGTTTTACGATGTTTCGCCGTGTACGTACGTACCGGAGGAATGGCGGGATTGATTTTGCCAGTCATGCTCTGTACGTATGTACGCAGCATTTACCCCTGTTTTCTCCCATTATAGGAAACAACGGCTTTCAGAGACAACCTGTTTTCGGGTATTGAAAATCAATGGCAATGGAAACAGCAAAGTTTTTGACCGCAGGACGAAGCTATTTCACGAAATCGTGCTTCTCTGAACCGTGTACCCTGTTCACGGAACAATAGATGTTTTCATTTTTCCAGACCAAATCACACGAAACAGTAAAGCGGGATATGGTCATATATGGACAGGACATCACAAGCAAAATTCTGAACGGATTTCGGAGATTGCAGATTTTTCACTGTTCGGTGCATCCACTCCACCTTGGAGCGCAGAGGTTGCACCGACACATGAACTGAATTATGGAGGATTTTATCAATATGAATATACGCAACGAAATAAAGGCACAGATCATCCGTGCTGGGATGACCATGCAGGAAGTTGTTGACCTGCTCTCGGACGAGTACGGATGGAGCGACAGCGTTTCCAACCTGTCCGCAAAATTACAGCGGGAAAGCATCCGATACAAGGAAGTATTGGAGCTTGCCGATGTGCTGGGATGCGACATTGTATGGCAGCAAAGACGGGAGAAGTGATGCCCCCGGCAACAGCCCCTCGCATCTCCCGTCCCCATAGGCACACCGCAGTGCTGCCTATGGATGGCAGTGAAAGACGCTGCCAACGTCTGCAAGAAACATTCCGCAGAACAGCTTCATGCAGACGGGCTGACCATGGGAAAAGTTGCAGACATTTTGCCTTGGTCAGCAGAGGTCACCGCAGTGACCGCACACCCCCTCGGGAGAGCCCACGGCACTTTGCAGCCAGAATGGATGAAAGTGTTATAGTGGGTTATTACACTTCCGCAGAAGTGCATCCCCGCAGCCCCGCCCGTCTGCTACTCTCGAAAGAAAGGAAAAAACCTATGGCAAGAAACGATGGAATTGACCGTACCTTTGCCCGTAACCAGGACTTGCCCACCCTCGACGATGTGGCGAAAGTTCAGGAGCATAACGAGCGAGAAAAAGACAGCTACTCCAATCAAGATATTGATACCACCCAGACCCACCGCAATGTCCACTTCAAGAAACCTACCGACAGCTATGCCGCCATGTTCGATCAGATGATTGCAGATGGTGTTATCTCCACCCGTGGTCTGAAAGCCGATGCGGTGAAATATGGGGAGCTGCTGTTTGATGTAAACTCTGCCTACTTCCACAACCACGGCGGCTATGAATATGCCAAACAGTTCTATGCCGATGCCTACAAAGCCGCCGTGGAGATTGTGGGCGGCGAGCAGTATATCCTCTCCGCTGTGATGCACGCCGATGAGCGCAACCGGGCAATGTCCGAAGCCCTGGGCGAGGATGTGTATCACTACCACCTCCATGTGGTTTATATCCCGGTGGTGGAAAAGCAAATCCTGTGGTCGAAGCGGTGCAAGGATGAATTCCTCCGGGGAACGGTAAAGGAAACGATCACACAGGTCAGCCGCAGTAAGAAATGGGAATCCAAACCCGTTCTCAATGAAGATGGCAATCCGATGTTGAACGCAAAAGGGAAAAAGATTTTGAAGTCGTCCTACAGTGTGCTGCAGGATGACTTTTTCAATTTCATGCGAAACGCTGGTTATACCGATGTAGAGCGTGGAGAACGTGGCAGCACCGAAGAACATCTGACGGTGACACAGTTCAAGGTACAGGCCGAACAGCAGCGTTTGGAAGCTGTGACCGGACAGGTGACACAGGCCGAGCAGAGCTTAGCGGATGCCAAAGCTGCCACGGAGAAGCAGAAAAAGAAACTGGAAGCTCTGAAAAAGGAAACTCAGGCTGCTAAGTCTGTTGCTATGACTGCACATGAGATTGAGTCGATGGGCAAGAAAAATCCCATTACGGGAAATGTTACCATGACGGCGGATGAGTGCCGCACGCTAAAGGATTATGCGGTCAGCAGCTTTGCGGAAAAGTCTGAGAAGCTGAAATACAAGCAGAAATTCGAGCAGGCAGATAAAAACGCAAAGATATGGAAAGACCGTTTTGAAAAACTGAACAAAGACTATGAGGAGCTGAAACAGAAAGCCCAGCCTTTCCTGGATGCGATTGAGATTGCATCTGAAAAGGTCTGGGCTTTTATCAATGCCATCCTCGCCAGGGGAAAGGAACTGTATGAACACAAACACCCTGCCCGCAATCGTGGACAGGACATGGAAATTTAAGAAAGGAACTATTTGCCTATGAAGGAAACCGTAGATGAAATTAACAAGATGATTATGGAAGATGCCCCGATGGAAGAAATCAACGATGCCATCGGCTATATTGATATTTGCTCCTGCTTCGATCCGATTTTTGAGCCGCCTATTGATTTTCTGGAAGAATGCCGCAAGCGTTGGGAAGCGGCACAGTCCTCTTTCTGCAAAACCATTGAGTGCAAGATCGGAAACACATGGTATGTGATTGAAACGGAGTGTGACGGAAATGAGCCACTTACCGACAAGGTAAAACGGCTCATTTTTTCTGACAAGGGGGTGATTTGTTAATGACTGCGACACAAAAGCATGATATAATTCCAATATACACAACGGTACTGTCGGCTGACCAACCACCGAAGGAGGATATTATGTTGGATCAGCAGAAAATTACCATTCTCTATTGCCGTCTGAGCAACGAGGATGCCCAGGAAGGCGAGAGTAACAGTATCGCAAATCAGAGAGAGTATTTAACCCGATATGCCCGTGACCACGGGTATACAAACCTGAAAATTCTGGTGGATGACGGTTATACGGGGACGAACTTCAATCGTCCCGGTGTGCAGGAAGGCTTTGAGCTTGTCAAGCAGGGGCTTGTGGGCTGCTGGCTGGTCAAAGACCTCAGCCGCTTTGGTCGTGACTATCTGACTGTTGGACAATATACGGATATTATCTTTCCGAGTTATGATGTCCGCTTTATCGCTATAAATGATGGCGTAGACAGCAACCGGGGAGACAGCGAGGGCTTCGCCGCAATCCGTAATCTGTTCAACGAGTGGTATCCCCGTGATACCAGCAAGAAAGTCCGTGTCAGTTTGCGGCAGAGAGGAACCAGTGGGAAGCACATGGGCAAACCGCCCTACGGATACCGCTGTGACCCGGAGGACAAGGATCACTGGATTCTGGATGAAGAAGCGGCTCCGGTAGTCAAGCTCATCTTCGACCTTTGCATTGACGGCAAAGGCCCGGAGCAGATTGCAAGGATTCTGGAAGAAAAGCAGATTCTGACCGCAAAGGCACTCTATGCCAAGCGAAAGAAAAAGCCGATGCCGGAAAGACCGTACCACTGGGGCAACCAGTCCATTGTAGGGATTTTGGAACGGCAGGAGTACACAGGCTGTACCTGCAACTTCAAGACTTATTCCAAGTCCTACAAGCTGAAAAAGCGGATTCCCAATGAGCCGGAGAATATGTTTTATCTGCCGGACACACAGGAAGCGATTGTATCTCAGGCACAGTTTGACAGGGTGCAGGAACTGAGGAAAAACAAACGCCGCCCCGCAAAAGCGGAACGGCAGGGATTGTTCTCCGGGCTTCTGTTTTGTGCCGATTGCGGCGGCAAGCTCCACTTTGCCACAAGCAAAAGCTTTGAGGGCAAGCAGGATCACTACGTCTGCAACAACTACAAGAGCAACCGTGGTACTTGTACTGCCCACTATATCCGGGAAGATGTGCTTCGTGAAATCGTTCTGGAACGCATCCGGGCAGTCAATGAGTATATCCGAAGCGATGTGGACGGTTTTCAGGAGGAATGGCTGCAATGCCGCAGGACTGACCAGGAGCGCAGCATCCGGGATGACAAAAAGAAGCTGGAACAGGCAAAGAAACGCCTTGCCGATCTGGATGTCATCATCTCCCGGCTGTACGAGGACTATGTTCTTGGAAATCTCAATCAGGACAGATACAGAAAGATGTCTGCGGACTATGAAGCCGAACAGGAACGGTTAAAGCTCGAAATTGAAGTTATCGAAGAATGGGTGGAACAGCGGGAAGGAATGAATGACGGTCTGGATGCCTTTATCGCCCTGACACAGAAATATGTGGATGTGGAGGAACTGACACAGACCATCGTGAACGAGTATATCAAGAAGATCGTTGTCTATGCCCCGGACAAGTCCAGCGGCAAGCGCAAGCAGAAAGTGAAGATTTTCTTCAACTTCGTGGACGATGTAGATATTCCCGTTATTTCCGAGCCTATTGTCACACAAACAACCTATGAACGCAGAAAAACGGCGTGACCTTCGGGTCACACCGTTCTCTGCGACAAAATAGTTACTTGTCACTATTAAGCCTTGATTTTCCGGGGTTTTTGAACCATTTTGATATAGTCTGAGCAGTCGATTATCGCTTGCTGAACTGCGGAGCGCGACGTGCTGCTTTGAGACCGTATTTCTTACGCTCTTTCATTCTAGGATCACGAGTCAGGAATCCTGCTTTTTTCAGAACTGGTCTGTAGTCGTTGTCTACAGTCAGAAGGGCACGTGCAACACCGTGACGGATTGCTCCTGCCTGTCCTGTGTATCCGCCGCCGTGAACGTTTACGATCACGTCAAATTTATCAGCGGTCTCTGTAGCTGCCAGAGGCTGACGAACGATAACTTTCAGGGTCTCCAGACCAAAATACTCATCGATGTCTCTTTTATTGATGGTAACTTTACCAGTTCCCGGTACAAGATATACTCTTGCGATAGATTTTTTTCTTCTTCCGGTTCCGTAATATTTTGCGCTAGCCAATGTTCTTTACCTCCCTATTAAAATGTTAATACTTCTGGTTTCTGAGCTGCATGAGCGTGCTCTGCACCAGCGTATACGTGAAGTTTTGTGAACATCTGTCTTCCAAGAGGTCCTTTTGGAAGCATGCCTTTCACTGCAAGTTCAACAACCTTCTCCGGTTTCTTAGCCATCATCTCACGAAGAGTAGCTTCTTTCATTCCGCCTACATAATCGGAGTGGCTGTAATAGATCTTCTGATCCAGTTTTTTACCGGTTACTGCTACTTTATCAGCGTTGATTACGATTACGTAATCACCAGTATCTACGTGCGGAGTGTACTCCGGTTTGTTTTTTCCACGTAATACTTTTGCTACTTCAGATGCCAGACGTCCTAATGTACATCCTTCTGCATCAACAACATACCATTTTCTTTCAATCTTATCTGGATTTGCCATAAAGGTGTTCATGGATATAACCTCCTGTGAAAAATTCAATTTACTGTTTCATGTATATAGGAAACCGCCTTACCGGGGCTTATGGCATCGGCGTTTTCAAACTACGTCACACATTTAGTAATTATATTATACGGATTTTGGAATGTCAACTGTTTTTTACCCATATTTTGCATTTTTTCGCAAACTGCGAGTCCCGTTTCGCGGGAAATACAGACCACTTATGTCTTTACTCGAAATCCCATTCGGGATACCGGATCTGCACCAGGGTCAGCCCCTCCGGCCTTGCCGTTGCTCCCGCCATTTTTCGATCCTTCGCCGCAAGGATTTCTTTTACTTTCTCCGGCGGATAATCACCCTTTCCAACCTCAAGCAGTGTTCCGGTGATAATCCGCACCATATTGTAGAGAAAACCGTTTCCGGTGATCCGGAAGCGGATCAGATCGTCTTCTTTTTCCAAACTCGTTTCATAGATCGTACGGACCGTGTCGGTCACCTCCGGTTTGGCTGTTGCAAAGCTTTTAAAATCATGCATGCCAACCAGATACGATGCTGCCTGCCGCATCGCATCCACATCCAGCGGGCCGTACCAGAAATAGGAATTCAGTCTCCGCGTCGGATCCGCAAAGGTGCGGTTCAAAATCCTGTACTCATATGTTTTGACTGTTGCGGTAAAACGCGGGTGAAAGTCTGGCGGCACTTCGGATGATCCCTGAATACGGATATCTGCCGGAAGCCGTGTGTTGAGTGCAAAAGCGATACGGTCCGCCGGCATTCTCGCATCCGTATCAAATACCGCAACATTGCCGAGAGCATGTACCCCGGCGTCGGTCCGGCTTGCGCCGATGCAGGCAATTTTTTTCGCAAAGAGATCGGAAAGAGCCTGATTTAATACTTCCTGTACTGTAATGCCGTTTGGCTGCACCTGCCATCCACAGTAATTTGTGCCGTCATACGCTACAATCAGCTTAATTCTGCGCATTCTTCTCCTCCGTTTTCGTCAAAGTCAGAGTCCGCACACGCGAAGGCCGATACTGCACACAAGGTATGCCATAAGAACGCCATACGCTGCATAATCGCGCGTCTGATACCGAAGCGGTTTCATCTGTGTTCTTCCCTCTCCTCCATGATAGCAGCGTGCTTCCATCGCCAGCGCCAGATCATTTGCACGGCGGAAGGCTGAAATAAACAGCGGCACCAGAAGCGGCACCATGTTCTTTACTCTCTGGATAATATTTCCGCTCTCAAAATCCGCGCCGCGCGCCATCTGCGCTTTCATAATCTTGTCTGTCTCTTCCAGAAGAATCGGGATAAAACGGAGCGCGATTGACATCATCATGGAAATCTCATGCACCGGCACATGGATTTTTTTCAATGGTCCGAGCAGGCTTTCGAGTGCATCCGTCAGCTGGTTCGGTGTTGTCGTCAGCGTCATCAGCGAAGAGCCGATCATCAGGAAAATCAGACGCACCGACATACGGCATGCCATAGCCACACCCTCACGGGTGATCGTAATTTTCCAGATACGGACGAGCACCTCACCCGGCGTAAATAAGATGTTAAACACCATCGTAATCGCGAGCAGCACAAAAATTGATTTCAGACCCTTCGTGATAAATTTGAACGGTACCTTCGACAGTTTAATCATCACCGCAAGGAATACGGTTCCAAGCAGATAGCCCCAGTTGTGGAACAAAAAGAGGGAAACGACATAAACGATCGTTCCTACAAATTTCACACGCGGGTCAAGCCGGTGCAGAATGGAATCTGCCGGGTAATACTGTCCCAGAGTAATATCTCTTAACATACTTCTGCTCCTTTTTTCCCGTTTTTCTTCTGACTTTCCAGTGCCGCAAGAATCGTATCGCGTGCCTCCTCAATCGTCGTCGCCGTTACGTCCACGTCCATGCCGTGTTCCTTTAGCGCATGCATAATATACGTCATCTGCGGCGCCGCAAGACCGATTTTCTCCAGTTCTTTATAGTGGGCAAAGACTTTCTTCGGAGTATCGTCAAACGCCACATGACCGTGGTTCATGACAATAATCCGCTCTACGTATTTTGCAATATCCTCCATGCTGTGCGATACGAGCACAACCGAAATGCCGCGCGTCTTATGCAGCAATGCAAGCTGATCGAGGATTTCATCGCGTCCCTTCGGATCAAGGCCTGCAGTCGGCTCGTCAAGCACCAGAAAATCCGGGTTCATGGCAAGCACACCGGCAATCGCAACACGACGTTTCTGACCTCCGGAGAGTTCAAACGGCGATTTTTCATACATTTCCTTTGGAAATCCGACATGATCCAGTGCCTCTTCCGCCCGTTTTCTGCATTCCTCCGGTGAAAGTCCCTGGTTTTTCGGACCGAAGCAGACATCTGTGATCACATCCGTCTCAAAAAGCTGATGCTCCGGGTACTGAAAAACCAGTCCCACATGGCTTCGGAGCTCTCTTAGCGGATATCCTTCTTTCCAGATATCCTCTCCGTTATACAGCACCCGTCCCAATGTCGGGCGGATCAGACCGTTCAAATGCTGCACAAGCGTCGATTTTCCGCTTCCCGTATGGCCGATAATCCCAACAAACTGGCCATTCGGAAATTCAAGATTGATATGCTCCAGGGCGTGCATTTCATATGCCGTTCCCGGGCTGTATGTGTACGTTACATCTTCAAGTTTCAATGACATAATGCATTCACCAGTTCTTCAATGGTCAGAATTCCCTCCGGGAGATCTACACCACTTTTTCTCAATTCATAAGCCAACAGTGTCACTTGGGGTACATCGAGACGGAGCTCTTTTAATTTTTCCACCTCGGAGAAAATCTCCCGTGGTGTCCCCTGCATTACCAGCTTACCGCTGTCCATAACGAACACACGGTCCGCAAAAACAACCTCTTCCATGTAATGCGTAATCAGAATAACCGTAACGCCCTTTTCTTCATTCAGCTTACGCACAGCGCGAAGAACCTCTTTTCGTCCGTTCGGATCCAGCATCGCGGTTGGTTCATCAAGAACAATACATTCCGGCTGCATAGCCATCACTCCTGCAATTGCAACCCTCTGTTTCTGACCTCCCGAGAGCTTATTCGGAGAGTGGGCCCGGTATGAAATCATCCCGGTCGCCGTAAGGCTTTCCTCCACCCGTTTCCAGATTTCATCGGTCGGGACACCGAGGTTTTCCGGTCCAAAGCCGACATCCTCTTCCACCACATTTCCGATGATCTGGTTATCCGGGTTTTGAAATACCATGCCGGCTTTCTGGCGGATCTTCCAGACATCCTCCTCATCTGTCGTCTTCATGTCGTCCACCCACATGGTGCCTTCCGTAGGCACCAGCAGCGCGTTGATATGCTTCGCGAGCGTTGATTTTCCGCTTCCGTTATGCCCGAGCACCGCGATAAACTGTCCTTTCTGGATTTCCAGACTGACATCCTCGATCGCTTTTGTTACTTCCGGCTCCTGTCCTTCCTCCTCGTAACGGAGGTATTCATACCCAAGGCCTGCCGCACGTATCATACCCATGACATTATTCCCCGCTTTCTTCTGCATCCGAGCGGATTTCATCAATCAGATTCCAGATCTCCTCGCGTCCCTGTTTTGTCTCTGCAGAAAACGGAATCACAATCGTATCTTTCTCAACCTCCAGCGTCTCGCGGATCAGCTTGATCTGCTTCTGAAGCTGGCTGCGCTTGATCTTGTCCAGCTTCGTCGCAATGATGATCGGCTGATAGCCGTTTCGAAGAATCCAGTCGTACATGATGCGATCGTTGTTGGACGGTGCATGACGGATATCAATCAGAAGAAATACTGCATGCAGCATTTTCGACTGATGCAGATAATCCTCGATCAGCTTGCCCCATTTTGCTTTAACCTCCTCGGAGGCTCTCGCAAAACCGTATCCCGGCAAATCCACCAGATACATTTCCTCATTGATGTGGTAGTAGTTGATCGTCTGTGTTTTTCCCGGCTGCGCACTGGTACGCGCCAGTGATTTCCGATTCATCAGGGCATTGATGAGAGAAGATTTTCCAACATTGGATTTTCCCGCAAATGCCACTTCCACCTGACCGGTATCCGGCAGTTTACTGGTGATTCCGCAGACATGCTGCAGCTCTACCTGTTTAATTACCATACTTTTCTTCTCCTGTTTTTTGTATCTTCTGGCCTTACTTCTTTTCCACAAGTGCCAGTTTTAATACCTGTTCCATGCTGCCGACAAATTCGATCTGCAGTCCGTCTGTGATCTCCGCATCCAGTTCTCTTACATCCGGCTCATTTTTCTCCGGAACGAGAACCATATGGATACCGGCTTTCTTTGCCGCCAGCAGCTTCTCTTTTAAGCCGCCGATCGGAAGCACACGGCCGCGGAGCGTAATCTCTCCGGTCATCGCAACGTCTGCTTTTACCGGAACCTTTGTGATCGCGGAAACCATCGCCGTCGCCATCGTAATACCGGCAGACGGGCCATCTTTTGGAACGGCTCCCTCCGGAATATGAATGTGGATGTCGTGTTTCTCGAAAAATTCTTTCGGAATCTCATACTGCTCTGCCACGGAACGAATAAAGCTGATGCCCGCCTGCGCAGACTCCTTCATCACATCGCCGAGCTGGCCGGTCAGCAGAAACTCTCCTTTTCCCGGCATCACATTGACCTCGATCTGCAGCGTATCGCCGCCGACTGCCGTCCAGGCAAGACCGCGCACAATACCAATCTCCGGTTTTTCGTTGGCCGGCTGGAACTCATACCTCTCTTTTCCGAGGAACTCTTCCAGGTTTTCTTTCGTCACAACAACCTCTTTTACCTGTTCCTCGAGAATCTTTCTCGCGCTCTTTCTGCAGATTCTGCCGATCTGGCGCTCCAGGGAGCGGACACCGGCCTCTCTGGTGTAGCCGCTGATCACTTCCATCAACGCCTCATCCTCGATCACAAGCTGTGCTTCTTTCAGACCGTTCGCCTTCTTCTGCTTCGGAACGAGATGTTCTTTTGCGATATGGAACTTCTCGTTTTCCGTATAGCTTGAAATTTCAATCACTTCCATACGGTCCAGCAGCGGACGCGGAATGTTCTGAATATCATTTGCGGTTGCAATAAAGAGCACCTCCGAAAGGTCGATCGGAAGCTCTACGTAATGATCGGCAAATTTATTATTCTGCTCGGAATCGAGGACCTCAAGAAGTGCGGAAGAGGTATCTCCCTTGTAATCTGCACTTACTTTGTCGATCTCATCGAGCAGCATCAGCGGATTTTTCACCTTCGCCTGATGGAGTCCCGCCGCAATGCGTCCCGGCATCGCGCCGATGTAGGTTCTTCTGTGGCCGCGGATCTCCGCCTCATCCCGCACACCGCCGAGACAGATGCGGACGTATTTTTTATTCAGGCTCGCGCCACGCTTCTCGCAATCGAGGTCTTACCGGTTCCCGGAGGGCCTGCCAGGCAGAGAATCGGGCTCTCGCCTTTCTTCGTCAGGGTGCGTACGGCCAGGAATTCGAGGATTCTCTCTTTTACTTTCGAAAGACCGTAGTGATCTTCCTCCAGAATCTCGCGTGCTCTTGCCAGATCTTGATTGTCACGGGATGCCTTATCCCACGGAAGCCCCAGCAGTGTCTCGATATAGCCGCGGATCACGCCTGCCTCGGACGGATTGCTGGCCGAATTTTCCAGACGGTGGATCTCCTCGGAAATCCGCTCTTTTACCTCTTTGGAGGCTTTGAGCTTCTCAAGCTGCTTCTTATAATTTTCAATCTCGGTCCGGGAATTGTCCTCGCCGAGTTCCTCGCGGATGACTTTAAGCTGCTCGCGCAGAATATAATCACGCTGGTTCTTATCGATCCGCTCTTTGATTTTTCCCTGAATCTCCGAACGGATCTCCTGAATCTGAATCTCGTTGGCGATCATGACGCAGAGCGTATCATACCGCTCGGAAAGCTCCACAGCCTCCAGCAGTTTCTGGCGGTTTACGTAGTCGAGGGGCAGATTCATGCAGATCTGGTCCACCAGCTTTCCGACTTCTTCGGTTCCGAGGATCTGGCCTGCCAGTTCCTTGCTGACTTTCTGCGTCTGCTCGCAGTAGACGGCAAACAGCTCTTTTAAGTTGCGCAGCATTGCCTCCTGCTCGATATCGGAAAACTGCATTTCGTCCGAGCCGGTAAACAGCGCCACCTCGGCGCGGAGATACTCGCTCTCCTCTTCCTCGAAGTTCAGCAGTTCTGCACGTCTTTCTGCTTCTACGAGAATCCGCAGAACATCCTTTGGCATTCTCACAACCTGTTTGATGACCGCAATTGTTCCAATTTTATACACATCAAGCAGACCCGGTACTTCCGTATCCGGGTCTTTCTGTGTAATCAGGAAAATTTTCTGGTCTCTCAGCATCGCCTCCTCGACCGCACGGACCGATTTAGGTCTGCTGATATCAAAATGTACAATCATATCCGGCAGAATCGTCGTTCCACGCAGCGCAATCGCCGGTAATACTTTTGTCACTTCTTCCATTTAAGTTTCCTCCTGCGTTTTTCAGGCGGTTTCCGGTCTTCCGGATCTTCTTCCCATATTCCGCCGTGGAACAGGGGCCGGTTCGCCGTGAATAATCTCCGGCTCCGCCTTCTTTTCTACAGCGTCCTTGGTGATGACGCATTCTTTTGTCGTATTGTCCGACGGGATCTCATACATCAGATCCATCATCGTATCTTCCATGATTGCGCGGAGACCTCTGGCGCCTGTTTTCCGCTCCAGGGATTTCTTTGCAATCGCTTCGAGTGCATCTTCTTTAAAGTCAAGCTGTACGCCGTCCAGCTCAAACAGCTTCTTGTACTGTTTGACCAGAGAATTCTTCGGCTCAACCAGAATCTTCATCAGGGCCGTCTCATCCAGAGAATTTAACGTAACGACAATCGGCACACGTCCGACAAACTCCGGAATCAGGCCGAACTTGGTCAGATCCTGCGGCATGACCTGACGGAGCAGATCTCCGACATTCTCATCTTTTGCATGGCCGATCGGATTGTTGAATCCGATGGATTTCGTATCCTGTCTCGTCTCGATGATCTTCTCGAGTCCTTCGAATGCACCGCCGCAGATAAAGAGGATATTCGTCGTATCAATCTGAATAAACTCCTGATGCGGATGCTTTCTTCCGCCCTGCGGCGGAACGGAAGCTACAGTTCCCTCCAGGATTTTCAGCAGTGCCTGCTGTACACCCTCGCCGGAAACATCTCGTGTGATCGAAGCGTTTTCGGATTTTCTTGTGATTTTATCGATCTCATCGATGTAGATGATGCCGTGCTCAGCGCGCTCGATATCATAGTCTGCTGCCTGAATGAGGCGGAGCAGAATGTTTTCTACGTCCTCGCCGACATAACCTGCCTCGGTGAGTGCCGTTGCGTCTGCAATTGCAAACGGAACGTTGATCAGTTTGGCCAGTGTCTGTGCCAGATACGTTTTTCCGGAACCGGTCGGTCCGAGCATCAGAATGTTGCTCTTCTGCAGTTCGATGTCGGAGGATGCACCGGAAAGCACTCGTTTGTAATGGTTGTAAACAGCAACGGAGAGCACTTTTTTCGCCTCATCCTGTCCGATTACGTAGTCATCCAGAAATGCTTTGATTTCCTTTGGTTTGATCAGGTTGATCTCGTCGGTATCCTGCTCGCCGTACAGATCCTCAAATTCTTCCTGAATGATCTCCGAGCAGATTGCCACGCAGTCATCACAGATGTATGCCCCGTCCGGGCCTGCGATCAGCTTGCGTACCTGGTCTTCTGTCTTTCCGCAGAAAGAGCAGCGGATCTTGGTATCATTCCCTTTTATAGCCATCGTTTTCTTCCTTTCAACATATTACAACTAAACCTTATCGCCGGATAAGGCAAAAGGTGCCACAAAAGCCTCATTGCCGGAACTACGCTTTTGGACACCTTTCCTCTCTTATCGGTTCGTAATTACATTATCAATCAGACCGTATGCTTTTGCTTCCTCTGCGGACATGTAGTTGTCACGCTCGGTATCGATCTCAATCTGTTCCAGCGGTTTTCCTGTATTTGCCGCCAGAATTTCATTTAATTTCCGTTTGGTTTTCAGAATCTGTTCTGCAACGATTTTGATCTCGGTTGCCTGACCCTGTGCACCGCCGGATGGCTGATGAATCATGATTTCAGAGTTTGGCAGAGCCATTCTCTTTCCTTTGGTACCGCCGGCAAGAAGGAATGCTCCCATGCTGGCAGCCATACCGATACAGATCGTGGATACATCACATTTGATGTACTGCATCGTATCATAGATAGCAAGTCCTGCGCTTACAGAACCTCCCGGGCTGTTGATATACATGTGGATATCTTTTCCCGGATCTTCAGACTCCAGGAACAGAAGCTGTGCAACGATCAGGTTTGCCGATACGTCAGTGACTTCCTCTCCCAGAAAAATAATACGGTCGTTCAGCAGTCTTGAATAAATATCGTAACTTCTCTCTCCCCTGCTTGTCTGCTCGATGACATAAGGTACAAAACTCATTCAATTGCCTCTCTTTCCGAGGTCTTACGCCTCTTTTGCGCTGTCGGCCATGAGAGTTACTGCTTCCTGAACAGCGAGATCTTTCTTCATCTGCTCTTTCTCATATTCGCCAACGAGCTCTTTGAATTTATCCAGCTCCATTTTGTACATTTCAGCCATTTTAGCCAGCTCTTCGTCCAGCTTCTCATCGCTGATCTGGATGTTTTCTGCTTCTGCAACTTTCTCAAGTACCAGTCTGCTCTCGATTCTCTTAACAGCCTGCGGTTTCATCTGCTCTTTTAAGGAATCAACGGTAGCGCCTGTAAACTGCATGTACTGCTCCATGGACAGACCCTGGGACTGGATTCTTCTTGCGAAATCGTCAACCATGTTCTCTACCTGCGTATCGATCATAGCTCCGGAATCTCCATTGTTGCGTTCTCTACTGCTTTATCTACGACAGCGTTCTCTTTTTCTGTCTTAGCCTGCTCTTCTTTTTTCTTGGTCAGGTTGTCTTTGATTTCTTTTTTGTACTCATCCAGAGTATCGAACTCGGAAACGTCTTTTGCGAAGTCGTCATCAAGTGCCGGAAGCTCTTTTGCTTCGATTTTGTGGATGGTGCATTTGAATACTGCTGCTTTTCCAGCAAGCTCTTCTGCCTGATAATCCTCTGGGAAAGTAACGTTTACTTCCTTCTCCTCTTCCAGAGCTGCGCCAACGAGCTGCTCTTCGAATCCCGGAATGAAGGAATGGGAGCCAAGGGTCAGCGGATAATCTTTTCCAGCGCCGCCGTCGAACGGAACGCCGTCTACAGAACCTTCGAAGTCAAGTGTAACGGTATCTCCGTCTGCTGCCGGACGATCCTCTACATTGATGGTTCTTGCATTTTTCTCCTGCTCTTTTTTCAGCTCAGCTTCTACTTCTTCATCTGTAACGGTTGTGTCAGCTTTTGCTACTTCCAGACCTTTGTACTCGCCAAGGGTAACTTCCGGTTTTACTGCTACAGTTGCGGTAAAGATGAAAGCTTTGCCTTTTTCGATCTGCTCTACGTTGATCTCCGGACGGGATACGATGTCCAGTTTGCTCTCTTCTGCTGCTTTGGAATACTCTTCCGGAACAAGGCTGTTTACAGCATCCTCATAGAATACTGCCGGGCCATACATTTTTTCTACCATAGCTCTCGGAACTTTTCCTTTACGGAAGCCCGGAACGCTGATGTTCTTTTTCTGTTTCTGGTAAGCTTTCTCCAGTGCTTTCTCTAATTCTTCAGCCGGAACCTCAATGGTAAGTTTGGCCATATTCTTTTCTAAATTTTCGACCTGTACACTCATTTTATCAATTTCCTCCTTGATTTATCTGAAAAGCGGCAGAAAACCTGCACACCTCTCCATTCTACAGTCATTTATCGAGTATAGCATACTCTTTTCAAAAACGCCAGTGATTTTTTTATATTTCTGTGGTTTTTAGGCTTTTTTTTAGCAATGAAATACGATTTTTTCCGCCATTTCTTTTGCTTTGTCCTCTCCCTGCAGAACACGGATCAGCTCCAGTGCGAAGTCAGTGGCTGCTCCCATGCCGCGGCCGGTGGTCACATTTTTGTCGGTGACTGCCGGTACATCGAGTACGTTTGCGCCTGCCAGCTTTTCTTCAAATCCCGGGAAGCAGACAGCGTTTTTATCTTTTAAGATGCCCATCACACCAAGGATGCTCGGCGCTGCGCAGATGGCTGCCAGTTTCTTTCCCTGATCGTCATAGGAACGGATCAGCGCTGCGAGCGTCTCGTTTCCGGCCAGATTTAATGTACCCGGCATTCCGCCCGGAAGTACCAGCATGTCTCCGTCATCAAACTCTCCCTCTTCGATGGTTTCATCTGCAAGAATGGTGATTTTGTGGGATCCTGTTACTTCTTTTCTTCCCATAATAGAAACGGTGCATACGTCTTCTCCGGCTCTGCGCAGCAGATCCACCGGGGTCAGTGCCTCAATCTCTTCACATCCGTCTGCCAGAAATACATAAATCTTTGCCATGGTTTTGTCCTCCTGTGTTGTATGATCAGTCTCGTGTGTTTTGTCACGTGATATTCTCTGCTTTTCTTTGTAACAAACCGCCGCTATTATACCACATTTTTCCGCAGAATGCTTGCATTTCATAAAAATTTCAGGACTTTTTTCGCAAAAAGCCGGATTTCGCTTAACATCACGGGAAAAGCATGGTAAACTCTTGAAAAAAGCAGTGATGCAATCACGAGAAGGAGTCTCTTTTATGGAAATCGAACGCAAATACCTTCTGGATCAGCTTCCGGAAAATCTTACAAGCTATCCATGTAAAAAAATCGAGCAGGGCTATCTTTCCACCGAACCGGTTGTCCGCATCCGCCGCTCTGACGACGAATATTATCTGACCTACAAGTCAAAAGGGCTGATGGTGCGTGAAGAGTATAATCTTCCGCTCACAAAGGAATCCTACCTGCATCTGCGGGAAAAGGCAGACGGCGTTCTCATCTCAAAAACACGCTATCTGCTGCCGCTTACCGGAACGGATCTGACGATCGAGCTCGATGTCTTTGATGCGCCGTATGAAGGCCTTTACCTCGCAGAGGTGGAGTTTCCGGACGAAGCATCCGCAAACGCCTTTGTTCCTCCGGTATGGTTTGGAAAGGATGTAACCTATTCTTCCGATTATCACAACAGTACGCTCAGTAAAGGAAAAAAACTATAAATTACCAGAAAAAATCCCGGTGCCTTTTCCACGGCTGCCGGGATTTTTCCGCTCGTTTGTTTTTTTACTCTTTTTTGTGCTTGCTTTTTGCTTGTTTTGGTTTGTTTTTTTGTGCATACATTCTTTATTTTGCTGCTTTCACATTAGCGTCATTCTGTCAAAGCGGCGGTGCTGCTCCTTCTAATCCACTCCCTTTGATTTCCGGATGCAGGCTCGTGTTGCATCAATAACAGCACTTCTCAGTTTCTCCCGCTCCAGTACGGCAACCGCTTCGATGGTGGTTCCGCCTGGCGAGCAGACCATGTCTTTTAATTCTCCCGGGTGCATTCCTGTCTCGAGAAGCATTTTGGCGCTTCCAAGGACAGACTGTGCAGCAAATTCATATGCCTGTTTTCTCGGCATTCCTTCGGCTACGGCCGCATCTGCAAGAGCCTCCAGGAAAAGAAATACGTACGCCGGCGAGCTTCCGCTGACACCTGTGACGGTATCCATCAGATACTCCGGAACAACTTCTGCGCGGCCAAAGCTTTTCAGGAGGGTTAAAACGAGCTGCAGCTCTTCCTCCGTCACGAGATCATTGGCACAGACGCCGGTCATTCCTTCTCCGACGAGTGCTGGTGTGTTTGGCATGGTGCGAATTAACTTTGTTGGTTTTCCGATTTCTGTACCCAGCCATTGTAAAGACTTACCGGGAAGAATCGATACGATAATCTTCTCGGGTGAGATGAAGTTTTTGACGAGGTTTATTATATTTTTTATTTGGTTTGGCTTTACTGCCAGGAATACAAGATCGGATCCGGCTACGACCGCTTCGTTCTCCGTAGTCGCCTGGACTCCAAACTGGTTGGTCAAGCGTTCCACACTTTTCTCCGTGCGGACCGATACCAGAATGTCATCTGCAGATACAACTCCTTTTTGAATCATTCCGCCAATCATGGCACTCGCCATGTTGCCGCCGCCGATAAAACCTACTTTCATGTCTGTTCGCCTCCGTATGCCTGTGTTGTAAAAAATATATGCGACATCCATAGTATGCAATAAAATTTACTTTTTTGCAATACTTTTTCTCTATTTTTCTTCTTTTCTTTTGCAATTTTCTTTATTTTTTTCGAATGAAATGTCGCTGTTTGTCGACGAATGTCGAAAAGTGTCTTTTTCTGTCTTTTTTCGCTTTTCTATTCCGCCGGAATCAGCCTTTGGCGGCGGCCTCTTCGGCGTATTTTGTTGTCACGAGTGTCTTGTACGGTGCCTTTTTCTCCAGCTCTCCCGCCTGCTCCAGAATCTCCTGCAGAAGATCAAAACTTTCTTCCTCAAAGATCAGATTTTCTTTCCACGTATCCTGCTCATAGTAGCGGCGCACGATCGCGGTGATGGTTTCCAGCTCGGTTTCTGCAAACTGCGGCGCAATCACTTCTGCAATCTCCTCCGGTGTGTGCGTCTGCACGAAGTCCATTCCCTTCTGCAGTGCCTTCGTGAATTTTTCTACGGTTGCGCCGTGCGTTTTCAGATAACTCTGTTTGACGCTGTACGACGTATACGGCACATACCCGGATTCCGTTCCGACCGATGCCACGACATAGCCGTCGCCCTTCTGCTCGAGCAGTGTCGCGGACGGTTCAAATTCAATCGTATAATCCCCCTGCCCGCCGGAGAACGCGGCAGCTGTGGAACCAAAATCGATGCTCTGGTTAATGTTTACGTCTTTTTTATCAATCCCTTTCTGCGCCAGAACATACTCAAAGACCATTTCCGGCATACCGCCTTTTCTTCCCCCTAATACCTCTTTGTTTTTCAATTTCTCCCAGGTAAACGAATTGTCTTTCTCTCTTCCCACAACAAAGTTTCCCGCCCGCTGCGTCAGCTGCGCGAAGTTCACAACCGGGTCTGCGGTTCCCTCGAGGTACGCGTAGACGGTTGCCTCCGCCCCCATAAACCCGATATCCGCCTCGCCGGAAATCATCGCCGTCAGCACTTTATCTGCACCAAATCCTGTCATCAGCGTCAGATCAATGCCCTCGTCCGCGAAATACCCCTCCTCAATTGCCACGTACTGCGGGGCGTAAAAAATGGAGTGGGCAACCTCATTTAATGTCACCTGCTCCACTTTTTCTTTTGTCTCATCTTTTGCCCCGCATCCCGCCAGCGTCACTGCCGCCATTGCCAGTACAAGCGCACCTGTCAGCCATTTTCCTTTCATCAACAGATTCTCCTGTTTTTTCATTCTAACCTTAGAATATGATTTCCCGGTAAAAATGCGCGCAAAAAACAAAGGAGAAATGTTCGAATTTCGTTTCTCCTTCGTTTCTTATTTCTTCTCTTGTTTTTCTTTTGCCTTCTGTTCTTCTTTCGTCCGGATTTTGTCTTCGTACATTTTCAGATCTGCCTCGTGCAGCAGGTCGGAGGCGGAACGACCTTCCGCAGGAGCTTTGCAAAGTTCAGGATCATGATGTCGCCCATCTCGTGGCCCAGCGTATCGTTGACCTTTTTCAGATCGTCTGTCACCATCCAGTTATTCTGCTCCGCGGTCCAATAGCTTCCGTCAACACATTTAGGCTTCCTTTTCCGAAATTTTCTATTTTGAAAAACAAATTGAGGATCTCCGCAAAATTTGTTATAGTAAGGGTAATTCAAATAGTTACAAAGGAGGCTATTATGATAATAAAATCAGTTGCTGTTCTGGGCGCCGGAGCGGTTGGGTCTTATGTAATCTGGGGGCTTTCGGAGAAAAAGGACATCCGGCTTGGCGTTATCGCGTCCGGGGAACGGGCGAAGCGTCTGAAAAACAAAGGATGCAAAATTAACGATACGGTTTATCACCCGGAGGTATGGACACCGGAAGAGGCACACGGCGTGGATTTTCTGATCGTCTCGCTCAAATACGGCGCACTGCCGGGGGCTCTTGACAATATTACTGCCGTTACCGGCGAGAATACTGTGATCATGAGTCTGATGAACGGCGTGGACAGTGAGGAGATCATCGCGGAAAAAGTCGGTGCGGAGCATCTGCTTCATGCTGTTATCAAAGTAGCTTCTCATAAAGAGAATGACGGCTACGTTTTCAACCCTGAGGCGACGCTCGGCATCATTTTCGGCGAAGTTTCGGCGCCGTACGACAGTGAGCGTGTGCAGGCTGTTCTGGATCTGTTCTCCGGCACAGGGCTGCATTACCGGGCAACCGATTGTATTTTAGAGGAAATATGGAGCAAATTCCGGCTGAATGTCTGCAATAACCTGCCGCAGGCTATTCTCGGTGCCGGGGTCGGCTGCTACCGCGACAGTGTACATATGAAGGCGATCAGCGACGGACTCCGCGCAGAACTGATGGCGATTGCGGAGGCAAAGGGAATTGATATCAGCAAGGCGGATGTCTCCTCGGGACGCGGAAGTGCGGTTCCGCCGACGGCGCGCTACTCGACGCTCCAGGATCTCGATGCGGGACGCCATACGGAAATTGATATGTTCTCGGGTGCGCTGATCCGCATGGGAAAAGAGCTTGGAATTCCAACGCCTTACAATGAATTTACGTACCATATGATCAAAGCACTGGAAGAGAAAAACGACGGACGGTTTGACTACAGCGGAAGCGAAGAACCGCTCTGGGCGAAATAGATACGATAGGAGAATCTCACGATGAAAGAAATCAAATGGGCTGTACTCGGATGCGGTGTGATTGCAAATGAAATGGCGGTCGCACTGCAGAAAAACGGAAAGAATATTTACGCAGTCGGCAACCGGACCCATGAGAAGGCGGCTGCTTTTGCGGAGAAATATGGAATTGGAAAAGTTTACGATGATTTCCATGAGATGTTTACCGATCCGGAGGTCGATGTCATTTATATCACGACGCCGCACAACACGCATCTTGGCTTTATGAAAGAGGCGATTGCCAATGGAAAACACATTCTCGTTGAGAAATCGATTACGCTGAACAGCGACGAGCTCGACGAGGCCATAGCGCTTGCAAAAGAAAAAGGTGTCATCATCGGAGAGGCAATGACGATTTACCATATGCCGATCTACAAAGAGCTGAAAAAAATTCTCGACTCCGGCCGTCTCGGCAGAGTCAATCTGATCACGATGAACTTCGGCAGTTTCAAAGAGTACAACATGAAGAACCGCTTCTTCAACCGGAATCTCGCAGGCGGCGCGATGCTTGATATCGGCGTATACGCACTCTCCTTCCTCCGCTGGTTCTTCGACTCCAAGCCGGATCAGCTCCTTTCCCAGGTAAAGCCCGCTCCGACCGGTGTGGACGAGCAGGCCGGCCTCCTTCTCACCAATCAGGAAGGCAGATGGCAAGTGTGATGCTCTCTCTCCACTCCAAACAGCCGAAACGCGGCATGGTTTCCTGTGAGAACGGATTTATCGAGATCATGGAGTACCCGCGTGCCTGGGAAGCAAAAATCACAGACGCTTCCACCGGCGAATCCGAAATCATCAAAGCCGGTGACAACGCCGATGCACTCGCCTATGAGCTCGCCGACATGGAACGCGCCATCAATGGAGATGCATCTGCCATGCACCTCGACTACACGAAGGACGTCATGGATCTGATGACCTCCTTCCGCAGAACCTGGGGCTATACGTACCCGGAGGAAGAAAAATAAGATTCGCACATCAAAAGCCCCTGCCCGGCACACATCAGATGCCGGCAGGGGCACTTCTTTTCACCTGCAATACTCTGCAATTTTCTTTTTCAGTAATTCCGCATCAATCGGCTTTGCGATATGCACGTCCATGCCGGCCTCTTTTGCGGCCTGCCGGTCTTCAACAAAGGCGTTGGCGCTCATGGCGAAAATCGGAATGGAGGCGGCATCATCACGTCCATGACTTCCACGCATATTTTATACTTCATTTTACGCTGATATTATTTTCTCTGTCAACCCAAATAACATTACATTTCCAATATTTTGCATGTCTTTTTTATTTTTCTGAATTTTTTTAAAATCTTCCGTTTTTCTCTTGCACAATTGTTTTTATGCGTATATAATTGTCTGCAGAAAGCAAAGGGGAGCTCGCGTGCGAAGCGGGCTGAGAGTAGGATGCATCTCCTAGACCCTGAACCTGATTTGGGTAATGCCAACGTAGGGAGATACGATATGCACATTTTCTGCAGATATACCTCCACGTATATCTGCTTTTTAATCTCTATGAACACATCATCAACAGGTTCTTCCAGTACCACAAGGGAATTTGCTTCTGCAAAAATACTCACACAGGAGGAACAAAAAATTATGTTAGGCACTTGTCTTGACAATGTCAGAAAAACAACCCCTCTCGTACACAACATCACAAATTACGTTACAGTAAACGATGTCGCCAATATTCTGCTGGCATGCGGCGCAAGCCCGATCATGTCCGATGAACCGGAGGATGTCGAGGATATCACCTCCATCTGCGGCGGTCTGAACATCAACATCGGAACGCTGCACAGAACGAGCATCGACGGCATGTACCGTGCCGGTGCAAAAGCAGCTTCGCTCGGCCACAAAATCCTGCTCGATCCAGTCGGCGCAGGCGCAAGCCACTTACGTACTTCGACCGCAGTCGGCTGATGGAAAAAATCCCGTTCACCGTCATCCGCGGAAATATTTCCGAAATCAAAACACTGGCACTTGGAAGCGGAACGACAAAGGGTGTTGACGCAGACGTTGCCGATAAAGTAACAGACGAAAACCTCGACAGCGCCGTTGCTTTTGCAAAAAACTTTGCGAAAGACCACAACTGTGTTGTCGCCATCACAGGAGCGATCGACCTCGTTGCCGATGCTGACACCTGCTACGTGATCCGCAACGGACGCGCCGAGATGGGAAGCATCACCGGAACAGGCTGCCAGCTCTCCGGCATGATGACCGCTTACCTCGTTGCCAACCCGGACGAGCCGTTAAAAGCCGCTGCTGCCGCTGTCTGCGCGATGGGACTTGCCGGCGAGATCGGCTGGAGCCATATGAAACCGGAAGACGGCAACTCCACCTACCGGAACCGCATCATCGACGCCATCTACCACATGGACGGCGAGACGCTGGAGAAAGGTGCAAAGTATGAAGTGCGATAAAAAAGGCCTGCTTTTATATGCTGTGACAGACCGCAGCTGGCTGAACGGCGAGACACTGTACAGCCAGGTGGAAAAGGCTCTGCAGGGCGGCGCAACGTTTATCCAGCTCCGCGAAAAAAATCTTGACCAGGATCACTTTATGGAAGAGGCACTGGAACTGAAAAAACTCTGTGCCGCATACCATGTTCCTTTCGTCATCAACGATAACGTGGAAATCGCAGCTAAGATGGATGCGGACGGCGTTCATGTCGGCCAGAGCGATATGGAGGCCGGCGATGTCCGTGCAAAGCTTGGCCCGGACAAGATCATCGGCGTTTCGGCACAGACCGTGGAACAGGCCATTCTCGCCGAGCAGCGCGGGGCAGATTACCTCGGCGTCGGCGCAGTCTTCCACACCGGTTCCAAGGCGGATGCGGAGGATGTCAGCCACGAAACGCTGACTGCTATCTGCAATGCCGTTAAAATCCCTGTCATCGCCATCGGCGGCATCACACGCGATAACGTGACGGAGCTTTCCGGCAGCGGCATCTGCGGCATCGCCGTCATCAGTGCCATTTTTGCACAGAAAGACATTGTTTCCGCAACGAAGGATCTGAAAGAACAGACTCTGCGCATGCTGGAAAACAAATAATTTTACGTAACCATTCATCCTCACACCAGGCGGCAGACTGGGGGCACCACTTTCTTTGTCGCCTGTCCAAAAAGAAAAGTAATGCAAAGGAGTAATTCTCATGGACGCGAAAAACATGAAAACAGCATTAACAATCGCGGGAAGTGATTCCAGCGGAGGCGCCGGCATTCAGGCAGACATCAAAACCATGATCACAAACGGAGTTTACGCCATGTCGGCAATTACCGCACTCACCGCCCAGAACACCACCGGAGTTTCCGGTATTTTCGATGTAACACCGGAGTTTCTGGCCGCACAGCTTGACGCCGTCTTTACGGACATCTTCCCGGACGCCGTCAAAATCGGTATGGTATCCTCCCCGGCACTGATCGAAGTCATCTCCGAACGGCTTCGCTTCTACCAGGCCAAACACATCGTTGTGGACCCGGTCCTCGTCGCTACAAGTGGCTCCGCGCTCGCTTCGGGCGGCGTGCCTGACCTGATGAAAAAACTGCTCTTTCCTCTGGCCGAAGTCATCACACCGAATATCCCAGAGGGAGAAGTTCTCTCCGGCATCAAAATCCAGTCGGAAAGTGATATGGAACGCGCCGCAAAAGAGATCGGGGATTCCTGCGGCTGTGCCGTTCTGTTAAAGGGCGGCCACAGTATCAATGATGCCAACGATCTTTTATATCACAACGGCACATTTACCTGGTTCACCGGAAAACGCATCGACAATCCGAACACACACGGCACCGGCTGTACACTCTCCAGCGCCATCGCATCGGGGCTCGCAAAGGGGCTTTCCCTTCCGGATGCCATTTCCGCCGCAAAAGAGTATATTTCGGGCGCACTCGCGAGCATGATGGATCTCGGCCACGGCTCGGGACCGCTGAACCACGCTTACCGGATCTGATTTTGAAAATAAAGGAGAACAACAGATGGAACGCAATTACGCAACACAGATGGACGCCGCACGCCGCGGCATTGTAACACCGGAGCTGAAAAAAGTCGCAGAAAAAGAGTATATGGCCGTGGAAGACCTGATGCCGCTCGTTGCCAGCGGAAAGATTGCCATTCCGGCCAATAAGCTGCACACCTGCATCGATCCGGAGGGCATCGGCTCGATGCTGCGCACGAAAATCAATGTAAATCTCGGTGTTTCGAAAGACTGTAAAGATTACGATGTGGAGATGCAGAAGGTACTCTCCGCGGTCAATATGGGCGCAGAAGCCATCATGGACCTGTCGAGCCACGGCAATACGCAGCCGTTCCGGCGGAAACTGACCTCCGAATGTCCGGCCATGATCGGCACCGTGCCGGTATATGACAGTGTGATCCATTACCAGCGAGACCTGGATACGCTGACCGCCAAAGATTTTATTGACGTCATCCGCCTCCATGCCGAGGACGGTGTCGATTTCGTCACCCTGCACTGCGGCATCACCAGAAAAACCATCGATCAGATCCGCAAACACAAACGGAAAATGAATATTGTCTCCCGCGGCGGCTCCCTCGTGTTCGCCTGGATGTGCATGACCGGCGAGGAGAATCCGTTCTACGAGTATTACGATGAGATTCTCGATATCTGCCGTGAATACGATGTGACCATTTCTCTCGGTGACGCCTGCCGTCCTGGCTGCCTTGCCGACGCAACGGATGTCTGCCAGATTGAAGAGCTGGTGCGCCTCGGCGAACTCACCAAACGTGCCTGGGAGAAAGACGTTCAGGTTATGGTTGAGGGACCGGGCCACGTTCCGATGGATCAGATTGCGGCCAATATGAAAGTACAGCAGACCATCTGCATGGGCGCTCCGTTCTATGTCCTCGGCCCTCTTGTGACCGATATTGCACCGGGCTACGACCACATCACTGCTGCCATCGGAGGCGCAATTGCCGCTATGAACGGCGCTGCTTTCCTCTGCTACGTAACGCCGGCAGAGCATCTGGCTCTTCCGAACCTGGATGATGTAAAACAGGGCATCATCGCAAGCAAAATCGCCGCACACGCTGCCGACATCGCCAAAGGTGTTCCGCATGCGCGTGATATTGACGACAAGATGGGAGACGCCCGCCGCGTGCTCGACTGGAAAGCACAGTGGGACTGTGCACTGGACCCGGAGACTGCAAAAGCCATCCGCGCCGACCGCTCGCCGGAACAGGAAGATACCTGCTCGATGTGCGGTAAATTCTGTGCCGTGCGAAGCATGAACAAAGCTTTAAACGGCGAACATATCGACATTCTTTAACATCAGTAGACAAGAAGTCACAGTACGCGAAAAGGAACGGTTTTCATTACGAAACCGTTCCTTTTCTGCATTTCCAAAATCTTTTTCTATTTTGCCCATCCTTCGGCGTAACGGACTGCTTTGTGCCATCCGTTCATCTTCTCATCGCGCTCCTCTTTCGAGAGCTCCGGCTCAAACGTACGGTCAATGGCTCCGTTCTGTTTTACCGTCTCCTGATCCGGCCAGTAGCCGACGGCGAGTCCCGCAAGATAAGCTGCTCCCATCGCGGTCGTCTCGATGCAGCACGGCCGCTCCACCGGCGCCTGGCTGATGTCCGCCTGGCACTGCATCAGGAAGTTGTTGGCGCTTGCTCCGCCGTCCACACGCAGTGCGGAGAGCTTCATGCCGGAATCTGCCTCCATCGCTTTTAAGACATCATCCACCTGATACGTGATCGACTCCAGCGTTGCGCGGATCACATGGTATTTGTTGACGCCGCGGGTCAGGCCGAGAATGGTTCCTCTCGCATACTGATCCCAGTACGGTGCGCCAAGGCCGGTAAACGCCGGCACGACGTAGCAGCCGTTCGTGTCGTTCACCTTCTGCGCCATGTACTCGGAATCCGCCGAGGACTCGATCAGCTTCATCTCATCGCGCAGCCACTGGATTGCGGCTCCGCCGACGAAAATGGATCCCTCGAGCGCATACGTAATCTTGTCCCCGATGCCCCATGCAATCGTGGTAACAAGACCGTGTGTCGAAGAAACCGGCTTTTCTCCCGTGTTCATCAGCAGGAAGCAGCCTGTTCCGTATGTATTTTTCGCTTCGCCCGGCGCATAGCAGGTCTGGCCGAACAGCGCCGCCTGCTGGTCTCCCGCTGCTCCCGCAATCGGAATCGGGCCGCCGAAATATGTGGATGCCGTCTCCCCGTAGACACAGCTCGACGGGCGGACTTCCGGCAGCATACAGAGCGGAATGTTCAGCTCTTTTAAGATATCCTCATCCCATTTCAGGGTATGGATATTGAACAGCATTGTACGGGACGCGTTGGTGTAATCGGTGACATGTATCTTTCCCTTTGTCATCTTCCAGATCAGCCACGTCTCCACTGTTCCAAAATAGAGATCGCCTCGCTCCGCCCGCTCGCGCACGCCCGGAACTTCATCTAGAATCCATTTCAGCTTCGTGGCTGAAAAATACGCATCGATCACAAGACCTGTTTTCTCCCGGAAGCGGTCAACCAGTCCGCGCTCCATCAGGGAATCGCAGTATTCCGATGTTCTGCGGCACTGCCATACAATTGCATTGTAGACCGGCTCTCCCGTCTTTTTGTCCCAGACGATCGTCGTCTCTCTCTGGTTTGTGATTCCGATTGCCGCAATATCCTCGTAGGACGCGCCCGCTTTCTGCATTGCCTCCACGGCTACACCGAGCATCGTGGACCAGATTTCATTGGCATCGTGCTCCACCCAGCCCGGTTTCGGGAAACGCTGGGTAAACTCCTTCTGCGCAAGGCTTACGATCTGTCCTTTCTGATCAAACAGAATACAGCGGTTGCTCGTTGTGCCGGCATCAAGTGCCATGATGTATTTTCCCACGTTTAAAAATCCTCCTGTCTCACATTTCAAGAAGAGAGCCTGACAGAATCCACTGCCACGCTCTCTTCCTTTTCTTTGTATGTATCGTATCACAGAATTCTTTTTCTGTAAATCAAATCGTGTTTTTCTGCAGCAATTTATGCCGTAATGATCTCCAGCAGCGCACCGCGCAGATCATTTGAAAGTTCCATGCTCTGCAGCTCTGCAGCCAGAATTGCTACCTTTCCGTCTGCTTTGTGAAGAAGATTTGCGATCTGCTCTTTGGTGATGTAGCTGATTTCGGCGTGCAGCAACAGATCCATCGCACGTGTCATGACATCGTTCTTTGCAATCTCCGTATCTTCCGGCAGACAGATTGTCACGGTATCCTGCGGTTTTACATCTGTTACCGCGATCGTAAGAAGTCCGTCTTTCTCTTTGACTTCTGCATCCGCTTCCACGCCGTTTACAAAGACCTTCGCTTCTTTTGCCGTACTTCCGCCGAATTCTACGCAGTACATTCTGCTTTCCGGAACAAGGCTCTGATTGCCCTCAACCGGTGCAATCGTAAATTTCCGCGCACCCCAGTCGAGCGTCATCGATGTTTTTGCACAGTCATCCTTCTCATATGCCATGGTAGTATTGTCATCCTCGTACAGGGCAAATGTATTGTCCGCGCCCGCGTAAACGCGTACCGTCAGCTCATCCGGGTTGGATTCTACATCCAGCGCACTGATCTTCTCTGTCATCGGGATAATCGCACCTGCTTTCGCAAGAACCGGGATCTCCTCGAGCGTACGGTACAGATCCATACTTCTGCCACCCTCGTAAATCATTCCGTTGAAGAAATCAAACCACGTACCTTCCGGCAGCCACACCTTTGTTTTTGCACGCTTCAGCTCCGGAATGCATTTCGTTGTCACCGGTGTTACCATCAGCTCGCTTCCGAAGAAGTACTGATTCGGTGCCTGATTTTTGCCCCAGAAAACCGTCTCCGGGTAATCATAATACATCGGAACAACGATCGGTGTGTCTTCTTTCCATGCACGGTAGTTCATCGTGTACAGATACGGTACGAGTTTATGACGCAGACGAAGGAAATCATCCATTGTGCTGCGCACTTCCATACTGAAGTTCCAAGGCTCTTTTCCACTGAAGGCACTGCTAGAGCTGTGCAGACGGTTGATCGGAGAAAAGACTCCGTACTGATACCATCTTGCTTCAAGCTCATCGTCACGGTAGCCGAGCATATGGCCGCCGATATCATGACTCCACCATCCGTAGCCGATGTTGGAGGCTGTGCTGGTAAAGTATGGCTGGAAATCCAGAGATTCCCAGGTGATGTGGGTGTCTCCGGAAAATCCGACCGGATAGCGGTGGGAGCCCGGTCCTGCATAGCGGGAGAAGGTCATCGGACGTTTTCCGTCTCTTCCACTGTCAAGGAAATGATAGTGATTCAGCATCCACAGCGGATCAAGACCCTCGATCTTGGTACTTTGTCCCTGCTGCCAGTCAATCCACCAGAAATCGACGCCCTCTTTTTCCATCGGATGATGGACTTTGTCGAAATATACATCAACAAATTTCGGATCCGCAATGTCAAAATTGACCGGCTCTTCTTTTTTTGCATCCACTCCCATAGCTTCTGCTACTTCCGGATAGCAGTCCTCATACGCACGAATTCCGTCTGCAGGATGGACGTTCAGTGTTGTCTTCATGCCGCGTGCATGGAGTTTTCCAAGAAAACGCTCCGGATCCGGGAAGAGTTTTTTATTCCAGCTATAGCCGGTCCAGCCGCTGCCGTATTTCGGATCCACATCGTCTACACGGTGCCAGTCCATATCGATAACAGCAACCGAGAAGGGAACGTTCTCTTTATCAAAGTCTTCCATCAGTTTCATATAGGATGTTTCACTGTAACGCCAGTAACGGCTCCACCAGTTTCCAAGCGCAAACCTCGGAAGCATCGGTGTCTTGCCGCAAAGGTGGTAGAAATCCTTTAATGCCAAACGGAAATTCCAGCCATAGCCGAAGAAGTACAGATCCTGCACTCCTTTCTTTCTCGGGGTCACCCAACCGTCCTCTGTCATCAGAAGCGACTTCGAATCATCCAGAACAGCGGAACCAAACCAGGACATGATACCAGGTTCCAGTTCGCATGCTCCGTTGACCTGATCAAGCGTACGGGCCGTTCCTCCAAGATCCTGTGTCGGATCTCCGTAATGCCATGCCGGTACAGAACTGATGCCGACTGCCGTTGTTTTGCAGGAAAGTCCGTTTGCAGAGAATGCCTTTTTGTTGTAATTCAGCTGCAGATACTTTGTACGCAGCTCCAGCTCATCGCCTGTGTCTTTGACGGAAAATTCCACTGCTGGAAAATCACGGTTTACAACCGTCTGGGATGCTGCATCGATAAATTCACCGTCCTCACTGTATTCCAGCCGAAGAAGATGCTCTGTCAGTACTGTGATACGGTATTTATCGCCTTTTATCACATTCTCGGGATTTGCAAGTGGATGTGTCTCCAATTTCAGATATGGTTTCATATTTTGTTTTTCCCTTTCTTATCTTACCAGTTCTTGCCCTATTTTGAGAACGGGAATCTGTGACAAAAGTCCGTTCTGCCTCAGATTCCTCTGCATTTTTTATTTTGTCTCCAGAACAACCGCCTCATACGCGCGCAGTTTTCGTACCCCCGCTGCCGCGCCGTCCTGCGGATAGTTGCTGATCAGTACCTCTGCTCCCGCAAAGGTTTCCGGAACCGTGTATTCCTGCTCCTCTTTTGTAAAATTGCACATCACGAGGAGTTTCTGGTCGCCTAAGGTTCTGGTATATACATACAGTGCCTCGTCCTCCGGATCGAGCAGCTCGTACGTTCCGTAAACCATGATATCCTTCTCTTTCCGGAGATGAATCAGTTTCTTGTAATAATTGTATACAGAATCCGGATCCGCCATCTCATTCTTGGCATTGACGGTCTCGTAATCCGGTCCGACCTTGATCCACGGTGTTCCTGTGGTAAATCCTGCCGAAGCGGTATCATCCCACTGCATCGGAGTTCTTGCATTGTCTCTTCCGCGCAGGTTCAGGTAGCGCATCATGTCGTCCGGCGCTACTTTTCCGGCACCGGTCAGCTCGTGGAACGCGTTGATGCTCTCAATATCGCGGAACTCGGACAGATCGTGGAACGGAACATTCTTCATGCCAAGCTCATCGCCCTGGTATACATACGGGGTACCCTGCATCATATGAAGGCAGGTTGCCAGCATTTTGGCACTTACCACACGGTATTCCGGTGAATCATCGCCGAAACGGGACAGGCAGCGCGGCTGGTCGTGGTTTCCAAGGAAGAGGCTGTTCCATGCCTTGCCCTCAAGCTCCGTCTGCCATGCTGTCATGACGCGTTTGAAATCTTTGAGCGGTACGCGTTTGTCCGTCCATTTGCCGTATGTTCCGCTTGCCAGATCTACCAGCTCGAACTGGAATACCATACTGAGCTCTTTGCCGTCTGCGGATGCATATTTTTCTGCCTCCTCGATCGTGACACCGGCACACTCACCAACCGTCATCAGATCGTATTTGGAGAGGACTTCCCTGTTCATCTCCTGCAGATACTCATGAACGTGCGGTCCGTTTACGCAGCCGGAATCACCGTAGAGTCCGCCCTCCGGAATTTTTCCGTCCGGCAGCCCTTCCGGTTTGGAGATCATGCTGATAACGTCCATCCGGAAACCGTCAATGCCTTTTTCACACCACCAGTTCATCATATCGAAAACTTCTTTTCGAACCGCCGGGTTCTCCCAGTTCAGATCAGGCTGTTTTGTTGAGAACAGATGCAGGTAATACATCTCTGTCTGCGGATCGTATTTCCATGCGGAACCGGAGAAGCAGCTTCCCCAGTTGTTTGGCTCTTTTCCCTCTTTTGCATCACGCCAGATATAATAATCGCGGTATGGATTGTCTTTCGATTTGCGGCTCTCCACGAACCATTTGTGTTCATCTGAAGTATGATTGACAACAAGGTCCATGACCAGCCTGATGCCTCTTTTATGCATCTCCGAAAGCATGCGGTCAAAATCCTCCATTGTTCCGAACTCCTGCATGATTGCCCGGTAATCGCTGATATCATATCCATTGTCATCGTTTGGTGACTGGTACACCGGAGACAGCCAGATAACATCCACGCCAAGATCCTTCAGATAATCCAGACGGGATGTGATACCATTTAAATCTCCGATACCGTCTCCGTTGCTGTCCATGAAGCTGCGCGGATAAATCTGATACACTACGGCTTCTTTCCACCATTTTTTGTCCATTTTTTTACCTCCTTTATTTCATCCCCAGAACGTGTCTGGTTCTTTAATTCTGTCGTTTGCAAGCACATTTTACCATACCTCACGGTGATTTTTCAATAGTTTTGCGCAAAACCAGCAGTTTCTACAAGAGTTTTTCTGTAAATTTGGTAACTATTTACTTCGTCAGATCTCTTACCGACTCCCTCTCCACCAGCGTTGTCGGCAATGGCGGAATATCTTTTTGTACCGGCTCATCCTGGATCAAGTGCATCAGGACTTCTACGGCACGGCGTGCTTTTCCATCCACCATCTGATGCACGGTAGTCAGCTTCGGCCGCGCAAGTGTCGCATAGGTAACATCATCAAAGCCCGCAATTGAAATTTCCTCCGGAACCTTTATTCCCCTGTTCTGCAGAAAGTTGGATGCTTCAAGTGCATAGTAATCCGATGAAAAAAAGAGCGCTGTCTGTTTTTTGAAGAACGGAAGCATCTCCTCATATGCCTTCTCCCTCTGCTCTGGATTCCACGGGATCACAATATGGCGACTTTCAAAGTCCTCAATTCCCGCCTCCTCCATTGCCTGACGCACACCGAGCCACCGATAGTGGTCAACCCCGAGATCGCAGTCGGATAAAAAGAGAAATTTTTTATGTCCCTTTCCAATCAGGTACTGACTCATCTGGTACGCACCGCCGCGGTCATCCATCGTAATGGAGCGGACTCCAAGTTCCGGCGGGAGATACTGATCAATGGTTACCAGCGGTTTTCCGAGACGTTCCGAGAGCTCTGCAATCTCCTTTTCCTTCAGAGCCATCGCAATCATGCCGTCAAAATTCCAGCCGAGCGCCTGCTGCATAATATCGTCCTGCTCATGGCGCGCAACCAGCATCATATAGTAGCCGTGTTCCCGGATCTGATACTCCAGATTTCCGAGCATTGCCGACACAAAGGGATCCTCAAAGGAAGATGCATTTCCTTTCTTCATGAAACCAAGCGCCACACCAATGAGACCGGAGCTGTTGTTCGCCAGCATGCGCGCGCTGATACTCGGCACGTACTCCATCTCCTTTAAAATCCGGTTGATTTTCTCGACCGTCGCCTTTGAGACGCGCCCTGTCTTTCCGTGTATTACATTCGAAACCGTCGTCGGGCTGACCCCTGCGCGGTCTGCAATATCTTTGATTCTAATCATCGGTTCTCTGCCTTTCCTTTTTCTTCACAATTTTCTGAATTCTGTTATGTTTATTTTACCAAGACGGCAAAATGTTTACAACTACTTTGCATCGGCAAACACTACAAAATTATTACATTTTCTTAAACGATATGTAAGAAAATCTCCATCCCTCCTTCATTTACTTTCCGCCGGTTCCGTGGTAAGATAGGATGACAGAAAAAGTTCACCTTTTTTCTGTAAGAAAGGACCTACACATCATATGCGGCTTGCATTTACAAATTTTTCGATAAAATCTCCCACTGGCAAGAAATCCGGCCGTTTTTTTCTTGCCCTTTTTCTGGGTATTTTTCTCTTCCTCGCTCATCCCATACTCTGTCAGGCTGGTTTTGCCTCCAGTACGCCGTTTACCGGTGCCTCCTGGGAACTGGTCGGGGAATATCCGATTCTCGGCAGCAACGGCGCGGTGCAGTCCGTCTGTGCGACGGAAGATTATATCATCTGCATCGAAAATTTTAATGATCTGACGACAGAGCCGGACGTAGTCTCTGCCTACTATAAAAATGATACAGACGCAGACGGAAATCCCGTTACGCAGTATTCCCTCGCGCATCAGGTAAGGGACGCAGACTTTGCTCACGCAAACGGTATGGCATACAATCCCGTCACACATGAAATCCTCGTGAGCGGCTACAGCAGCCCGGATGCTTCCAATTACGGATGTATCTTCCGCCTCGACCCGGATACTCTCGAGCAGAAAGAGCGGATCCAGCTCTCGACAAGCTACAATATTCTCGGTATTGATTATCTTCCCTCCACCGGCGGCTATCTGATCCAGACCGATGCGGACGGCGGCTACGGCTTTAAACTCCTCGATGCCTCACTTCAGGTGATGGATGACTGGGGCACGTATCCCTTCGATTTTTACATGGAAAACTTTCAGGATCTCTGTGTTTCCGGCGATCTCTTTTTTCTTTTTCCGCTGACGATGCATCTCGGAATCGGAAACTTTATCCAGACATACTCGCTCTCGCAGAAAACACTGCTTGCGGACGACACGGTTGATTTTGGCTTTTCCGACGATATCACCATCAATGAACCAGAGGGCCTCTGTGAGACAAATCCTGGGGAATTTATTGCGATTGTAAACGTAACAAAGGCAGATGGTGGACGGTACGTGCAGTTCTACCGCACCCGGGTGCCGTATCTGTTCACGGTTTCCACTTCCGCGGCGGAGCATGGCTCGGTGTCCGAGGGCGGGGAAGTTTCCAGCGGAGAGGAAAAAACCGTTTCCTACACGGCAGACGAAGGCTTCCGGCTCGCGAAGCTCTCGGTGGACGGCTTGTATCTGCCGGTGACGGAATATCCGGACAGCTACACATTTTCCGATATCCAGAAGGATCATACCCTTGCCGTAACGTTTGAACCGGTTCCGACGGCGACACCGACGCCGACTGCCACTGCGACGCCGACCGAAACACCGGCCATAACCCAGACACCGGAACCGGCCATTTCCAAAGCACCGGCATCATCCACGGTTTCCTTCTCATCTGTGGCTTCCCATTTCGCAGCGTTCTGGAAAGGCACTGTGCATGCCGCTTCCTGGTTCCGCCATCTTGCCTCGGCCGGTGCATCCCTTTTTGCCCGTATCCGGAAGGCAGATCCTGTTTTTCTGGCGATGCCGTTTGTCCTTCTCGTTCTGATTCTGCTCTTTGTCCTCCGCCTGCGGTATGTCCGCCGCATCCGGCGGGAGCGGTCGCGGAAAGCGCTGGAACACAGAAGAAGAACGTACGAAGAACTGGTCAGAGAATTTACGGAAAATCCGAAGGACGAAAAGGTTTCCATCGATGAGCTGCTGCTTACAATTGACGAACTGCAGAAGGAAGAACAGAAAAACACTTAAATGAAACGTATTCACCAGATCAGGAATTGATCTTCTCGGCACAAAAAAAGTATCCCGTTCCTTTTGGGGAAGCGGGATACTTTTTTATTTAAACGGGCAACGAGCTAAAGTCCGTGCTTGTTTTTACTCTTCGTAATCGAGTGCTGCACGCTCCGTTGTGTACGGACGTACATAGGTGTCTGCTACTTTTACGTGCTCCGGATGTTTTGCATATACAGCTACATCCTCTGCTTTTTCCAGTGTTGTGACAAGTGCCATATCATGGGTGGAAGATGCAAGCGGTGCTTCTACAAAGTCAACCGTCAACAGTCCCGGCACTTTGCCGACCAGGCTTTTCAGGTTCTCTGCCATCGCTTTTTTCAGCTCCGGTTTCTTTGCATCCTCTACTTCCGGTTTGAATTTCCACATAACAATATGATGTACCATTGTATTTTTCTCCTTTGCTTTTGTTTTATTGCCAATTCACACAGTTTCTGTGCAAATACCAGCCTTTTGTTACGGCTCTTCGCCTGCAATCCGCAGAATATCCTCAATCTCTTCCACGGACATGTCAAGATACGCGGAAAGCTCTGCCACACTGAAATCCATGTCATCGCCGTCGGAGAGTTCCTCGATGGCGTCTTTTAAGCGGTTTACTTTATTGACTACAGTATTGTCCTTGTGTTTCTGAACTCTGTGTTCTTCCATGAAATCGCTGATCGTCTCACGCACAGCCGCATCAATCGCCTGCTCCGCCGTCTCAGCTTTTACAACGGACTCCAGCGCTACTAAAAGTCCGACATTTCCCTCCTGCACCAGATCCATCAGGAAGAAATCGCGGGTGTGCATTTCTTTTGCGGTCTCAATAACTTTCGGAAGCCAGAGCTGCACGAGCATGCTCTTTGCAAGGGAATCGCCCTCTGCCGCTTTCCGGTAAAGCTCTGCCGTTTCTTCCTCCGACGGTGTTTCTGTCTCCGGCAGTTCGTCAAGATACTGCTGTAAGGCACGCAGCTCCTCCTCGGAAAACTCCGGTTTTTTCTTTTCTTTTTCGGTCTCCTCCGGCACGACGCCCGGCTCATAATCTGCCACATCGACCTGCTCCATCGTCAGATATTCGCAGACAAAGGTGACTTTCTGCTCATCCAGTGCAAAGTCTTCAAAAAAGTCTCTGACTTCTTTCATCGTTACTTTATTTTCATGGTCTCTGGCGTATGACAGCAATTCGGAGAGCTTCTCCTGGAACTTTTTCTGTTCGTCCTGCATCTTTTTTACCCTCTCTTTCTTCCGTTTCACGATTCCATTTCTTCGTACATTTTTTTCAATTTGTCCATTGCTTTTTCTGCTTTGAAAAGCTACTATAAAAGCAAACGAAAAACCACATTCAAGTGGAAAGGAGAATCCTTATGAAACAATTTTTTCAGGATGTGAAAAACAGTTTCCTGCTTTCAGCCGCTGTCTCTATTATACTAGGTATCGTGCTGATCGTCTACCCCGTAAAAACGAGTTTGCTGATCTGTTATATCGCCGGAGCACTGCTCCTGTTTGGCGGCGTTGTTGCGTTGATCCGCTACATTGCAAGCCGCGGCGAGCCGTTTTTCTTCCGCTACGATCTGTTCGTTGCCCTGGTACTGATTCTGTTCGGCTGCTTCGTTATCTTTGAAAGTGACCTTGTAATCGCATTCATCCCGGTTGTCATCGGTATCATCCTTCTGGCAAACGGACTGCTCAGCATTCAGAAGGCGTTCAACCTCAAAAAAACAGGGCTGGAAAAATGGTGGCTTGAGTTCCTGCTGGCTCTTTTAACCAGCGTTCTCGGCATCATCATCTGTACCAATCCGTTTGATGCCGTTGCAACCACAAACATTTTCATCGGTATCTGCCTTGTCTACAGCGGCATTTCCGATCTTGTCACCACCTACTACATGGGCCGCGCAAAACGCCGGATCAAAAACGTCATCCAGACCGAGATCAACCAGCAGAAAATCCTGCACGATGACAATGTGATTGATGTGGATGAGGACGAGCTTCACTAAAAAACAGCTTCTTCCATAAAAATCTTCTTTCATACGAAAAACCGGAACCCGGCACCGCTTCTAAGCAGCGGCTCCCGGGTTCCGGTTTTTCTCTGTATTTCTTTTTTTATTTATTCCTCGTGTTTGCTCAGCGCTTCCATGCCTTCTCTTAATTTCAGACGAATCTTGCCAAGCTGCATGCCGTTTGCACCGAAATACAGTTTCAGATAGTGATTAGATCCAAAGAAGAAGCCAAGATCTCTGGTCTCTTTGATCCACTCGCCTTTTGTTCCACGGATGCTGATAACGGTTTTTACAATATTGTCGATATATACTGTAACGGAAAGCTGTGCCAGGTCTTCGAGGTCTGCTTTCATTTCCATCTCGATATCATAAGTTCCCATTTTATCTGCCAGAATGGAAACACCGCAGACTTCGCTTGTTCCTTTTTTATTTTCCCATGCGGAAGCGTCAATGACAACATCACCTGTTTCCGGATCTGCCTCATACGTTACCAGGTCTGCTGCAACAAAATCGTTATCTCCCTGCTGCTCCTGTGCTTCTTTTTCTTCCTCGCTGATGCGGTCAAGGAAACGTAAAATACATGGTGTTCCAAGAATGAAGTGAAGGACATTCATGGCATTTCTCTGCAGATCACCTCTTGTGATTTCACCTTTTTCCAGTGCTTCTTTCACATCATCCTGGCTCATATCGGTGCAGTCATTGCATACCATGAAGACATCATTTCCGGCGGATACCATCGGTGCATGTGTCGTTCTTGTTGCCTCGTATCCTTCACGGTTCGACATTGCCCACCAGTCGGTCATAACAAATCCATCGTAGTTCCACTCACCACGGAGAATGGTGGTTAACAGATCGTAGTTTCCTGCGGTCCAGATACCGTTGACCGGTCCATATGTACTCATAATGGATCTTGCGCCGCCTTCTTTGACTGCAATTTCATATCCTTTCAGATAGATCTCGCGCAGTGCACGCTCGGAAACAACCGCATTTACGGTGTGGCGCTTCGACTCCTGGTTATTACCGCAGAAGTGTTTGATGGTTCCGGTTACATCGGATTTTTCCATACCAAGAATCTGTACAGCACTGATCCATCCGGTCAGGTACGGATCCTCGGAAATATACTCAAAGTTACGTCCGTTTAACGGATTTCTGTGAATATTCATACCAGGTCCAAGAAGCGCATCGACACGGTTCTGTCTCATTTCGCGTCCTGCCATCTCGTACAGGTCTTCTACCAGCGGAAGATCGAACGTACAGCCAAGCAGCGTACCGTTTGGCATGGAGAAGGCTTTTGTTCCGCAGTCAAAACGAAGTCCGGAAGGACCGTCGGTACAGCAGGATGCCGGAATGCCAAACTCCTGTAATTCCGGTGTCAGACCGCCAAAAGCAGCTGCGGTTCCAGGCGTTACTTTCGGGCTGCACATACCCTCGCCGCGGAACATGCAGATCAGATCATCATCGGAAAGCTGTGCCACGAATTCTTCCATGGTTACTTTCTTATCCAGCACATCGCCCAGCTTATAGCCTTTGTCTCCGGTGTACGGAATCGGCTCCATACGGTTCTCTTTCATGCGTTTTGCCGGATCTACGGTGCGCAGCGGGGCTGCCTCGTATCCCGGTTTTAATGTGCCGTCCTCACCTGCAACGGCTTTCATACGCTCAAACGCTTCGACCGGCGCCATTGCCTCGGTCAGCGTCTCAACCACTTTAAACGGCTGCTCGTAAGCGCCTGCGAAAGCTGCACTTCTGACATCGCTTCCGACATAAAACTCATAGCTGCCCTCTTCGAGTACGTAGCAGGATTTGTGTCCCGTTGCACCGCTGTCATCATAGGATGCGAAGCTTTCTTTTGCCACATTGATGGTCACGGTCTCTTTTGCTCCAGGAGCTAAAATACCGGTCTTTGCAAAGCCGACGAGTGCGCGGGCTGGTTTTCCAAGAACGCCCTGTGGAGCTTTTACGTATACCTGAACAACTTCTTTACCGGCCGTTTTTCCTGTATTCTCTACGGTTGCCGTTACGGTTACCTGATCGACGTCTTTCTCTTTCGCCTCTGCGGTTACTGCAAAGGTTGTGTAGGAAAGACCAAATCCGAACGGATATAATACTTTGTCTTTTGCAAAAGTCTCAAAGTAGCGGTATCCTACATAGATATCCTCTTTGTATTCGTTTCTTACTAGATCGCCAAAGCAGCTGGTCGACGGATAATCCTCAATATTTTCTGCGATGGTATCCGTCAGTTTACCGCACGGGCTGACTCTTCCCATCAGCACATCGGCAACGCCGTTTCCACCTTCCTGACCGCCCTGCCATACGTAGAGAACAGCTGCAGGATTGCACTCTTTCACCCATTTCATGTCGATGATATTTCCGACATTCAGCACAACGATCGTTCTTGCAAACGCTTTGCTGACTTTCTCTACCATCTCACGCTCGGTATCTGTCAAGAGATAACTGCCCGCCTCGTTTTTGTTGTCCTGGTCCTCACCTGCGGTACGGCCTACAACAACAATAGCTGCATCGGCGCCTTTTGCGCTCTCCACAATCTCGTCGGTGAGCTCCATCTCTTTCTGGGACCACGGCACTTTTCCCCAGCCCTGGCCTTCGTCGTATGGATTTTCCTCGATCCATTTCTCATATGTTCCAAGAAGATTCTCATCGAGCGTGATGTCTTTTTCTTCTTTTAAGGCATCCAGAATGCCAACCACATATTTGGTGTTGACGAGTCCGCCGGAGCCCAGTCCGCTCTTATAATAATGGAATGCAATTCTTCCGAAAACGGCTACTTTATCCCCCTTGCGAAGCGGAAGCGCCTCGTTGTCATTTTTCAGAAGGACACATCCCTCTGCTGCTGCCTGACGGGCAAGCGCTACGTATTCTTCGAAATCCAATGGTGTAAATTTTCCCATATTGTTCCCCTTTCTCCTGCATACTTTTCTATCCAACATGTGCGGAACACCCAAAGGAAATCCCGGGTTCCGGCACATGACTGGCTTCTTGTCTTTTATTATCTCGTATTTTCTGCTTTTTTTCCAGTTCTTTTCTTATCTTTTTTCTATCTGATATTGACCTTTTTTCTTCTCTTTTTGCTTATCCAATCAGTCCCTGGACAATTAATACAAGAAGCAGCAGCGGAAGGATATACGTAAGGTATAATCGCATCCAGTCCGGCACTTTCAGACCATCGCCCTTACTTGCCTCTGCCTGGTAATTTTTAAATCCCCATCCCCACTTTGATGTACAGAATAAAAGATAGATCAGTGAACCGACCGGCAGCAGAAGGTTGCTGACGATAAAGTCCTCAAGATCGAGAACTGTGCTTCCTGCGCCGAGCGGCTGGAATCCGGACCACACATTGTAGCCGAGTGCACACGGCAGGGATCCTAAAATGATCAGAATGCAGTTGATGACTGCTGACTGTTTTCTGGAAACACCGAAAATCTCGGAAAAGCAGCACATGATGTTCTCGAATACAGCGATGATAGTGGACAGTGCCGCAAAGAACAGAAACAGGAAGAAAAAGCTTCCGAAAATCCGTCCGCCCTTCATCGAGGTGAAGATGTGCGGCAGTGTCATAAAGATCAGCTTCGGGCCGCTGTCCGGCTGTACGTGATAGGAAAAGCACGCCGGGAAAATAATAAGACCTGCGGTGATGGCTACAAACGTATCGAGCACCGCAATATTGATCGCCTCTCCGAGCAGCGATTTTCCTCCGTTTAAGTAGCTTCCGAAAATCAGCATTGCGCCGATACCAAGACTTAACGTAAAGAATGCCTGGCTCATCGCGCTTGTGATAATGTGGAACAGTCCCACCTGTTCAATCTGCTGCTTGTCCGGCACCAGATAAAATTTCAGACCCTCTTTTGCGCCTGGCATTGTAAAGCTGTAAACCGCAAGGAAAATCATAACGACCATCAGTACAATCATCATCACTTTTGTGACACGCTCCACACCATTCTGCAGACCAACAGAGCAGATCAGAAAGCCTGCAATCGTGATCAGCAGCATCGTGATGACAAGAATAGACGGAGATGAAAGCATCTCATTGAATTTTCCAGTTACAGCGTCCCCCTTAAGGCCACTGAATTTTCCGGTTAAAAAGCTGTAAAAATAATACAGCATCCAGCCTGCAACAACCGTATAGAACATCATCAGCAGATAGTTTCCGATGAGGGCAACGTATCCATGGATATGCCACTTCTGCCCTTTCTTCTCCAGTTCCCCATACGCGCGCACGGTACTCTTTTTGCTTCCTCTTCCGATGGCAAGCTCCATCGACAGAATCGGAACTCCCATAATGGCAAGGAACAACAGATAAAACAGCACGAAAATGCCGCCTCCGTTGTTTCCTACCATGTACGGGAATTTCCATACATTTCCGATGCCGATGGCACAGCCTGCCGAAAGCAGAAGAAAGCCAAGGCGCGATTGGAATGTCTCTCGTTCCATTTCTTTTATTTCCTCCCTTTTTTCTTCGTACAAAACTCAGATTTCAGAACGGCACCGTTCTGCCGTTCTGTCCGGTTTGTCTTCCTGTTTTGCACTATGCTTTCTATTATACTTTTCTTATCAGAAAAAGACAAGCAATTGCTTAGGGCGTGTTTGAAAAATTTTTTTTAAACACGCCCTGAGAAAGGAAATTTTTCTATTCTTTATTCATACCGCGCAATCTCTTTCCGCAGCCGTTTCATAATCCGTTTTTCCAGCCGCGAAATATACGACTGTGAAATTCCAAGAAGATCCGCGACTTCTTTCTGCGTTTTCTCCCGCCCCTCTGGCATATTGATGCCAAACCGGAGTTTCACGATCACCTGCTCCCGCTCAGAGAGCTTGCTGATTGCGCTTCCCAGCACGCGATGTTCCGCCTCCTGCTCGAGCCCCTGATAGATCACATCCTCCTCCGTTCCGAGGATATCCGACAAAAGAAGCTCATTTCCATCCCAGTCTACATTGAGCGGCTCATCGATCGAGACCTCCATCCGTGTCTTGTTATTTCTCCGCAGATACATCAGAATCTCGTTCTCAATGCACCGGGACGCGTACGTGGCAAGCTTGATCTTTTTTTCCGGATTGAACGTGTTAATTGCCTTGATGAGGCCGATGGTTCCAATCGAAATCAGATCCTCCACACCAACTCCTGTATTATCAAATTTCTGTGCAATGTAGACGACGAGACGCAGGTTGTGTTCGATCAGCTCGCTCCTTGCCGTCTCGTTTTCCGGATCGGAAAGCCCCGCAATCGCATCGGCCTCCTCCTGTCCTTCCAAAGGCGCCGGGAGAACATCTGTGCCCCCGATATAAAAAATTTCTCCTGTCTGACGAAATACAGCCGGCACGGACCGCGGCAGCATACGAAGCCGGAATCCGTTTGGCAGTGCAGCCTGCAGCATACTTCATTCCTCCTGTCCTTCCATGAGATCTGGATGCAAAATTATTTCATAGCCCCTGGGAGATGAACTATTTTCTCCGCCAAGCGCAATCAGCGGTCCGCTTATGTGCCTGGCTGTATGTTCTGTCACAAGAATCATTTCCGAGATCCGGATCACCGGCAGAAAGCCCCGGCCTTCCAGTCCGCGAAACGGTATGTAACGGGGCTGCAGCGCAAGAAGCCGTTCCGGCTCCGGCACCGTCTCGTGCCTTGCAAGCGCCGCAATCCCTGTCCGCATTTCGTCCGGGAACAATTCGAGTATCACAGTGTACGGTACGACCGAGACCGGCTTTTTGGTTGTGGCATCCCGCAAAGTATTGCCCGTGTCGTACAGTCCTTTTACTTTTTTCCATTTCCCATTCTGCACAAGCTGTACCGTAACCTGCCTGGCGTGTTCCAGGAGCATCTCCTTTCGGATCTTCAGCAGGAGGAGTGTTCCCGCATATGCGGCACTCCCGGAAAGAAGAAAAAGAAAAATTCCCCTTCCCGGCATCAGCTCCCGGAACAGGCGGTATGCACTGCCGATCAGAAAACCGGACAGTATATAGCCTGCCATTCCCACCACAAGATCCCGTACTGTCGTGATTCTGCAGCCAGATTTCACCATCCCTGTTGTAATTCCGATTCCGACCAGGGCGAGCAGCGCACCCGGCAGATACCGTGCAAACACGGCATACAGCACCGCATAACCGGCGCCGAGCGCGGCTGCCGCAAAACTCCTTCTTCGCGTGGCAGATCGTTTCAGAAGAAAGGAGGAAAGGCGCAGAATAGTATAATTCAGCAGAAGATTCTCTGCAAAGAGAAGATCCAGAAAGATCTCATAGTGCAAAAAAACACCCCCTGCGCCTTTTGCATGGTCTGAATTTCTAACAGACCCTATTATAGACGGAAGGGGGTGAATTTTTTGTCGTTTTCGGAAGAATGACCTTCTTTTTTGATCAACAAACTTCGACACGCCGCAACATTTTCGGTCTGCGGCGTGTCGAGGTAAATTCGTTATTTGCTTATTATTCTTTGCTTATCTGCGGTTTCTTAAGAAATCCGGGATCTGGATGTCCTTTTTCGGAACATTGCTTGTCATGGTCTGCTGAGCCTGTACCTGCGGCTGCACCTGAACCTGTGGCTGCGGCTGTACCGGAGCGGAAGCTTTCGGAGCAGTGTGTACCGGAGCGGCTGCCTGTGCAGAGAAGCTGCTGCTGGAAAATGCGCTCTTTCTTGCATCTGCCGGCTCTTTGCGGGATACGCTTGCCTGTTTCGCCGTTGCATCGTTGAGACCTGTTGCGATAACGGTGATCTTCGCTGTATCGGTAACAGAATCATCATACATAGCACCGAAGATGATGTTTGCATCCTCTCCAGCCAGATTCTGTACGTAACTTGCAGCATCGTTTGCATCCATAAGGGAGATATCTCCGGAAATGTTGATGATAACGTGGCTTGCACCCTCGATGGTGGTCTCAAGCAGCGGACTGGAAACAGCCTGCTGTACAGCCTCGAGCGCTTTGTCGTCGCCCTTTGCCTCGCCGATACCGATGTGGGCGATACCCTTGTCGGTCATAACGGTCTGAACATCTGCGAAGTCGAGGTTGATGAGTGCCGGCAGGTTGATCAGGTCTGTGATGCCCTGTACGGCCTGCTGCAGAACCTCGTCTGCTTTCTTTAATGCCTCCGGCATGGTTGTCCGGCGGTCTACGATTTCAAGAAGTTTGTCGTTCGGGATCACGATCAGGGTATCTACGTTTTCCTCGAGTTTTTCGATTCCCATCAGCGCATTGCTCATACGGGTTCTTGCCTCGAATTTGAACGGTTTTGTTACAACGCCGACAGTCAGAATGCCCATTTCTTTTGCAACGCCTGCTACAACCGGTGCTGCACCTGTTCCGGTTCCGCCGCCCATACCGCAGGTGACGAATACCATATCAGCGCCTTCCATGATCTGTTTGAGCTCTTCGATGCTCTCCTCGGCTGCTTTCTCTCCAACCTCAGGTTTTGCTCCTGCGCCCAGTCCCTTGGTCAGCTTCTCGCCGATCTGGAGAATGGTAGGTGCCTTACAGAGGGTCAGCGCCTGTTTATCGGTGTTGATTCCAACGAATTCAACGCCGCCGATGGATTCCTCCACCATTCTATTTACAGCATTATTTCCTGCACCACCTACACCGATTACGATAATCTTTGCAGATGATTCTGCCTCATTTGTCATGATCTCTAACAATTTCAACTTCCTCCTTTTGATTATGAACTGCTGTCTATCTCAAAATAGTCTGATATTCTGATGGTCATACATAAAGATATAATATAATTTCTTCGGAAAATAATCAACTGTTTTTTTCGTATTTCATAAAAAATTCAGGATTATTGCGTTTTTTTGACGGCTTTCCTTTCCTCTTATACATCTTTCGAGAAGACAAAGCTGCTGTCGCCGTCCTTGTAATCCTCCATATGGAGTTCTCCGGAAAGACCGGAAAGGCTCGGCAGGATTGCTGCTACGCGCGTCATCTTTTCTTCTAACGCCGTATCGGTTCCAAGCAGAATCCGCACGGTATCATAGTAATGCAGAATAATTTCGCTGTTCTCATTAAATTCCACACTGTCCGGCGTGATATTGTATTTCTCCGTCATTCTCGTAAGTGCGAGCATGGTGCGGAAAACTGCCGGTTTTTCAACCGGGAGCTGCTTGTTCACGGTCACATAGTCAAACGTAAGTCCTGTTACAAGCGGAACATCGGAAAGGGTCGGCTGAAAGTCTGTCGTTGTCACACGTGCACTTTTAATCGTATCCGCCGAGAGCGCACCGTCGGACGTACTGCTTTCGGATGCTGTGCCATCGGATGATACGCTTTCGGATGCAAGCGACTCACTCGTAAGAGATCCATCCGCACTCGTTCCATCGGAGGCGGTTCCGTCGGAAGGCTCACCCTCCGCAGGTGTTTCCTGCTCCTCGTCCACGCACTCCAGCACGATGCCGTTCTTGTCAAAATAGACCTTCTGCTCGTACTCGACATAACCGACCACTTTTTTCTCATTTACCTGGATGCAGATGGTGTCATAGCTTACAAACGTAAACTCCACGGAGTTCATAAAAGGAATATCGCTCATATCAACCTTCGAATGAAACGTCGTAAGAAGCACCGTGTTTTTCATCCACTTGTCGTCCGCGACCATCTCTTTGATTTCATCTTTTGTATACCGGGTGTTCCCCGCCACCTGGATATTGCGGATTTTGAACACATTAAAAAACAAGGCACCTGCAAGGCCGACGCCAAGCACCACCCCGGTCAGAATCCGTATTTTTCTGTTTTTCTTCTTTTTTCTGTTTTTTTTCTGTCTCATATTTCTTTTTCTACGATAATCTTGGCTCCGAGTTCCCGGAGCGTTTCTGGAAACCGTTCATACCCCCGCTCAATCAGTTCTGTCTGCCGGATTGTGGAAAATCCTTCTGCGGCAAGCGCCGCCGATACGAGTGCCGCGCCGCCCCGAAGATCCTGGGAAACAACTTCTGCACCGTGCAGACGGCTTTTTTCGGCCGTCAGCCATTTTCCGCAGATCTGCAGCGTACCGCCCATTTTCTGCAGCTCCTCTGCCGTCCGGAGGCGGTCCTCAAATACATTTTCACAGATACAGCTCTTTCCTTCCAGCGTCATCGCTGCCGCCAGATACAGCGACTGCAGATCCGTCGGAAAACCGGGATATTCCTCTGTCTCCACGTACGGAACAGCATGCTGCACGTTTTTGCTGTCTGCTACCAGTGTACCACTCTTCCTTGTATATTGTCCACCTATTTTCTGATAGAGGGACAGAACCGCCCCCATTTCGTCCAGCGGCGCGCCGGAAAGCGTCAGGTGCCCCCGCGTCGCCGCGCCCATCAGAAGATACGTCCCTGCCGCGATCCGGTCACCCGGAACACGATACCGGCAGCCGGACAGCAGTCTCTTTCCCCGCCTTCCGTAAACGGTAATCTGCTCCGTCCCCTCGCCGGTAATCTCCGCTCCCATGGCCTTAAGAAACCGGCAGAGATGAACCACTTCCGGCTCCCGCGCACAATGCTCCAGCCTTGTTGCACCTTCCGCTCCGACAGCAAAAAGAACCGCATTTTCCGTCGCCCCGACACTCTTTTTCGGAAAGCAGAGCACGGCTCCTTTCGGATGATCTGCCTTTGCCCGAATGGTGCCGTCCTCCTCGAAGACCTCGGCTCCCAGAAGCTCCATTGCCCTCTGATGCAGGTCCGTCGGCCGCTTTCCGATCCGGCAGCCGCCGGCCCCTGCAAGGTATGCCTCCCCTGTCCTTGCAAGAAGACTTCCCAGAAACAAAAGAGAGGCGCGCAGTCTCTTCGAAAGCGCTCCCTCCACACGGCTTTTTTCGATCTTTTCACAGTTCAGGTGGAGCGCATTCCTCTCCCACCAGACTGTTCCGCCAAGGCTTCTTACAATCTCCGCCATATCCTCCACATCGGAAATCTTCGGGCAGCCTTCCAGCACGACCTCCTCTTTTGTCAGAACCGCCGCCGCGATCATGGGAAGAACGGCATTTTTGGAACCCTGGACTGTTACCGTTCCGCAAAGCCGCCTTCCGCCGAGAATCTGATATACTCCCACCTGTTCTCTCCCATCCGGCCTCTCTTTTTACGGTATGCATTACACTCCCGTTTTGTTCCCGTTCTGCAGCGCTTTTCCGCCTTTTTAATCGGTGTCCCTCGAGACCGACAGGGCAAGCCCCATCTCGCCGAGCAGAAACAACACGGAGGTGCCGCCGTAACTGATAAAAGGCAGCGTAATGCCGGTATTCGGAATCGTATTTGTCACAACCGCGATGTTCAGAATCACCTGAAGCGCAATATGCCCCATAATTCCGCCCGCAATCAGTGCTCCGCCAAGATCCCGCGCATGGATCGAAATAACCATCAAGCGCCAGATCAGCACCGCAAACACGGCGATCACCAGGCAGGCGCCGAACAGTCCGCCCTCCTCACAGATAATCGAAAAGATCATATCATTCTGCGCTTCCGGCACAAAGCCAAGCTTCTGCAGGCCTTTTCCAAGCCCGCAGCCAAAGATTCTCCCGCTGCCGATCGCATAGAGTCCCTGAATGGTCTGGAACCCCTTCTCGTACGCCTCCGGGTTGCGCCAGATGGCAAGGCGTTCGAGGCGGTAGCTCTCCATCATCAGAAAAACGGCAATAAACCCGATGCCGGCGCCTCCGATTCCGAGAAACGGCAGGTAGCCCGGATGTGAAATAAAGATCAGAAATGCACAGATTCCGAGCAAAATAATCGCCGTACTTAAGTTATTGCTTCCGACAAGCGCTGCAATCGGCAGGGTGCACAGCACCGCCTTTGTCATAAACCAGAGACTGTCGGACCGGCCTTTCGTGTGCTCCATCACCCAGGGCAGGAAGAGAATCACCGCCATCTTGGCAAATTCCGAGGGCTGGAACGATAAGGGGCCAAGCTTTAACCACCGCTTCGAGCCGTTGTACTCACTTCCGAAAAAGAGCACCGCCGTCGAGAGCGCAAGGGAAGCCGCATAAAACCACGGTGCCAGTGCAAACAGCCGCCGGTAATCTATTTTTGCAACCGCATACATACCGATTACACCGAGCGCACTTGCAAAGAGCTGCTTCTTGAAATAATAAGCCGGGTCATGGAATCTGACCCGGCCGTTATACGCGCTGGCGCTGTACAGAATCACAAGGCCAAGGCCAAGCAGAATCCATACCGTCACCAGCAGCGTCCCATCTATTTTTTTCTCTTTTTCCTTCCGCATCCGCGCCACACCCGCCGTTCGCTCTTTTTCAGCTTATGCGGGATAGTTTCCTGATATGACTTTTTACAGTGCTCTTACGTACTCCTTAAACAGCTCACCGCGCTGCTCATAGCTCTTAAACTGATCCCAGCTTGCGCAGGCCGGGGAAAGAAGAACCGCATCCCCTGCATTTGCCTTGTCGTGGCAGATCTGTACGGCTTCTTTTAAGTTGTCTGCCATGATAATGTCGTTGAATCCGACGTTTCTTGCCGCTTTTGCGATCTTCTCTTTCGTATCTCCGATCAAAACCAGGAAACGTACCTTTCCATCGAATGCCTGAATCCACTCTTCGTAGGTGGACTGCTTGTCGTAGCCGCCGCCGATCAGCAGAGTCGGGCGGTTCATCGCCTGGATGCCTTTGATGGCCGCATCCGGATTCGTTCCCTTGGAATCGTTGTAATATGCCACGCCGTCCTTCTCGCAGACATACTCGATGCGGTGCTCTACCCCTGCAAACTCCTGAATGACTTTGCGGACAGTTTCCATCGGCACGCCTGCATGAAGTGCCATCGCAGAAGCAACCATGACGTTTTCAAAATTATGTAGGCCGAGCAGTTTTAAGTCGTCGGTTCTGGTCAGAAGCTCCGTCTCGCCGTTCTTTGCAATGCGGATTTCGCCGTCCTGATAATAGATGCCGTCCTTTAACGCACGCAGACTCGAGAAGTACATCACCTGTACTTTCTTCTCTGCCATCAGTTTCTCGCCGAACGGGCGCAGGATTTCGTCCTCATAATTCAGCACACAGAGATCATCCATCGTCTGATTTTCGGTGATACACTCTTTCACGCGGATATACTCTTCCATCGTGTGATGGCGGTTCAGATGATCCTCGGTAATGTTTGTGATCGCACTTGCCGCCGGATGGAACTCTTTGATGGTTTCCAGCTGGAAGCTGCTGATCTCGGCAACCGTTACGGTATCATCTGTCGTGTCGAGTGCCGCGGATGTGTACGGGGTTCCGATGTTTCCGACCACTTTTACTTCCGGCTGATATGCTTTCATGATCTCGCCGAGCAGCGATGTTGTGGTGGTCTTTCCGTTAGTACCGGTAATCGCAAGCACTTTTCCGCGGCTTACCTGATACGCCAGCTCCACTTCACCGATGACCGGAATCTCTTTTTCTTTCATTTTAAGGACAACCGGCAGATCCGTCGGAACGCCCGGGCTTAAAACGACAAGATCAAGGCTGTCGAGCATCTCCTCCGGGAGCTCGCCTAAGACAACTTCCACGCTGTCACGGCTCTCTAATTTTTTTAAGATTTCTTCTTTTTCGAGTTTGTCATTTCCATCGTAAAGAACGACAGAAGCACCTTTCTTGTGCAGCAGCTCCTCCGCTGCAATTCCACTCTTTCCGGTTCCGAAAACCAGTACTTTTTTTCCTGCGAAAATCATGTTTGATTACCTCCATATTTTAAAGCCCCATCAATGCGATCAGGCATAGTATCGCTGTGATTGTAGCAAACACCGTCACAATCTGTGTCTCCGACCAGCCCATCAGCTCGAAATGGTGATGGATCGGCGTCATCTTGAAGATCCGTTTTCCCTTCGTCAGTTTGAAGAATGACACCTGCAGGATCACAGAGAGAATCTCCATCATATAAATGAATCCCACAAGCGGCAGAAATAAGGGGAGACGTAAGAAACACGCCATTCCCGAGACGAAACCGCCGAGTGCCAGACTTCCTGTATCGCCCATAAAGACGCGGGCAGGAAATACATTGAATACCAGAAACCCCAGCAGACTCCCGATAACCGCAAGCGGAGACGGGGAAACACCGTTTCCGAGGCCGATCGATGCCACGGAAAAGAAAACAGCATTTAAAATCGTCACACTCGCCGCCAGTCCGTCAAGGCCGTCGGTAAAGTTGACACCGTTGACCGTTCCAAGAATCACAAAGGCGAGAAACGGAATCGTAAAAATCCCTGCGTCCAGCTCTTTGCCTGGAAGGAACGGAATGCGCATCCGGAGGGAAATTCCGGAAAAACGCGCCAAATACCACAGAAAGACTGCTGTAATCACTGCCTGCAGTGCCATTTTCTGCTTCGGGTACAGCCCGTCGCTGCGGTGCAGCACGACTTTCAGATAGTCATCGAGAAAGCCGATCAGGCCAAAACCAAGCGTCAGAAACAGCACCGGAACCACTTCCGCTCCCTCTTTCCGGAAAGGAGGGAAACTGCGGTAAACGCCGCCAGAAACATCACGCCGCCCATCGTCGGGGTTCCCGCTTTTTTCTGGTGGCTCGGCACACCCTCTTCCCGCTCCTTCTGCCCCGCTTTGACTTTTCGCAGAAACGGGATCAGAACCGGCCCCAGCGCCAGGCTGATGCCAAAGGAAAGAAGAACCGGCAGGATCATTTCTCTTTTCATAGACGCACCTCTTCCTTTTTGTACGGATTGTGTACGGAACAGGCATGTCAAAATATTTTCTCCAGCCTATTCAGTATATAGCTTTTTGTTCTGTTTCGCAACCTTCTTTTATAATCCAAGTTACGGTTCGCTCAGCAGTGAAACACTTGCTGTTTCGCTGCGTAAGAAAGTGATTCAGGTGTGAGCAGCCCTCCTTTTGCGAAGCAAAACTTTAAATGAGGGCTGCGAAGGACACAATTCTCAGGTTTCCTAAGAATTGTGTCCAATACCGAGATACGGAAGTACATTGGAAAAGATATCGCGGATCACCGGCGCGCAGATCGTTCCGCCGTAGTAGACGCCCTGCGGATTGCGGATAATGCAAAGCCCCAGCACCGTCGGATGCTCCGCCGGGGTGAAGCCGAGGAATGAGGAAATATAGCGGTTGGCGCTCCGCGGAAGTGTCTGCGAGGTTGCCGTCTTTCCGCCGATGGAATATCCCTCGAGGTACGCATTCTTTCCAGACCCTTCTGAAACGACGCTTTCCAGAATTTCGCGCACCGTCCTGGAAGTTTCTTCCGAAAGAACCCCTTCTTTTTCCGGAAATTTCAGATGCTTTACGACATTTCCTTCTTCATCAAGCACATCCGTTGCGACATGCGGCGTCACCATTTTTCCACCGTTGACGAGCGCAGAGACCGTCGCCGCCAGGCGGATCGGCGTGATCTGGAAGGACTGGCCGAATGCCATCGTCGCAAGCTCAACCTCTCCGATGTTTTCCTCCTTGTGCATAATCGTCGATGCCTCGCCCGGCAGATCGATCCCCGTCTTTTCCATCAGACCGAAATTCCGGAAGTAATCACAGAACTTTTCCACACCGAGCCGCAGCCCCACTTCAATGAACACCGGGTTGCACGAGTTCTGCGCGCCCTGCACGAAGTTTTCGGCTCCGTGTCCCGTCCGCTTGTGGCAGTGGATCCGGCGGTCCTCCACGATTTTGTAGCCGGGACAGAAAAACGAATCGTTCGGCGACACAACGCCCTCCGAAAGTCCCGCCGACATCGTGATGATCTTAAAGGTAGATCCCGGCTCGTACGTATCGTTGATGCAGGCATTCCGCCACATCTGGTTCAGCAGATCCTGAATTTCTTTTTCCGAAAGTCCCGTTGTATCCTGCTGCAGCGTGAACGGATCGTTGAGGTCGAACTCCGGCACATTGACACAGGCATAGATTTCTCCGTTCTGCGGATTCATAAGAAGAATCGAGACGCTGTCCGCCTGTTTTTCTGCCATCGCCTTTTCCGCTGCCTGCTGGCAGTACGCCTGGATATTGACATCCAGGCTGACCTTTAAGTCCCTTCCCGCCACCGGCTCCTGGCGGCTCTCCCCGATGCCGTTCTGCTCAATCCCGCGCGCATCCGTTGTCGTCAGGATTTTTCCGTTGATTCCTTTTAAAATTTCCTCATATTCCACCTCCAGTCCGATGATGCCCTGATTATCGCCTCCGGTGAAGCCGATAACGCGCGACGCCAGCTTCCCTTTGGGGTAATACCGCTTGAAATCCTCATCCACTTTTACCCCCGCGTATCCGTACGACCGGATGGTATCACCCGTCTCCTTGTCCACATTCGTCTTGACACGCTCGATTGAAGACCGCTTCTCCACGCGTTTCCGCGCCGTCTCCTCCGAAATTCCAAGCTCTTTTACCAGCATCGCAATCACCGCCTCCGGCTCCTCAATCTGGCTGTGGATCACGGAAATCGTACAGACCGTGCGGTTTGCCGCGAGAACTTCCCCGTTTGCATCAAGAATCCGGCCGCGCGCCGCCTTGATCCCGCGCTCCCGCTCGTGCAGATCATCCGCCTTCTCGGAATAATAGACGGACCGGAACACACACAGATACACCAGCCGCCCGGCAAGTCCGACCATCATTCCCATGCAGAGTACCCACAGAAGAACCGTCTTTTTCCGGTGATACGTTTTGTTTTTACGCATAGAATACCCCATAGCCGAATCCATTATGATAACACTATATGGAAACTGCTATGGGGTTATGTCTTTTGTTTTTTATGTTTTTTTACTCTTCATTGATGAGATCCAGCTCGGCGTTTGTCAGACCGCCGTTCTCGATATTGCTGTTTTCAGCACTGTTTTCCGTATCGTCTTCCTGTACCGGTGCCGCTACGTTTGGATCATCCGTTCCGGTCTCGGAGCCTTCGCCCGTCACACCGTCCGTATCATCCGGGAATACGTTCAAATACGGCAGCAGTTCTGTGTAGATCTCTTTTACGATCTCCTGTGCCAGCACACTGTTCGCCTGATTTTCTACATCCGGCTCGTCCACAATCGCGTAAACAACAGCTTTCGGGTTTTCTACCGGTGCAAATCCGATAAAGGAAACGAGATATTTTCCATTGCCTCGCGGATACTTCTGTGCAGTACCTGTTTTTCCTCCCATCGTGTAACCGGCAACCTTTGCACTCTGGCCGCTTCCATCGGTCACGACTCCCTGGAGGAAACTTCTCATTTTATCGCTGATTTCCGCGGAAACCGTCTGACGCACCAGATTCGGCTCATTGCTCTCAACAACAGCTCCTGTGCTGTCCGTGATCGTCTTCATCACATGCGGCTGGTAATAATTGCCTCCGTTGATCAGAGAGGAAAACGCAGCTGCCTGCTGTACCATCGTCACGGTATAGCCCTGTCCGAATGTACTCGTTGCAAGCTCGGTCGGTCCCATGGTATCCTCCGTGTGAACCAGGCCGTACGCCTCACCCGGCAGGTCAATTCCTGTCAGACTGCCGAAACCGAAAATATCCTGATAGCGGAGAAATTCCGCTGCTCCCATCTTCTGTCCGATCTGCATCATACCAGCGTTGCAGGAGTTTTTCAGTACATCGGCCGGTGTCTGTACGCCATGTGTTCCCGGATAAGCTCCGCAGCGGATCATCTGCCCTGCAATCGTCTCAAACCCCTCACAGTCAAACAGGGTATCATCATCGATTACATCGAGGGAATATGCCGCCGCCACGTTCATCGGTTTTGCCGTGGAACCTGGCTCATATGCATCGGAAATACAGTAGTTTTTCCAGATGGCACTCAAAGCCTCCATTGTCTCGTTATCGTTCATCGCATCAATTTCTTCCTTCGAATAGAACGGTGTCAGATCTCTTGGATTGTTCAGGTCATACCAGTCGGAAGAATCCATACCAAGAATCTCTCCATTGTTCGGATCCATCACGACAACGCCGATATTCTTTGCCGCTTTTGTCTGACGGTTCGTCTCAGTGTCCGATTCGTCCGCGCCGTTCTGGACATGAATCCGCTCATTGTAATTCTCGATCGCCGTGCGGATGATCTTCTGAATATTTACATCAATCGTCGTAACCACGTTTTTGCCCGGCTGCGCTCGATGATCGTCTGTTCCATATCCGCATCTTCGTTGTAATAGCCGAACTGGCGGCCATTCACGCCATTTAAGATACTGGAATAATACCCTTCGATTCCCCAGTCTGCCGTGTCTCCTGAATACGTAAAGCCGATCAGATCGCAGGCAAGTGAATTTAACGGATACGTTCTGTGGTAGGATTCCTCGAACCAGACGCCGCGGATGTTGGCACGGTATGCTTTTTCCGCCTGCTCGTTCTCATCGAGCTCCTTGTTCTTTTTGTCCGCGTACTCGTCCACATAGGCCTCAAACGCTTTTTTCGCGTCCATCGAGACCTCTCTGGCGAGAACCTGGTACTGGCTTTCTTTTGTCGTTTCGCCGGTCAGACGATCCCGGATATCCGTCTCGTCGAGTCCGAAGTATTCAACCAGTGCTGCTACGGTCGGATCGACGTACGGATGGGTATCGTTCTTTTCTTCATCTTTTACCGTCGTATTGGCAAGTTTACAGTCGAGAATAACGTTGTAAACCTTCTCACTCGTTGCCAGAATCGTTCCGTTCCGGTCGGTGATACTTCCCCGCTGGAATGGAATTGTCCTGCTGTCGTAGGACTGCTGCGTCTGGCTTAAAACCTGTCTTTCGTATTTTTCTCCCTTTGTGGCATTCACATACGTAATGTCAATCGCTAAAGCAACAAAAACCAGCATCACTCCCAAAAAGAGTGCTACCAGTTTTCTGCTCATACGCCCACTTGTCTTCCGTCTCCGGAATGCCCCGCTTCGTTTTTTATTTTTTTTCTGTTTACTCACGTTTTCACCTATTTCGCATCCGGAACATCCTGATACTGTCTCACATAGCTGTTTTCTGAATCATCGAAATAAATTACCTGGACTCATCTGCATATTTCATGCCGAGCCGGTTCTGTGCTGCTTCTTTGACTGCCTCAAGATCTTCGGAGGCAACCGTTGTATTGTAATAGGCGTCATTGTCCGCCTTCAGATCGCTCAATTCTTTTTCTTTGCTGGTAATGTCTTCCGCCTGCGTGGTAACCACGGTCTGCAACTTGACATACGCAACACACGCCGCGATACACAGTGTGCAGACAATGGCAAGAAAAACAGCGTAGCCCGCGCTGATCTGTGTCGCCCGTGCCCGGTTTCTTCTTGTCTGGCTGCTCACACCCGATTTCAGAGGCCGTGCTTCTTTTGGTGCTTCCTGCGGCTGTGCTGCAAGACGCCGTACCGCACTTCCGTCCTCAAACGTATCTGGCGTATAACGTTTCGTTCTATCTGTCGAATTTACCCTTCCATCTGCCCGTCTGGCCATAACTTCTCTGTCTCCTTCGTGCCGAGCCGTCACACTTTTCGTTCAAAGACGCGCAGTTTTGCGCTCTTGGAACGGGGATTTGTTTCCATTTCCTCTTCTCCCGGCAAGATCGGTTTCCGAGTTACTACGGTTCCCTTGGACTTCTTTCCGCATACACAGACCGGAAATTCCGGCGGACACGTACATGGATGCTCGTTTTTTCTGAAAATGTTTTTTACGATACGGTCTTCCAGAGAATGAAAGGTGATGACACAAAGTCTTCCACCGTCATTTAAGAGATCAATCATGCCGTCCAGTGACTCCGACAGAACGGTAAGTTCCTGGTTCACTTCGATACGGATTGCCTGAAAGGTTCTCTTGGCCGGATGGCCGCCCGTCGCCCTTATTTTTGCCGGAATCGAGCGCTTGATGATTTCGATTAACTCCCCAGTTGTTCGAATCGGCGCCTGCTGCCGGCTTACGCATATATTGTGTGCAATTTTTCTTGCAAAACGCTCTTCTCCATATTCATGGAGAATACGCGAAAGATTCTCTTCACTGTAATCGTTCACGACTTCGTACGCGGAAAGAGCATTTCTCTGATCCATCCGCATATCCAGCGGAACATCCTCACGGTATGTGAATCCACGCTCTGCATTATCCAGCTGATAGGATGAAACTCCAAGATCCAGCAGGATTCCGTCTACCCCGGTGACTCCGATTTCGGCAAGACGCGGAACCATATCGCAATAATTGCTGCGGATAATCGTGACCTGGTTCTGATATGGTTCCAGGCGTTTACCCGCAACAGCTATCGCAGCTTCGTCCTGATCTATGCCTATTAATCTCCCCGTGGCAGATAAGCGCTCACATATATGACTGGAATGTCCAGCGCCTCCCAACGTCCCGTCCACGTAGATTCCGTCCGGTTTTATCTTAAGGTTTTCAATGGTTTCCTTCAGTAATACTGATGTATGCGAAAATTCCATGGTCATCTCCTGTATCCCAACGAAACAGATCAGATCACAATGCCCATCTCTTCCATTGATTCGGCGATGGCATCCATATCATCATAATTGCTGTTTTCGTTCCATTTTTCCTTGCTCCAGATTTCAATCCGGTTGATATTTCCGGTAAGGACTACATCTTTTTCCAGACCAGCAAATTCCCGCAGCGTTGCCGGTACGAGAATCCTCCCCTGCTTGTCCAGTTCACATGACGTAGCACCTGCTACAAAGAAACGGGAAAAAGTTCTGGCGTTTTTGTTTGTAAGTGGTAAGGCTCTCAGCTTCTCTTCAAAGGCAGCCCATTCGTCGTTTGGGTAAATGGAAAGGCATCCGTCCAATCCCTTCGTCAGTACAAACTCTTCTCCCAGCTGTTCTCTGAACTTGGACGGTATGATCAATCTTCCCTTCGCGTCAATCGTATGACTGTACTCTCCCATGAACATAATGAAAACCCTCTTATCACCTGAAATGGCGGTCTCCCCACGCACCACTTCATGTATCGCGCCGCAGCCAGACTGCCACATCCGCTCCACAACGCACCACTTTTCACCACTTTCTACCACTTATATTTTTATTCTATATCAACTCAGGGAAAATAGCAAGGTCTTTTTTCTATTTCATTTTTAAGATTTTTCCCAAAATGCAACATTTTTATGCGCATTTTCCGCCTTTTTTATACCAATTTTGTATCAAAAAAGAGAAAACCTTTTTTGCCGGTTTTCCCCTTTTCTGTATTTTTATTCTGTTTTTTTCACTGGTTTTATCCTTAAGAATGGGCTGTCTCCCCACCGGATGATAATTTTTTTCGTTTCCATACCACCAGGATGGTACATCCCACCACAAGGCACCCCGAAAGGAGCTGGGAAACCGGAAGTCCCACCACCGGAAGCAGAAGCTGGTCGGTGCGGAGTCCCTCGATCCAGATTCTTCCAAGGCCATATCCTATCAGATACATCAGGAACACTTCGCCGTTAAATTTTTTTCTTTTCCGAAACCAGAAAAGAAAAAGCAGGACACCCACATTCCATAAACTTTCATATAAAAAGGTGGGATGCACCTGAATATACTCGACGCCGTTTACCGTCACCACATGATCCCACATTTTCTGTGTGATTTCATTGGCACGGACCGCGGAAACCGGAAGCTGCATCGCAAACAGGTTGTTAGTGTAGTCACCGAATGCCTCACGGTTAAAGAAGTTTCCCCACCGTCCCATAATCTGACCGAACACGATGCTCATGCTCGCGGTATCCATCAGAAGGCTGAAGTTCTGTTTCTTCTTTCTGCTGTAAATCACCACCGCAATGCAGGCACCGATGATGCCGCCGTAGATGGCAAGTCCGCCCTGGCGGATGTTGAAAATACTCAAAAGATCATCCTTATAATAGTCCCAGGCAAATATAACGTAGTAAATCCGTGCCCCGAGAATACCGGCTGCGATGCCGATCATCGCAAGATCGAGGTACTGCTCCGGGTTCTGCCCTGTCCGCTTTGCCTCTCTTTGGGCAATCCAGATCGCAATCATCATACCGGTTACGATCACGATGCCGTAATAGGCAATGGAAAATCCGAAAATACTGATGTTTTTTCCCACATGGTCGAGATAGATCCCGAGATTGGGAAAATTAATTTCCATATCCATAACTTATATTCTCTCTTATTATTACTTATCAAACGTTGAAACGGAACAGGATGACATCGCCGTCGCGGACAATGTAATCTTTTCCTTCCATACGCACAAGGCCTTTCTCTCTTGCTCCTGCGTAGGAACCGCAGTCGAGCAGATCCTGATAATTGACAACCTCGGCTTTGATGAATCCGCGCTCGAAATCGGTGTGGATTTTTCCGGCTGCCTGCGGTGCTTTTGTTCCGACTTTGATGGTCCATGCACGGGTCTCATCCTCTCCTGCTGTAAGGAAGCTCATGAGGCCGAGCAGACGGTAGCTTGCTGCGATCAGTTTTTCCAGACCGGACTCGGTAAGACCAAGATCCTCGAGGAACATTTTTTTCTCATCCTCTTCGAGTTCGGAGATTTCTGCCTCGATCTCGGCGCAGATGACGAATACTTCGCTGTTGTGCTCTTTTGCATATTCGCGGACGGACTGTACATAGGAGTTGTTTGCACCGTCGTCAGCGAGATCATCCTCTGCTACGTTTGCTGCGTAGATGACCGGTTTACTGGTCAGCAGGTTGTACTCTGCGATCCATTTCTCCTCGTCCTCGTTCTGCAGCTCCATCAGGATGGCATCTTTTCCGTCCTCGAGCAGTTTTTTCAGACGCTCCTGGAATTCGAGCTCTTTTGCTGCCTCTTTGTCCATTCTTGCAGATTTTGCAGTTTTGGAAATACGGCGCTCGAGTACCTCAAGGTCGGCGAAGATCAGCTCAAGGTCGATGGTCTCGATATCACGGAGCGGATCAATGCTGCCGTCTACGTGGATAACGTTCGGATCCTCGAAACATCTGACAACGTGAACGATAGCGTCTACCTCACGGATATTGGCAAGGAACTGGTTTCCAAGTCCCTCTCCTTTGGATGCACCTTTTACAAGACCTGCGATGTCAACGAACTCGATGACAGCCGGTGTTACTTTCTTGGACTGATAGAAATCTCCGAGCTGCTGCAGACGCTTGTCCGGAACCGGCACGATGCCGACATTCGGGTCAATGGTACAGAACGGATAGTTTGCGCTCTCTGCTCCTGCTTTGGTCAGGGAATTGAAAAGTGTACTTTTTCCGACGTTCGGAAGGCCCACGATACCTAATTTCATTTTAATTTTTTCTCCTTTAAAAATCCTTTATTTTACAGTTTCTTATGCTTTTTCTATTATATCGAATGCCACACCAAGTGCCATCAGTTATCACAATATATTTACTCTTATATAACATTTAATGCACAAGCAACCATATTAATTTCTTTTTGTTTTTCTTCATCTGTAATATGAACATATAAATTCATGGTTATGCCAATATTGGAATGTCCCAGTATTTTCTGCAAAGTCTTTGGCATCATACCACCCTCGATACATCGAGTAGCAAATGTATGTCTTAATACATGCATAGAAAACTTATTAATTCCTGCCTTCTCGCATATTTTGAATAGTGCGGTATCATAGGTACTATTTTTAACCGGTTCACCTTTACGACACAAAAAAATATATTCCGACCATTCTTCTGATATAAATTTTATCTTACTGTTTTTTTCTTTCTGTGCCAACAATATCCGAATTGCTTCATCTGTTAATGGAATTGTCCGATAACCAGATTTACTCTTAGGTTCCCCTGTTCTCCATGCACCAACACTATAACGATATTCCATAGACCTCTGAATTTTTACTGTTTTATTCTCAAAATCAACATCTTCCCATTTCAGACCAACCAACTCACCTGTACGAAGTCCAGTTTGCAATATAAATTTGTATTGATTTTCGTAGCTCTGTCCTTTTGCCTGCTTCAAGAATTTCTTTTGTTCCTCAATCGTAAGAGCTTTTTTCTTCTGTGACGGTTTTCCCATATCACTCTTAACTGATTTTTTACATGGATTGCTCAAAATCACTTCATTTTCTTTTGCAAATTCAAGCATATTGTAAAGAGTAATTCTTGTTTGATATATCGTAGTTGTTCTATATCCTTCATCTGCCATATTCATAAAAATTTTTTGACAATGAATCGGCTTTATCGCTGTTAATATTTTTTTTCCGATTACTTTCTGGATATTTTTATAGTAACGTTCCGTATAATTTCTAACAGTATTAGGACGAACCGTTTTTCTTTTTACATCAATCCAATATTCAAACCAAGCATCTACTATCATATTGGTTGCCTGTTCTATATCACTATGTTCATTAATATAAATTGCATCGGCAAGCCATTGTCTCACTTCCTGCAATTTCTTAGATCGTTTTGATTTTCTTTTTCCGAATCTATCCACAAATCTTGCACAATATGTACCGTTAGTCTGCTGATAGATCCCCTCTCCAATCTCCTTTCCTCTTAAATCCTTTCCCATAATTCCAGCTCCTTTCACCAAAAGAAGCTCCAATATAGCAACTTATAGATTACCACAATGGAGCTTCAAATTCAATGTAAATCACCTATTTTTTCATAATTCAACACAATTTTCTAAGAAACGTTCAAATTCTCTCCGTTTTACCAACTTCTTTTTACCAACATATAATACAAATGGACATCTAGGCTGCCTGAGTAATTCTGCTATACGATTTTGTCCTATATTTGAATATTTCGCAGCTTCTACAATAGTAAGATTGGCTTTTTCCCATATAGGTATTTCTGTTTTCCTGCACATTTCTAATGCCTCCTTTATTTTATATGTCATTTTTTTCTTGCACCTTTTTATTTAATAGTTTTGTTGAACTATAACGTCTTGAATCCAACAGTTTAGTAAAGAAAAAAGTCTTATCAACTATTAGTTTCAGTAACATATAATCATTGTTTCTTGCATATGTAACTAACTCTTTAAACTCTGTAAAATCATTTATTTCTATGACATCAATGATATTTTCTATAAATTCACTAGAATTAACTTCAACTAAGAACTTTTCAAGTTCAAATCCACATCCACATTCTATATCTTCTATTTGATACGGTGTTTTTTCTGGATTTTCTGCATGTATAAAATAATCAAACATCCCTTTTGGCGATAAAACAACCTCAACATGCTTCGGTGCATTAAGGCGATCACTCACTATGCTTGATACTTGAGAATAGCTTTTTAATGAAGAAAAATAGAAAACCCCATGTTTGTGAGATTTTTTGATTTCTCCAGTTTCACGATTTACATCCATACAATGCCACGGACTCAATACAAAAGGAATATGCAACTCTTCTAACACTTGCAGATAATTTGATGGTGCACTTTCTTCATAAAAAATGAATGCCCACTTATTACTTCTTTGCTCTTTTTTTTTCATTATACTTTCCTCTGATTATAGATTACTATTCCACAGGGGGTCGTAGTATATCCCCCTGTGACTCTTATATTGATTAAACAGAGAAGCTTCTTTCCTCTGCCTTTGGCGAGGCAGAAGCCTCTCTGCCCAATCACCTTAACTTTGTTCCTTCGAGACTTTCCCACTGCTTATATCTTTCAAATTTCGAAAAGGAATAATCTGGAAATTGATTTGTTATTTCCTGACGTAGAATGTCTTTCATCTCATCAAATTTTTTACGAGATTGCACATCATTCCGTAATTTCACAAGATAAACAATCCTTCTCTTTCTCACATCTATAATAGACGTTTATTATCCTCGTCTTTCTATTGATTTTTTCTACACGGTTAGCATCATTAAAAAGAAATTTTCTTATTCGGTAAGTCATCCAAACTGAATATATCCAGTTCAGTAATGAGTCTTTTACTATTCTATCAATTAATTCAGGAATTACTAATATCAATACAATCACTAAAGATATTGCCATCATACAATCCACTACCTGAATCATCTGCTCAAACATCTCACTCATTATTTTTAAATACCATAACAAAGAAGTATTTGTTCCATTCAAAAAGTTTTTTTCTACAAACTTAAGTGGAAATCGAATTAAAATAAGCAATAATAGCCAAAATATCATTACTTCATTAGTTCGAAAAGTTTGTATAAAATATGATTTTCTCTCGTTCACCCTATTCTCCCTTCGTATAATATGTCGGTGTCAATAATGGAACAACCTGGAACGGATGTTCTGAATCAATCACCTGAATTAGCCCAGTTCCTTTTCCTTGAGGAATCACTATCCCTTTCAGATCTAAATCAGGAAACAGAAACTGAATCGTCTTGCTGTTGATATTTCCAACTTGTACTAGCACATTCATTTGCTCACGGCATGAAATTGGAATCGCATTAGCATCAAACCTCTGTGAACAGAGTACTAGATGAACTTTCGTATTTCTGCCTAAAAGACTAATCTGTATAAGCAAACTGTAAAAGGCTTCTTTGATCGATTTCGTCACTCCTTCACTAAGTGCTAGTAGTTCGTCAATAACAATTGTATAATGTCTTATAGTAGCACTATTATTATTATAAAGAATTTGTTGCCTTTTATAAATTAACTCAAGGCACTTACCCAACTCATTGTTTACAGCAGATACAAAATCACTTTTGCTTCGACTTCCATTAGGGACTATTACCTCAATGTCATTATCACGTCCCCATCTACTCGGCATATCTATTTTGGGGTCAACTATTAGCAAATCTGAAATATGTTTTAACATTGTTAGCAAATAGGTAAGAAAATAGCTCTTACCCCCACCGGATGTTCCTGCAATGAGTATCCCATTTGTCCTCTCATAACTTATATCAAGATTGTCCATTATTGGTATTCTGTCAGCTTCCAATTTAGATGCAAATTTTTCTACATCTTGAATTATTATTCTTTTAGCGATCCCCTGACTCCACGGAAAAAAGAGCGCACGTTTTATGTGAATATCATCTGTATCTAGCGGAACAAAATATATTCCGGTTTGCTTTACTAACGAATACTCCGGATATAATGCCGCATTACATATCAAATAAATTTTTTGATAAAGCTCATCATCTATGACATAGCTTGCCGGAAGGCGAGGGATAAAAAAGAATCCATCATTAACAACTTTCACCCCAAAACTGTTGGTATAGGATGTTTCACCATTGATCTGTAACGCCATATTAAGTGCTTGGAGTAAATATTTTTCAATCTCAGATCTTATCATCTTTTCTCCACCACACTTTCTGCACGAAAATATACCTTAGACCGAATCTCAATTGCCTCTAACTTTTCTAAAAAAACCTCTGAAAGAAATTTTGGAAGCTTTGGTTTTTCTGCAAATTTTACTGCAAAAGGATTTACCCCTTCTTGAGCAAAAAATAGTTTATAGCCTGCGATTTCTTCTGTACGCTTTCCATCAATCCATCTATATTGTATCTCTATTTCCGAAGACACATTGATTATCTGTTTTTCTTTAGATAAATATTTGTCGGCTATTCTTTCTTCATAATAATTTTCAATATTTTTTCTATTCATGTTTTCACCTATCTTTCTGATGCCGTCTTAGGTCGCATCCACCCTTGATGGTAATTCGAAATGCATTTCATACTTTTATTCTAAAGCATCTACATATCTATTAATGCACTATTGCGTCTCTTTTTCTTATATTTTCAACGAAACACTTTCTATTGATATTCCAAAACCCTTGACTTTTTGTTTCGTTTATATTAAACTTAAACCGAAACATTTTCAAACAAGAAAGAGAGGTCTATTTCATGAAAGAATTATGTCAAATAATAATTTATCACATCAATGACACAGAAGACTTTCAGGCTAAAATTACTGGCTTAGAAAAATGGGTGACCTTCAACCCACTATACATCTTACCTGATATTTATGCTAATAATGGTAAGTTCAATTTTTTTAATTATGATTTTTCCGATATTGTTTCGTTGGAAAACATTCTAAATTTCAGAAACGAACAGCGCGAACAATATCACGCTGTATTAAAGGGAATTGAGTTTTTAATGAATATAAGCAATTATGAACAGTCCGAAATAAAGCCTGAACACATCGAAATGCTACGTCCCTATTTTGATATTACTTTTAAATTCACTCCTATTGCTAAAGTAACTAATCCTTCATCGAATTCATTTCCACCTATTCACTATTACTCTTTTCCCATCGAAGAAGTGCTACAGAAAAAGTCCTCGTTGTATTACGACTATTTTTATCAATGCTATAGTCCTTCCGATATTTTGTTTTCTATATTGCATTTCCTCGCATTAAACAAATATAAATTCAAAACATGCGATCACTGCGGAAAATATTTCGCAACCACTAACTTAAAAAAACAATATTGTGACCGTTTTAGCGAATATCCAGGCTATGAAAAATATGATTGTTATAATGCTGTAAAGAGAATCCGACAAGATATTCAACGAAAACATGTCCGAATAAAAAATAATCTTAGCCAACATTATATGCCTCAAAGATTAGAAGACTTCGAAAAACAGTTTTTCGAATTAACAGCCGATTTAAAAAAGCTCTCTAATTATGCTAACATTAAAAAGTGCTTTGAATTTCTCGATACAGAGAAATGGTATAAAAAAGATTCTATAAGAACCATCGGATGGAAAGAAAAATAGCTCTATCAACATAATAAAAAACTCATAATAACACGAGAAGAGACTCTTTTTCGACATACATTCAATAAACAAGAGGACTTGTAAGGTATTACCTTTCAAGTCCTCTTTAATATCATAATATTCTTGGCTACATCCATTCCGTCAAAGGACTGCCCTACGGCGTATCGGCTTCGCCTTGTTCCTTGACCTCATTACATTTTTTCTATTCCTTTACGCAACAAAAGTCTGCACGAGTTTTCTCCAATCCGCCAGACTTTCATTCTTTCACATATTCTATCAGCTCTTCTATTTCACAATCTAAATAGCTACACAGTTTACAGATCAGTTGCGCATCTAATCTCTGAAACTCATTTCTACAATAACGATTAAAATTCGACCTTGGTATGTCCAATTCTTTACAAATAGTATTTTTACTAATTCCTTTTTCTTTCAGCAGTTCCTCTATGTGAAGCTCCAGATGTCCATACTTCATTACCTCACCTCTACATAAAAGTATATTCAAAATTTTTTTATGTAGTAATTCACTATATAGTGAGGTATTATATAGTTACCCCTTATAATCAAACATAAATAGAGGTACCTTAAAATGAAAAAGAAATTATTATTCGCTACTATTGTTTTAATCACTCTTGCAAGTGTTCTCTACTACATTCGTTTACCCGATTATCTTATATTCAACAGTATGTCATTCAGTACTGGAACTACTCGTGATACAGAATTACAGATCGTTGTATATCATCAATATTGGGGTATTAATGGAGTGCTGCATAATATTGAAACGGAACACAACCAAATCAACGGAACTCCTACCACACTTAAAATTAATCTTTATCATTCTAAATGGTCTTTTCACCATGGGTATGAGCCTTTTTATACTACTACTATCAATTATAAGTAATAAAAGAAAAAGCAGGCAGTTTCATCATCAAACTGTCTGCTATAATTCAATTCCGTTTTGCTATATGGAGCTTCAATTTTTTATTAATCATATTATTCATCATCAAATCGAATGCCACAACAAGTGCCAATTTTGCAAAAGATACATATATTTACATTAAAATATATCTTAACCAAAAATGTATGAACTCCTTTATTTATCCCAATTCATAGACCTTTACGGCACTGTAAAGAAATGCATGAAATAGGTACTTCTATTACGATACCTAATTTCATAGTAATCTATATCTCCTTTGTTTTTATTTTTCGCTTCTTTTTCTGTTCGGGTTTTTTTTATGCACAAAAAGAGCCCAATGCAACTATAAATTATAGCACACGGGCTCTTTGATTTCAATGGATTTTAATCTCTTGACTGTACCATCAGAAGAATGCCGCCCTCGTACGATACATGCGCGGTCTCCTCGACGATCTCATTGCTCACGCACAGACCACCCGAAGTATTCGGCAGATAGTGATGGTCGAGCGGGTAGGCGAAGCCCTCCAGGGTGATGGATGCGACTTCCTTTTCCAGCGGGAAGAACGAAACGTACTTTCCGAACTGCTCTTCTTTCCGGATTTCAAACGAAGTTTCCACCGGAATCGTAATCAGATTGCGGCTGTCCACGATGTAAGCCGGAATTTTCTTCTCCCATGCCGTTTTCAGGTTCTGCACAATACTTAAGAAATGGTCAAGTCTTCCTCCTGTTGCTCCGAGGATCGTGATTTCACTGCTTCCCAGAACAATCGCCTGCTGAAATGCGATGTCCGTGTCCGTATTGTCCTTCATGGGATTAAATTCCCGGATCGGTGCGACATGGTTCTCCTTGTAATAATTTAAAATCTTCGGAGATAAACTGTCAAAATCTCCCAGAATATACGTCGGCATAATCTGGTAATGGTAGCAGAACTCCAGTCCCCGGTCTGCTGCCAGGATAATATCAAACTGCTGTTTCTGAAGATATGGGAAGGCAAAATCCGGTTCGATCATCCCTCCCGAAATAATACATGTTCTCACGTTTCCCTGCCTCTTTTTTCTGTCTTTTTGTATCTTATTCTGCCTTTTTGCTGTATGAAGAAATTTTTTCCTGCAGCTCGCGCACGTTCTGCTCGATGTTGCTGCCAAATACAGCAGAGCCTGCCACGATGATGTTGGCACCTGCCGCAAGGACTTCATCGATGGTCGCGCGGTTGATGCCGCCATCGACCTGAATGTGCACATGCTCCAGTCCCTTTTCATCCAGCATTCTGCGGAGCGTACGGATCCTCTCCGTCGACTCCGGGATATACTTCTGGCCGCCGAAGCCAGGATAAACGCTCATAATCAGAATCATTTCTACCTGATCCATCACGTCCGTAACCGCAGAAAGCGGCGTATCCGGATTTACGGCAACTCCGGCATCTGCGCCTGTTTCATGAATCTTTTTCACGGTTTCTGCCAGATCGCGGCATGCCTCCGCGTGAACCGTGATCATATCCGCCCCGCAGCTTTGAAATTCTTCTACGTACCGCTCCGGGTCCTTTACCATCATATGAACATCAAAATACAGACTGCTTTCTTTTCGGATCGACTTTACCACCGGCATTCCAAACGAAATGGATGGTACAAACATTCCATCCATAATATCGATATGAAGCCACCGGCACTCTGCTTTCTCTACCCTTTGGATCTGTTCTCCGAGACGGTTGAAGTCTGCGGATAAAATAGAAGGTGCCAACTGATATACTCGGCTCATGCTAGTATCTCCTCTTTTCCTGTTCTTTCAGTTCTTCATAGAACATGGTATAGTTTTCAAATCTTTCTTTGCTGATATTTCCCTGTTCCAGTGCCTCTTTGACGGCACAGCCCGGCTCTTTTCCGTGGATACAGCCGAGGAAACGGCATTTTCCTTCGTACGGATGAAATTCCGGGAAAAAGTTTTTCAGCTCCTCTTTTTCCATATCGGTTGTATAAAGCGAGCTGAACCCCGGCGTATCGCACAGATACGTCTCATGGTCGATCGGGATCATCTGGGAATGGCGCGTCGTGTGTTTTCCTTTTTTCAGCTTTTTGCTGATCTCTCCGGTCTCCATCTGGATTTCTTTCTGCATCCGGTTTGTGATCGAAGATTTTCCGACGCCGGACGGACCGGCTACCACCGTTGTTTTCCCTTTCAGGTATGCTTCCACTTCCTGCATGCCCTGCTCTTTCGCTGCACTCACCGTAAAGACACGGTAACCGCAGTTCTCATAGACGCTTCGCAGATGGTCTGTGTAATCTTCCCCCGCAAGATCTCTTTTATTGAAACAGATTGCCGTCGGAACGTTCTGCTGTTCCATCATCACAAGAAAACGGTCCAGAAGCGTCAGGTTCGGGGTCGGATTTTCCAGCGCAAAAATCACAAGCGCCTGATCGATATTGGCCACTGCCGGACGGATCAGTTCATTTTTTCGCGGCAGAATCCGGGTCATATTTCCTGTTTTTTCCGCTTCATCCAGAATCTCGATTTCCACAAGATCTCCGACGAGCGGTTTCTGGCCTTCCTTTCGGAAAATTCCTTTTGCTTTGCACTCATAAATGCCGGATTCTTCTACGTCTACGTAGTAGAATCCGGCAATTCCTTTCATAATCTTTCCTGTCATACTCACCCTTCACTCAACGGAACCGATTGGTACTGTGCAATTGCCTGATAACTTCCGCTCGAATCCATCTCATAGAAGACGATTCTTCCGGTAGAAGAAGCAGACGATGAAGCACTCCAGTTGGTGTTGACAGAATACGGCCAGCTCGTAATGGCCTGTCCGTCCATGATGGTGATGGAGGTCTCGTTTCCGTTCCCATCATCCTGGATCAGCTCAATTTTTGCAATACCACCCTGATACTGATCCGGCGCACTTAAGGTCTGGCTGCAGGACCAGGTAACATCCGTAGCGGTATTTGCGCCCGGCTCTGCCGGTGTCGGGGTCGGTGTATTCTCATCCGGCGTCGTTGGCTGTGCACTCGGGCTATTGACATAAATCGTAACGTCAGAACCTTTCTTTACTTTGGTTCCGATTGCCGGGTCAACCTCCATGACTTCGCCCTCGGCCACCTTGCTGCTGGTTCCTGTTTTTACAATAATATTGAAATCGCTCAGGATTGATTTTGCTGTCTCCTCATCCAGGCCGATTACATCACGGATTGCAATTTCTTCCGCGTCCTTGGATCCCTTGCTGATCACCAGCGTAACGGTAGATTCCGGCGCAACCTGACTTCCCTCTGACGGGTCAACGGAAATAACCAAGCCTTCTGCAACGGTATCGCTGAAATCCTCTGTTGTGGAAACCTGCAGTCCCAGCTGAGTCAGTGCAGCACTTGCAGCGTCTTTCTGTGTTCCAACAATGCCGGTCGGAATGGTTACGGTTTCTTTTCCGGAGCTTACATAATACGTAATCGTTGCATTTTTATCGACTTTCGTTCCCGGTTTCAGATCCTGGCGGCAGATCTTTCCTGCCTCAATGACATCCGATGCCTCGGTTCCGCCGTTGACTACACCAAGGTTCAGGCTGTTTGCCAGATCGACGGCATCTGCCTCGGTTTTGTTGGTCAGATCCGGAACGGTTACTTTTTCCTCTTCTTTGCTGCTGGAAGAAACAACTTCCGTGCTGCTCGAAGATGATGCGGAACTGGAAGAAGCTGCGGTCGGTCCTTTTCCGCCGACAATGCCGGCTGCCTGTGCAATAAAGTAGATCAGCATGCAGATGATGATGGCTGCAATCGCAAAACCGCCGATTGTGATGATCTTTTCGAGTTTGTTTCCGGCTTTGTCATCGTCGTCGTCATCGTCGTAGTAGGAATCGTCGTCATCCTCATCGTAGGAATCGCGGTCATCCTCTTCTTCGTCCTCATCCTCGTCTTCTTCGTCCTCGTAGCTGTAATCTTCGTCCTCTTCCTCATCCTCGATCTTGCTGTAGCGCTTGCGGGCCGGCTCCTCTGCCGTCTGCGCATTTGCCTTTGCTGCTGCGCCGGAACGGATCTGGCTTAACTCCTCTGCGGATACCATAACAGTCTCGGCGTGAGAACTTAACGGAGTTACTTTTACGAAATTGCCCTGCGGCTCCATCAGCGAATGCTTCAAGTCGTCGATCAGCTCCGCCATGTTATTGTAACGGCGGTCCGGGCTCTTCTGGGTACATTTTAAGATAATCTGCTCCAGTGCGAACGGAAGGTTCGGGGTATATTTGGATGGAGATTCAATCTCCTCCTGCAGATGCTTGATTGCGATGGCAACGGTGGTGTCGCCGTCAAACGGCACTCTTCCGGTTACCATCTCGTACATGGTGATACCAAGGGAATAGATATCACTCTTATAGTCCGAATATCCGCCGCGCACCTGCTCCGGAGAGCTGTAATGTACGCTTCCCATAACGTTCGAACTGATCGTATTGGAAGAAGTTGCCTTTGCAATACCAAAGTCGGAAAGTTTTACTTTTCCGTCTGTGGAAATGATGATATTCTGCGGTTTGACATCGCGGTGTACAATATTGCGGTTGTGTGCTGCTTCAAGACCAAGGGAAACCTGAATGGCGATGCTGGTTGCCTCTTTTACGCTCAGTTTTCCTTTGCGGTCAATGTAATCCTTCAGAGTAATTCCCTCGACAAGCTCCATGACGATATAGTAAACGCCGCGGTCCTCCCCGACATCGTACACGTTTACAATATTCGGATGGGACAGTCCTGCTGCGGCCTGTGCCTCCGTGCGGAACTTGCGGATAAAGGTTTTATCCTCCCGGAATTCCGGTTTTAAAACCTTGACGGCCACCATGCGGTTCAGCTTGTGGTCTTTTGCTTTGTAGACATCAGCCATACCGCCGGAACCGATCCGGCTTATGATCTCATATCGTTCTCCTAAAATAACGCCCTCTTTTAACATTCTTTCACCTCGTTTGTAAATGGTTCAACGACAATGACTGCGATATTGTCTCTGCCGCCATTTGCATTTGCTTTATCAATTAAACGTTTCGCCTTGTCCTCACCGTCTTCTCGGCAGATGAGTTCGAAAATCTCCTCATCCGTTACCATGTTGGAAAGGCCGTCCGAGCACATCACCAATTGATTGCCCTCTTCAAGCTGAATGTCAAAGAAATCAATCTTTACGGTATCCTGTGTGCCTACTGCTCTGGTAATAATGTTTTTGTCCGGGTGATTCCGCGCCTGCTCGGGAGTGAGTTCTCCAAGGCGCACCATCTCTGCGATCAGGGAATGGTCCTGCGTCACCTGGTCAAACGTGCCATCTGCTGCCAGATACAGCCTGCTGTCTCCTACGTTTGCAACGTAGGCATAGTTGCCGACAACCGTAGCTACTACCATCGTCGTACCCATGCCTTCCATGGATATATCTCGTTTTGCCTGCTCAAAAATCTGGCTGTTTGCTGCTTCAATTCCATGCCGAATGATCCGCACCGGGTTGAAATTCGTATCTCTTTTTACAGATTCCACCAGTACAGAAACACCGTAACGCGAAGCAAAATCGCCCGCGTTATGGCCTCCCATGCCGTCTGCAACGACAAAGAGGTTCGGAAGGTTTCCGACCGGAGAGGCGGAGGCAAACACAAAATCCTGGTTCATCGTCCGTTTCTGTCCGATATCGGTTGCAGAAAATACCTTCATGCTTTTTTCTCCTGTATTGACAGCCGCTTTTTACGGCTGTTCGTTTGATTTATCGATAAAACTTTTTCTTAACTGTCCACAGGCTCCGTCAATATCGGCGCCCATTTCCCTTCTAATAGTAACATTAATTCCGTATTTTTCAAGTTTATTTTTGAAATTCTCTACGACTTTTTTCGTTGATTTCACGTAATCGCGCTCTTTGATCGGGTTGACCGGGATCAGATTTACATGACAGTTGATATCCGAAATCCGCGCGGAAAGCTCTTTTGCATCGGCTTCGCTGTCATTTTTCCCGCCAACGAGAGAGTACTCAAATGTAATCCGACGGCCTGTTTTTGCAAAGTAATTGCGGCATGCATCGAGAATTTCATCAATGGAATATTTATTGGCAATCGGCATCAGCTCGCGGCGCTTTTCATCGTTCGGCGCATGAAGGGAAAGTGCCAGGGTGATCTGGAGTCCCTCATCTGCCAATTTGTACATATTCGGCACGATTCCGCAGGTGGAAACGGTGATGTTTCTCTGGCTGATGTTGAGTCCTTCCTGGCTCGAAAGCAGCCGCACGAAGCGCACCAGATTGTCGTAGTTGTCCATCGGCTCACCCGTTCCCATGACAACCAGATTGGAGACCCGCTCCCCGGTGTCCTCCCAAATCCGGTAAATCTGGTCGAGCATCTCCGACGGAGTCAGGCACCGCACGAGTCCGCCGATTGTGGACGCGCAGAAGCGGCAGCCCATCCGGCAGCCGACCTGGGATGAGATGCAGACGGAATTTCCGTGGTGGTACTTCATCCAGACACTCTCGATCACGTTGCCGTCGCTAAGGCGGAACAGGTATTTTCTCGTTCCGTCGATTTTGGACTCCTGCACCTGCACTTTTTCGAGACAGGTAAGCGGATACTGTTCCTTTAATTTTTCCCGGAAGGCAAGCGAGAGATTCGTCATCTCATCGTAGCTGCCCGCCAGACGATGATGCATCCAGTCGTATAACTGTTTGGCACGGAACGGCTTTTCTCCCATCTGCTGGCAGGCGTCCTTTAATTCGTCTAAGGTCATTGATTTAATATCCATCTGTTACGCCCGTCCTTCCTCTGTTTTCCGGAATTTTGCAAGGAAAAATCCGTCTGTCTTGTGTACCCCCGGGATCAGCTGCAGCTGTCCTTTGGCCGTTTCTCCGCTTTTCAGCTCATCCGGCAGCAGTTCATCCAGACTGACTGCTTCAAACGGGAACTGTTCCAGAAACCATGCGGCATTCTCGCTGTTTTCTTTTCTGTTGACGGTACATGTGCTGTACAGCAGTGTGCCGCCCGGCTTTACGTACGATGCGGCATTTGCAAGGATTGCCCGCTGAATCCGTACCAGCTCCTCTTCTTTTTCTTTTGAAGCGTAATATTTGATATCCGGCTTTCTGCCGATGACGCCGTATCCGGTGCACGGCAGGTCTGCAATCACAACGTCCGCTTTTCCGATCCATTCCGCATCGAGCTGTTCCGCATCTTTTACCTTCGGCACGACGCAGGAAACACCTGCTCTCTGCACATTTTCCCGGATCAGATCGACCTTGTATTCGGTGAGATCACGCGCTTCCACGCATCCCTGATTTCTCATTTTATCTGCTGCATGGAGGCTCTTTCCGCCCGGTGCCGCGCAGAGATCCAGCACCTGGTCACCCGGCTTTGGATCCGCCAGATGCGCCGCCATCATGGAGCTCACATCCTGAATCTGGAACCGGCCTTCCTGGAAGGCATTCAGTGATGCGATCGTCTCAAAGTTTTTCAAATAGAACGCCTCGCCAAGATACGGCGCTTTTTCCAGCTCTGCCCCCTGGCTTTCCAGGCTTTTCTTCGTCTCCTCGATCGTATTGTTCCAGCGGTTGATACGGATCGTCACCTGTTTTTCTTTCAGGAAATCCGCCATCATCGTTTCTGCCGTTTCTTTTCCGTACTGGGATACGAACTCCTCAACCAGAAATTCCGGCATGGAGTATTTCACGGAAAGATACTGCGTAGTATTGTTCTCCTTCGGTATCGGCAGATGATCCTTCTCCCGCACAATCGTGCGCAGAACACCGTTGACAAAGCCCTTTAAGTTGTAAAAATGCTTCTTTTCCGCCAGTTTCACCGCCTCATTGACGACTGCCGAATCCGGTACTGCGTCAAGAAAACGGATCTGGTACACCGACATCCGTAAGATCGCACGAATCACCGGCTTGCATTTGTTGATCTTGATTTTGGAATACTGATTGATGATGTAGTCATTCTGGATACCGTATTCCACGGTTCCCTCGCAGACCCGCTTGATAAACGCACGGTCCTGCCGCGGCAGGAACTGGTATTTATCGAGGGCGTCCCTTACAGCAAGATGGCAGGGCGTTTTCTCCCTGTCCATCTCAAGCAGAATGTTCATAATCAGCTCTCTTGTATTGATTGTATCAGTCATCGTTTCTCCTAAATGCTCCGGATAAAACCAGCAGCCGGAGCAGCTGCAGCAAGGAACCGATTACGGCTGCCACGTATGTCATGGCTGCAGCCCAGAGTACTTTCTTGACCCCGTCGTGTTCCGTCTCTGTCACCATACCGCCCTCACTGAGCATTTTTAATGCTCTTCTCGACGCATCGAACTCGACCGGAAGTGTTACCACCTGGAATGCCAGTGCCAGCACAAACAGCCAGATACCGGCTTTCACCAGCATCGGAAGGCTGAAAATCAGTCCGATCAGGAACAGCGGCCAGAAAAGCTGGGATCCAAGGTTCGCTGCCGGAACAATGGCGCTTCTTACTTTCAGCGGCACGTAATCCGTATTGTGCTGTACGGCATGGCCGCACTCATGCGCTGCGACGCCGATCGCTGCGACCGAGGTTGAATCGTAAACCGCATCCGATAAATTCACGGTTTTTGTCCGCGGATCATAGTGGTCGGTCAGTTTACCGGATACGTGGCGGACGGTCACATCGTAGATGCCGGCCTGATGCAGAATGCGCATCGCCGCCTCGCGTCCCGTCATGCCGCTGTACGAGCGGACGGTCTGATATTTGCTGAAAATCGTGTTCATGCGGGCGGATACCGCCATGGAAATCAGTGCGGCAAGAATCACCAGCAGATACGTACTGTCATAAAAAAGTCCCATATCGTTTTTCTCCTTTTTTCTCAGGCACAGCAGCCATCACACCGCTGTGCAGTTCCCCGCCTTAACTTCAGGTTGCTTTTTCTCTTTTATTCGCCAAGTCTGGTACCCGGCTCGATCGCATAGCCGCGCAGGAAATCGGCGGTTTTCATCCGTTTCTTTCCTTCGAGCTGCAGCTCCTCGATCACCAGAATGCCGTCTCCCGTCTTTACATGGAGACCTGTCTCATCTGCCACCCAGACTTTTCCGGCACTCTTCGTCGGATTCTGTCCCGGAATTTTCGAAAACAGATCGCCGCCGAACATGGCAATGACTTTGGCATCCCAGATTTTCAGGTTCTTTCCGTTTACTTTTGTAAAAGCACTCGGCCACGGGCTCATCGCACGGATCTGACGTTCGATCTCAACGGCACTCTTCGTCCAGTCGATCTTTCCGTCTTCTTTTTTGATCATCCGCGCATACTCTGTAGTGCTTATCTCCGGCTGTTTTTCCGGTGTCACTTCGCCTTTTTCAAGTTTTGGAAGTGTCTCCACCAGAAGTTTTGCTCCGGCTGCGGCGAGCTTGTCAAAGAGACTGCCGCCGGTCTCATCTGCTGCAAGCGGAACTTCCACTTTCGTCAGCATATCGCCTGTGTCGAGGCCTTCATCCATCTTCATAATGGTTACGCCGCTCACTTCATCGCCGTTCATGACAGCCCACTGGATCGGCGCTGCTCCGCGGTAAGCCGGAAGCAGGGAGGCATGAACGTTGATGCATCCGTATTTCGGCATGTCCAAAATCTCTTTTGGAATAATCTGGCCGAATGCAACGACAACGATCACATCCGGCTCCATTTTCCGGATCTCCTCGATCGCCTCTGCATCCCGCACGCGGCGCGGCTGATAGACCGGAAGGCCGTGTTTTTCGGCTGCCTCTTTCACCGGTGTCGGCATCATCTGTTTTCCGCGGCCCTTCGGTTTGTCCGGCTGGGTCACAACGCCTGTGATCTCATAACCGGCCTCCACGAGTGCCTCAAGTGTTCCCACGGAGAAATCCGGGGTTCCCATAAATACCACTTTCATCTGAAGTCATCTCCTTTATTTTAAGACTTACTCTTCGTCCTCGTACTCCTCATACTCATCGTACGTGTTGTCCCAGAGTTCGCCTTCTACTTTTTCTGTATACATATGTCCGTCGAGGTGATCACACTCGTGGCAGATGCAGCGGGCAAGAAGTTCTGTTCCCTCCAGTTCAAACGGCTGCATGTCGCGGTCCAGTGCTCTTACCTTTACGTAATTCGGACGGGTTACTGTACCGGATTTTCCCGGAAGGCTTAAGCATCCTTCTGCTCCTGTCTGGCTTCCAGAAGTCTCCAGGATTTCCGGATTGATCAGAAGATGTGGGGTTCCATCCACATCCATGACTACGATTCTCTTTAAGATGCCGACCTGCGGTGCGGCAAGGCCGACACCGTTTGCCTCATACATGGTGTCAAACATGTCGTCGATCAGCTCGCTGATTCTTGGTGTCATCTTCTCCACCGGTCTGCATTTTTTCGTTAATACGCGGTCGCCTACGACTCTGATTTCTCTGATTGCCATAATTCTTTTCCTTTCTTTTGCTCTTCTATTATAAATAATCTATGTGTAAACAGTATGAAAAAACTAATACTTTCTGCTGAAGTCAAACTGTAAATAAACGGTACGGAAGCCTTTGTTAATCTCGATATACCGCTCCAGTTTTTCCCGCAGCCCTGCCAGCACCTCTTCCTGCGGCGCGCGTACATACACGGCCATGCGGTACAGGTCATTGATTTTCGACACTGCCTCACTTGCCGGGCCGATGATCTGGACTTCGCGGTTTCCCCGGATGCGGATGAGATATCTGCGAATGTATTCCATCGCCTGCGTCAGATGCGCTTCATCCTCCCCGGCTCCGTGGATCGCCAGAAGCTCCGCCGCCGGGGGATATCCCATCAGACGGCGGTAGTCCATTTCTTTCTCGTAAAATGTCCCGTAATCCTGCTCTGCCGCCGTCTGAATGCTGTAATGTTCGGGATGGTACGTCTGAATGACTGCCATTCCCGGCTTTTCGCCTCTTCCGGCGCGGCCGACTGCCTGCGTCAGCAGCTGGAACGTACGCTCCCCGGCACGGTAATCGACTGCATTCAGGGAGAGATCCGCCGCCAGCGCTCCCACCAGCGTGACATTCGGGAAATCGTGGCCTTTTACGATCATCTGGGTTCCAATCAGGATATCGGCCTTCCCCGCCGCAAATGAGGACAGGATTTCTTCATAACTGTTTTTCGTTTTTGTCGTGTCGCCGTCCATCCTAAGAACGCGTGCCTTTGGAAACAGCTTTTTCACGTTTTGCTCGATCTGCTGTGTGCCGGCACGGAAGCCGCCGATGTACGGGGAACCGCACGACGGGCACGCATGTACCTGCGGTGTTTCATAACCGCAGTAATGGCAGACGAGCTTTCCGTTATTGTGTGCTGTCAGTGATACATCGCAGTGCGGGCATTTCATCACATGGCCGCATGCACGGCACGAGACGAAGCCCGCATAGCCTCTGCGGTTCAGAAACAGTACAACCTGTTCCTTTTTTTCAAGCCGTTTTTCGATCTCTTCCCGCAGTTTTCCGGACAGAATCGAACGGTTTCCCATCTGTAATTCTTCCCGCATATCCGCGATCCATACGGACGGAAGTGCTGCATTTCCGTACCGCGCATCCATCCGGAACAGCGCGTACGCTCCCGTCTCGCAGGCGTAAGAAGCATCCACCGACGGCGTTGCCGAACCCATCACCACATGGGCATGCTCCAGCCCGGCGCGGCGCACGGCGGTCTCCCTTGCATGGTAGCGCGGCGTCACTTCACTTTTATAGGAGGTTTCATGCTCCTCATCGATTACGATCAGCCCCAGATCCGGAAACGGTGCAAAGAGTGCGGAACGCGGACCGATCATAATACTGACCTCCCCGCGCCGCGCGCGCTCCATCTGGTCGGCGCGCTCGGACGGTGTCATCCGCGAGTTGACCACCGTGACCCTTGTTCCAAACCGTGCGCAGAACCGCTCCACGTTCTGATACGTCAGCGCAATCTCCGGGATCAACACGATCACCTGTTTTCCTTCTGAGAGCACTCGCTCCATCAGCTCCATATAGACGAGCGTTTTGCCGCTTCCCGTCACACCGCGGATCAGGCAGGGGCGGTTCTGTCCTTCCCATTCCTTTCGAATGCCGTCCACCACGGCCTGCTGCTGTTCGTTTGGTTTTCCCGCAGTTGTTCTTCCTGCCGCATCAGATACCGGATTTCTCCAGGTGCTCGTACGGCGGATTTCCAACACGCCCTGCTCTTCCATCACGTGCAGCGTATCTGCCGTGATTTTCAGTTTCTTGCTCACAACCGGCCCTGGAAGAACCGGCTGGGCCAGCAGCGCGTTTAAGAGACGGATTCTCGCTTTATAATTTTTCTTTCTGTAGTTTTCCAGCAGCTCCTCACATCTCGCAGGATCTGCAAGAAGCGCAATTTCGCGGGTTTCTTTCCCGCGCGCCTTTACTTTGACTGGAAGCACCGTCTTTAACGCCTGGATCATCGTCGATCCGTACGTATGACGCATCCACGCGGCGAGCGCGATGAGCTTCGTCTCTACGGTCGCCGCATCCTTTTGTACCGCGAGGATGGCCTTCATCCGGTCCTGCGGATATTTCGGCTCGTTTCCGACGGAAAGCACATAGCCGGTGATCGTGCGGTTTCCGTTTCCAAACGGAATCTGTACCGCCGTTCCCGGACTGATCTCCCCTGTCAGTTCCGGCGGAACCTTGTACTGAAAGGTCCGGTCCAGTTTTTCATTTGTGATGTCTACGATTACATCAGCGTAAACGCTGCTCATACATTCCCCTTACTTTCTTCCAGTATTTCCCGGATCAGCACGCGCTCATCCATCTCGTACCGTTTCCCCTTCCGGATCTGATACGTTTCGTGGCCTTTTCCCGCGAGCACCACGAGATCGCCCGGCTGCCGGTTTTCGATCACATACCGGATCGCCTCCTTACGGTCTGCAATCTCAACGAAAGCGCCTTCTGTTTTCCCGATTCCCGTCCGGATATCGTCCAGAATCGCCTGTGGTTCCTCATCCCGCGGATTGTCCGAGGTGATGACGGTCAGATCCGCCAGACGCCCCGACACCTCTCCCATCTGGAATCTCCGGTCCCGCGCGCGGTTTCCGCCGCAGCCGAAGAGACAGATCAGGCGCTTCGATGGTACTTCCGCAGTGTCTTTAACAGGCTTTCGAGGCTCATCGCATTGTGTGCGTAGTCAATGAGAAGCGTCATTTCCGGATACACCGGAACTGCCTCACACCGCCCACGGACGCGGACTGCGGAAAGTGCCTCCTGCATCGCCTTTTCCGGGATTCCCATCTGCGCGCAGACCGCAATGGCGGCAAGCGAGTTGGAAACGGAAAACAGACCCGGCAGATCTACCCGTACCGGAAAATCCGCTGCGCCCTGCACCCGGTATGAGACACCGAGCACGCCGGGCGCCTGATCGAGTGCTGCATCTGCTGCCATAAAATCAGCTTTTTCCCTGCATCCGAATGTCACCAGACGGCAGGTGCTCTGCCTTATGATCTCCGGAAACCTTTTGTCATCCCGGTTTACAATTCCGGTTCTGCAGGTGCGAAGCAGCTTCTTTTTGCAGGACAGATATTCTGCAAACGATGCATGCTCCCCGGCGCCGATGTGGTCGTTTCCAATGTTGGTGAACACACCGTAATCAAACGTAATTCCATCACACCGGTGCTGTTTTTCCGCCTGCGAGGAAACCTCCATCACAACATGGGTGCAGCCCTCCCGCATCATTTCAGAAAACAGCTTCTGCAGCACAACAGGCTCCGGCGTTGTATTTTCTGACGGAATGCTTTTTTCCCCGATCCTCGTCTCGATCGTTCCGATGAGTCCTGCGCGTATCCCTGCTTTTCGCAGGATTTCGTAAATCATATATGCAGTCGTCGTCTTTCCCTTCGTGCCGGTCACTCCGATTGTCACAAGGTGCTGCGCCGGATCGTCCTCCCAGGCACAGGAAAGCTGTGCGAGTGCTTCTCTGCTGTCCTTTACTACGAGTACGGTTACCTTTTCCGGAATCCCTTCCAGTTCCCGCTCCGCAACCAGAACAGCAGCGCCCCTCTCGACTGCTTCTTCTGCATATACGTGCCCGTCCATCCTGTTTCCGCGGATGCAGACAAACACGTTCTGCGGCTGTACTTTTCTGCTGTCGCATGTGATTCCTGTAACTTCCGCATCCAGACTGCCCTGCTGGAGCTGATATGCGATCCGTTTTTGTAACGTGCGCATGTTTTTCATGCCGGGACCTCCCTTTCACGTTTCAAATCCCTACGACTCAGATACTTTTATAGAATACCATAGTCCGAAAAACATTTCAATGTGCGCAATGTCGGTTTCTTCTTGATTTTTGCCTCCATAAACTTTATAATAGTTCTATATTGATGCCTGGTTTTTTCGTATCAAAATCTATGAACTGCAAAGAGAGGTATCTTCCAATGAAAAGAAAAAAAATAGTTGTTGCACTGGGACACAAAGCTCTTGGAACGACGCTGCCGGAACAGAAAGCAGCCGTAAAACGTTCCGCAAAAGTAATCGCAGATCTCGTTGCTGCCGGCGCTGATGTTGTCATCACCCACAGCAATGCGCCGCAGGTCGGCATGATCCACATGGCGATGAATGAATTCGGCAAAATGCACACCGACTACAGCGCAGCCCCGATGTCTGTCTGCTCCGCTATGAGCGAAGGCTACATCGGCTACGACCTGCAGAACGCCATCCGTGCTGAGCTTCTCCGCAGGGGAATCTTCAAAACCACATCCACGATTCTTACACAGGTTGAAGTAGATCCGTACGACGATGCCTTCAACAATCCGGTCAAACTGATCGGCCGTACGCTTACCAAAGAGGAGGCTGACGCAGAGGAAGAAAAAGGAAACTACGTAACGAAAACCGAGGACGGCTACCGCCGAATCGTTGCTGCTCCGAAGCCGCAGGATATCGTAGAGATCGACTCCATCCGTCTTCTTCTCGATGCCGGACAGGTTGTCATCGCAGCAGGCGGCGGCGGAATCCCGGTTCTCCCACAGAATGAAGAGTTAAAGGGTGCATCCGCAGTCATCGAAAAAGACCTCACCAGCGGCCTGATGGCAGAAATGCTGAACGCAGACATGCTGATGATCCTGACCAGCGTGGAAAACGTTTCCATCAACTACGGTACCCCGGACGAAAAACCGCTGGAGCACATCACCGTTGCTGACGCGAAGAAATACATCGCAGAAGGCCAGTTCGGAGAAAACTCCATGCTGCCGAAGATGGAAGCAGCTGTTTCTTTCCTCGAGAAAGGCATCGGCCGTACCGCAGTCATCACTTCCATTGATTCCGCACTCGCCGGATTCCAGGGAAAAACAGGTACGATTATTGAGTAATACAAAGTATACAAAAAAGGATTCCCTCGAGTGGGAATCCTTTTTTTCTACTCTTTTTCCGGACTAAAAAGCCAGATTAGAAAGTAAATTTATCTGCAAAGTAAGCATCGAGATCCTCAATTTTAATTCTCTCCTGCTCCATGGTGTCACGGTCACGGACGGTAACAGCACCATCGGTCTCGGAATCGAAGTCGTAGGTGATGCAGTACGGAGTACCGATCTCATCCTGACGGCGATACCGTTTTCCGATATTTCCACGGTCATCAAACTCGCAGTTGTATTTCTTGGACAGCTCTGCAAAGACTTTCTCAGCGCCCTCGTTCAGCTCTTGGAAAGCGGAAGCACACCGATTTTTACCGGTGCCAGTGCCGGATGGAAATGCATCACGGTACGAACATCATTCTTCTCTGCGTCGAGAACTTCCTCGTCATAAGCGCTGCACAGGAATGCCAGAACGACACGGTCAGCACCAAGAGACGGCTCGATAACATACGGGATGTATTTCTCGTTCTTCTCTGGATCGAAATAGGTCATATCCTGTCCGGATACATTCTGATGCTGAGTCAGGTCGTAATCGGTACGGTCTGCGATTCCCCACAGCTCGCCCCATCCGAACGGGAACAGGAACTCGATATCGGTTGTTCCCTTGCTGTAGAAGCACAGCTCTTCCGGAGAATGGTCTCTTGCACGCATCTCTTCGTCTTTCATGCCGAGGCTCTTCAGCCAGTTGATGCAGAAGCCTCTCCAGTACTGGAACCAGTCAAGATCGGTGCCAGGCTCGCAGAAGAACTCCAGCTCCATCTGCTCGAACTCACGGGTACGGAAGGTGAAGTTACCCGGTGTAATCTCGTTACGGAAAGATTTACCGATCTGACCGATTCCGAACGGAATTTTCTTTCTGGAAGTACGCTGTACGTTTTTGAAGTTTACGAAGATACCCTGTGCAGTCTCCGGACGAAGATATACGGTGTTCTTCGCATCCTCTGTAACACCCTGGAAGGTTTTGAACATCAGGTTGAACTGACGGATATCGGTAAAATTATGTTTTCCGCAGGACGGACACGGAATCTGATGCTCCTCGATGAAGTTCTTCATCTCTTCCTGGGACCATGCGTCTACACTGCCGCCTTCGATTTCAATGCCTTTTTCCTCGCAGAAGTCTTCGATCAGCTTGTCTGCACGGAAACGCTCGTGGCACTCTTTACAGTCCATCAGAGGATCGGAAAATCCGCCGAGATGACCGGAAGCTACCCATGTCTGCGGGTTCATCAGGATCGCGCAGTCAACACCTACGTTGTGCGGGCTCTCCATCACGAATTTCTGCCACCATGCTTTTTTCACGTTGTTTTTCAGCTCAACACCGAGCGGGCCGTAATCCCAGGTATTTGCCAGGCCGCCGTAAATTTCGGAACCCGGATATACAAAACCTCTGGATTTTGCTACTGCCACAATTTTGTCCATTGTCTTTTCCATAGTTAGTTACTCCTCTATTTTATTTGTTTACTTACCATAAACAACAATAACAGGACTGGCAAGAAGAACGTCCTGCTCATATTCCTGCTCTGTTTCTTCTGTCTTAGTCTGCTCTGATGATGACGCAGAATCACTCTCTGTGGACTTTGTGGTCCACTCGCCGGCCGTATCCACCGTGTTTTTTCCTTTGATCACGGCTGTACCGGAAACGCAGAGCACCGGATCTTCCGTTACGATTTCCAGCGGCTCCTCGCAGACAATCACGCGTACATGCTTAACGCCTTTGACCGCATCTTCGACTGAAACCTCATTGCCTTTAGAATCGACAAAGGAAGCGGAAAAATCATATCCCGCTTCTTCTGCCTCATCCAGCGTGCCTGCGAAAAATTCTGCTCCGTGATAATCCGCGTAAGACTGGTAATCTCCGTATTCCATCCGGATCTCCACCTTGTCCTCTTTGATCTGGCATTTTTCCAGCTTCACGGAATCCGCATCGCCGCGCTCCTCTGTGAATTTTTTGATGTCATCCTCCACAAAGACCTTCAGTTCGTCTTCCGTGTAATCATCGTCTTTGCTGTAATCTTCCACAATAGCTTCTGTCACAACACCATTTTTGCTCACATAGACAGATGTCGTTGTCACATCTTTTAACTTCTCACAGCCCGACAGCAGCACGGAAGCCGCTGTCAGAACTGCGAGAAGCTGTCCTGCTTTTTTCATAAAAATCCTCTAAAAACCGCCTGAATTATTTGTTGCGGTAAATGATATCGTCTCTTCCCGGCCCGTTGGAGATCATGGTGATCGGGAATCCGATTTCTTTCTCTACAAACTCGATGTAGTTTCTGCAGTTTTCCGGCAGATCCTCATATTTCTTGATGCCGCGGATATCGCATTTCCAGCCCGGAAGCGTTTTCAGCACCGGTTTTGCTTTCTCAAGAATGCTGGTGTTCGGGAAATCGTGGATTTCTTTTCCGTCTACTTCGTATGCTGTGCAGACCGGAATCTCATCCAGATAGCCAAGTACGTCAAGTACGGTGAACGCTACATCGGTGGTACCCTGCATTCTGCAGCCGTAACGGGAAGCAACACAGTCGAACCATCCCATACGTCTCGGGCGGCCTGTGGTTGCACCGAACTCTCCGCCGTCTCCGCCGCGTCTTCTGAGCTCATCTGCCTCATCGCCGAAGATCTCGGAAACGAAAGCACCTGCTCCTACTGCGCTGGAGTAAGCTTTGCATACGGTTACGATTTTCTTGATTTCATATGGCGGAACACCTGCTCCTACTGCGCCGTAGCCGGCCAGTGTGGAAGAAGAAGTTACCATCGGGTAAATTCCGTGATCCGGGTCTTTTAAGGAACCAAGCTGACCCTCAAGCAGGATCTCCTTGCCTTCCTGAATCGCGTTCCACAGGAATGCGGAAGTATCGCATACGTATGGCTCAACCATTTTTTTGTATTCCATCAGCTCTGCATAGATCTCATCCGGATTTAACTGCGGTTTGTGATACAGATGCTCGAGCAGAATGTTCTTGGTTTCGCATACGGATTTCAGTTTCTCTTTCAGGTGCTCATCGTCGAACAACTCGTTTACCTGGAAACCGATTTTTGCATATTTATCTGAGTAGAACGGAGCGATACCGGATTTGGTGGAACCAAAGGATTTTCCGCCCAGACGCTCTTCCTCATACTGATCGAACAGGATGTGGTACGGCATTACCATCTGTGCACGGTCGGAAATTTTGATCTTCGGTGCCGGCACTCCCTTCGAAACGATCTCATTTAACTCTTTGATCAGAACCGGAATATTGAGTGCAACACCGTTTCCGATTACGCTTGTTGTGTGGCTGTAAAATACGCCGGATGGAAGGGTATGAAGTGCAAACTTTCCATAGTTGTTTACAATGGTATGGCCTGCATTCGCACCACCCTGGAAACGGACAATAATGTCTGCCTCTTTTGCGAGCATATCGGTAATCTTACCTTTTCCCTCGTCTCCCCAGTTTGCTCCTACTACTGCCTTAATCATGTGACATCCTCCTAATTCAACGTATACTTGCGGCCTCTTTGTTTCGGCCGTTCATGCATAGTATACCATGTTTTCTTCATAAGTAAAACTTATTATTACTTATAAAATTTGTTTTTTTATTATTTCTGTTTATCAAACGCATCAGACGTTGATTTCCGCAGTCATGCCAAGTGCCTCTTTGTTTGCCTCAAGCACCGGATTAACTACGTTCTTCAGGAATGCGTCAACCTGTACGGATGCGCGGCCTGTGTATTTGGACGGATCCATCGTCTTTTCCAGCTCTTCTTTGGTCAGATGGAACATCTCATCCGCTGCGATCAGATCCAGAAGATCATTATCGCGGCCTTCCTCTTTGACATGTTTTCCGGCGATCATGGACAGCTCGCGGATTCTCTCATGCAGCTCCTGACGGTCGCCGCCTGCTTTTACCGCATCCATCATGATATTCTCAGTTGCCATAAACGGAAGCTCTGCCATCATGTGTTTTAAGATAACCTTTGGATAAACCACAAGTCCGTCTACGACGTTCATGCACAGATCCAGGATACCGTCGATGGCAAGGAAGCCTTCCGGAATGGAAAGTCTCTTGTTTGCAGAGTCATCGAGGGTTCTCTCAAACCACTGTACAGAAGAGGTGATGGCCGGATTTAATGCATCGGTGATCACATAACGGGACAGGGATGCGATACGCTCGCTTCTCATCGGATTTCTCTTATATGCCATGGCGGAAGATCCGATCTGTCCTTTCTCGAACGGTTCCTCGACTTCTTTTAAGTGCTGCAGAAGACGGATATCGTTGGAGAATTTCGTTGCGCTTGCCGCAATGCCTGCCAGAACGTTTAATACTCTCGTATCGACTTTTCTGGAATACGTCTGTCCGGAAACAGGATAGCAGTTCTTGAAGCCCATTTTCTCAGCGATCATCGGATCGATCTTGTCGATGGTCTCCTGATCTCCTTCGAACAGCTCTAAAAAGCTTGCCTGTGTGCCTGTTGTTCCTTTGGAGCCGAGCAGCTTTAAGGTGCTCTGTACATACTCGAGATCTTCAAGGTCCATTAAGAACTCCTGCATCCACAGGGTTGCACGTTTTCCGACGGTGGTCGGCTGTGCCGGCTGGAAGTGGGTGAAGGCAAGGGTCGGCTGGTCTTTGTAGGTATCCGCAAATTTTGCCAGCTCAGCGATAACGTTCACCAGTTTTTTCTTCACCAGCTTTAAGGCTTCGTTCATGACAATGATATCGGTATTGTCGCCTACGTAGCAGCTGGTTGCTCCCAGATGGATGATTCCTTTTGCTTTCGGACACTGTACGCCGTAGGCATACACATGGGACATTACGTCATGACGGCAGACTTTCTCTCTTTCTTTTGCCACATCGTAGTTGATGTTCTCGGCATTTGCTTTCAGTTCTTCGATCTGCTCATCTGTAATAGAAAGTCCCAGTTCTTTTCTGTCTCAGCCAGCGCAATCCATAACTTTCTCCAGGTACGGAATTTCATATCCGGGGAGAAGATGTACTGCATCTCCTTGCTTGCATAACGTTCGGAAAGAGGGCTTACATATCTGTCAGTTCCGCTCATAGACACGATTCTCCTTTTCTTGTCAAAATGTGTATTCGGTTTCTCTTTTATCCCCGCTCTTTTTCATTCCCAAAAACAGAATGGGACGTATAAAGAGCGTGTTTGAAATACGTTTCAACCACGCTCTAGTATAACGCATGTTGTTTTTTTAGGCAAGTGCAACGTCGTTACTTCTCACGAAATTTTCCCAAAAAGCCCTGCATTCTGGCATTTTCGGAATCGAAGACTTCGTCCGGCGTTCCTTCCACGGCGATCACGCCCTGTTCCATAAAGATGACGCGGTTGGAAATCTCCCGGGCAAAATTCATCTCGTGGGTAACGATCACCATGGTCATATTCATCTCCGCAAGAGATTTGATGACCTTCAGCACCTCGCCTGTCAGCTCCGGGTCGAGCGCCGAAGTCGGCTCATCAAAAAAGAGCACCTTCGGATTCAGCATCAGCGCGCGCGCAATCGCAACCCTCTGACACTGACCGCCGGAAAGCTGACACGGATACGCCTTTTCTTTTCCTGTGAGCCCCATTTTCTGCAGCAGCTCTTCTGCCTGTGCTTCCACCTCCGCACGGTTGCGTTTCTGCACATGAATCGGCGCATCGCAGAGGTTTTTCATCACATCATAATGTGGAAACAGGTGGAAGCTCTGGAATACCATTCCAAAGTTTTCCTGAATTTTCCGCAGCACGGCCGGCTTTGCATAAACGGATTTTCCATTTTGCATGGTGACTGCCTGCTCGCCAAGATACGTCAGGTCACCGCCATCCATCGTCTCCAGCATCGCCGCACACCGCAGCAGCGTCGATTTTCCCGATCCCGACGGGCCGATGATCGAGAGCACCTCGCCCTCTTCTACTTTGAGGGAAATATCTTTTAACACTTCGAGATCCCCAAAGCTCTTTCTTACATGGTTCATTTCCAGATAAATCATATCGTTTTCCGCTCTCTTCTATAGTTAATGATAATAAGAAAATTTCTTTTCCAAAAGTTCCATCACCCACGCCACGACAAAGTTGAAGATGTAGTAGAAAATACCGGCGGCGACGAACGGAACCATCGTGGTCTTGGCCGCCGCGATCTGTTTTGCGATCGTGAACATTTCCACATAGGAAATGGAAAAGGCCAGCGACGTATCCTTGACCAGCGTAATCACCTCATTGGTGATCGCCGGCAGAATCCGTTTCACAACCTGCGGCAGAATAATGCGGACAAACGTCTGTCCCTTCGAATAACCAAGAAGCTTTGCTGCCTCGTACTGTCCACGATCCATCGAAACGATGCCGGAGCGGTAGATTTCTGCAAAATAGGCGCCGTAGTTTAAGGCAAATCCGGTGATAATCGCCGGAAAGCGCCATTTTCCGATGTTCATACCGAACAGATAGAACGGTCCGAAGTAAACCACCATGAGCTGCAGCATCAGAGGCGTGCCGCGCATCAGGGAGATATAGAGCCGGAAAATTCCGCTCACAATCCGGTTTTTCGACATACGCCCGAAGGCGATCAGCAGACCGAGCGGCAGGGAAAATACGAGCGTCAGGACAAATATCGAGATCGTTCCCGCCATTCCGGTACTAAGCTGTGATAGAATCATGGACAACTTCATGCTGCTTTACTCTCCTTTTTTCTCCAGACACACCATGTCTGCGATTCCGTATTTTTCTGCGAGCTTGTCGAATGTTCCGTCGGCCAGAACCTGCTGCAGGCCTTCGTTTACTTTATCGCAGAGCTCGGTATTTCCTTTTTTGAATCCGATCGCATATTTCTCAGAGTTCAGGTGCTCGTCGAGGATTTTGTATCCTTCTCCGCGGCTTTCCAGCTGATATTTGGCAACGCCGATATCCATGGCAACCGCATCGATGGAACCTGCCTGAAGCTCTACAAACGCATTGTTATAATCCGGGAACTGCTGCAGAGCGGCGAAAGTATCGGCGAGTTCTTTCTGACCGCCTTCTTCCTCACTCTGTAAAAGATCGAGTGCTGCGGATGCTGCCTGCACACCAACCGTCTTTCCTGCCAGATCGGACAGGCTGTTGATGCCGGAATTCTCAGATACGACCATCACCTGGCTGTTGTCCACGTACGGATCGGACCAGGTGTAATCGTCCTCTCTGCCGTTCATGGTAAAGCCGTTCCAGATGCAGTCAATCGCACCAGAATTCAGCTCGGTATCTTTCGCATCCCAGTTGATCGGGGTTTTTACCAGCTTCCAGCCGTAAATCTCGCAGACTGCCTCGGCGAGCTCCAGGTCAAATCCGGTGTAATCGCCGGTCTCATCGTCCATGTAGCCGTACGGCGGGTATTCTGCATCGAAGCCCACGGTAAAGGTTGTCGTTCCGTCTGCGGAAGAGGATGCTGCTCCTGCTGATGAGGCAGATGTTTTTGCTGTGTCTGCAAAGCCGCAGCCAGCCAGCAGGGCAGATACACAAAAGGCTGCTGTCAAAATGCTAACCATTTTCTTTTTCATAATAATCTTCTCCTTTTTTACGTGATCATGTTATCACTGTACTACGCTAAACTAATTGGTATCCTACCATACTCCGGCACCGCCTGTCAACCCGCACCGGTTAAATAATCCAGAAAACCTGTTCCAACACAAAAAAGTCTCCGAAACGGTCAGCAGATTCTGCTTTTTTCCGTCTTCGGAGACTTTGATTTTTCTATTTTGGATAACTATTTATAAACCCTTGTTACACGGCTGCTGATATCGCAGAGCATCTCGTAATCGAAACGTGCCGCCGGGTTGGCGATCTCTTCGATCGTGATGGTCTCATCCCCGTCGGTTCCGACAAGCGTTACAACGTCCTCCACCTGCACATCCGGGATGTCGGTCACGTCCACCATCATCTGATCCATACAGATTCTTCCGATGATCGGTGCTTTTTTCCCGTGGATCAGCACACAGCCCTGGTTCGAGAGAGCTCTCGGATAGCCGTCTGCATAGCCGGCTGAAACAGTTGCGATCCGTGTCATCGGTTTCTCGGTCACATACGTGGCACCGTAGCTGACGCCGATGCCCGGGCCGACTTCCTTCACATGGATGACATGGCTCTTCCAGGAAAGCGCCGGGATCAGATCGAGACGCTCTTTTTTTACCTTCTCGGATGGGTAAATGCCGTAGGTGATGATACCGGAACGCACCATCTCAAAGCGGTGATCGTCAAATTCCATGATTCCGGCGGAGTTGCAGATATGGCGAAGCGGAATCGTCACGCCGCGCTCTGCTAAAAGTGCCGTCATCTTATCATATTTTTCCATCTGCATCGAACAGTACGTCTTGTCTTCCTGATCGGCGCAGGAGAAATGCGTAAACATACCTTCCAGCTCGATGTGCGGAAGATCCGCGATTTTTGCCGCCTCATCCGCATCGTGCTCTGTCACCTGGAAGCCGATCCGCGTCATGCCGGTATCGACCGCGAGGTGTGCTTTTGCTTTCCGGTTCTGGCGTGCTGCCTCTTTTTCGAGGGCAAGTGCCTGTGCGTAGCTGTCGATCGTCTGAGTGATGTCGTATTCCACAAGGTCGCCGTACTGGGACGGGGACACGTAGCCGAGAATCAGGATCGGCGCGGAAATGCCGTTTTCTCTGAGCTCGACAGCCTCCTCGATGGTTGCGGTTGCAAAATAATCAACCTGGTTTTCCAGATAGGATGCTACCGGAACGGCACCGTGGCCGTAGGCGTTCGCTTTTACAACGCCAAGGAGTTTCACGCCCTCCGGTAGTCTTTTTTTCACTTCTCTGATGTTATGCCCGATCGCTTCGAGTGAAATCTCTGCATAACAGCGTAAGTATCTGTTCACTTTTTTCCTTCTTTCTTTCCGTACTTTTTCTGAGACGCCAAAACGTGCCTGAAAACTCTTTCGGATTATTTTCAGACACGCTCTCGTATCAGATTCCGGCTGTGCCGGTTTTTATTTGTCCGGTCTGCGGATGGCGGAATAGATATTTTTTACATTTTTCAGCACTACATGCGTTCTTGTCGCATCGACGCCCGGAAGGCTCATCACCTGGCGGTGGATTTCTTCGAGTTCGTCGGATGAGTGACAGGAAATGCGGATAATCAAATCAAAATCTCCGGTCTGATAATAGCAGGATACGATGTACTCCAGTTTCTGGATCGCATCTGCAAAACTGTCAAAGAACTTCGGATGCTCCAGGCTGACTTCCATCAGCGCGGTCATCTCATTTCCCGTTTTCTTTTCGTCTACAATAATGGTGTATTCTTTAATCACTCCGGTTTCTTCCATTTTACGGATTCTCTCGATGACTGCAGAAACCGATAAATGAATCTCTTTGCTGATATTGGAAGCCGTCTCGCGGGCATTTTTCTGCAATATCTTCAGAATCTTATAATCAATGGCATCCATGTATTTTTCCTCCCATAAGAATTGACAGGGCTCTTCTTTCCAGATTTTAGCATAAAATTTCCCTGTCACTACCTTTCTATTATATCAAATTTTTCAGATAAGTCCAGTTTTTCCCAAAATATTTTATAGAAAGATTAGAATGCTTCTTTAAATTGCACAGATGCTCCTTTTTTCCTATTCTCCGAAGGTTTCCGCAATATCCTGCATCAGAATGCCGATCCCGAGGTGCTGCGGGCACTGCTTTTCACAGCGATAACAGTTGATGCAGTCATCGGCACGTTTGTCCTGACGCTCATACTCTGCACGAACCGCTTCGACGCCTTCCGTCGCTGTCCGGTTGTAAAGCGCAAACAAACCCGGGATGTTGATTTTTACCATGCACGGCATACAGCTCTGACAACCGGTGCAGCAAACCAGAAGTTCTGTTCCATTTTCCTGCATAGGGAAATTCCCCCTTTTTTGCTTTTCCGTTTTTCTATTATAGTACATTTCCCGTTCTGGAACAAGGCTGATCTTTGCGGACATTTTCACGCCCCTTTCACCCTGAATTTTCTCCTTTTTCAGTGTTTTGAAAATTTTTTAATTTTTTTCAAAAAAGGGGTTGACTTTTTCTCAGCTTTCCTGTAGAATACGTTTTGTCAGTGAGGCACGGCAGTCAACAAGACAGAGAAAAAAAATCAGTGCCCATCATCTGCGGGTGTAGTTCAATGGTAGAACACCAGCCTTCCAAGCTGGATACGTGGGTTCGATTCCCATCACCCGCTTCATCCAAAAGGATGTATATGCGCGAGTGGCTCAGGGGTGGAGTAACAACTGCCAAGGTTGGGGTCGCGGG